>NZ_JBBHKA010000001.1:3521390-3841517 GCF_037572775.1 Ramlibacter sp. PS4R-6 | reverse complement strand
CGACAACCTGACCAACGACGACACGCCGACGTTTAGCGGCACGGCCGAAGCCAACGCGACGGTGACGCTATACGACACGGACGGGACGACGGTGGTTGGCACGGGCTCGGCCGACGGCAGCGGCAACTGGTCGATCACGGTGAGCACGCTCTCGACGGGCGCCCACACGGTGACCGCCAAGGCAACGGATGCGGCCGGCAACACCAGCGTGGCGTCGACGGGCCTCGCGATCACCATCGACACGACCGCACCGAACGCGAACGACGATACGGGCGACGCCACTGAACCGGGCACTTCCGCGGCCGTCGACGCGACCGGCAACGTGATCACGAATGATTCCGACACCCACACCATGTCGATCAATGCCGTGGGAGGCGCGCCAGGCGACGTTGGCGCCGCGGTCACCGGCACGCACGGCACCTTTACGATCAATTCGAATGGCAGTTACACGTATGCGGTGAATGCCGCCGACTCGGCCGTCGATGCGCTCGCCACGTCGACGGACACGCTGACCGACGCGATCGTCTACACGGTCCAGGACGCCGCGGGCAACACGAGCACCGCCACGCTCACCGTGACCATCCACGGCGCCAACGACGCGCCCACCTCGGCGGCCGACTCCGTGACCTTCGACGAAGACACGGCCCAGACGCTCGACGCCTCGCACTTCGGCAGCTTCGCCGACGTCGACACCGGCGACTCGCTCAAGTCCGTGCGCATCGTCACCCTTCCGGCCAACGGCGTGCTGGCGCTCAACGGCACGCCGGTGTCTGCGGGCGACCTGGTCACGGCGGCCGACTTGGCCGCGAACCTGCTGGTCTACACGCCGGCGGCCAACGACAACACCGACGAGTCCCTGACGTTCAAGGTGCTCGACCAGTCGGATGCCGAGAGCGCGACGTACACCCTCACGCTCGACCTCACGCCCGTGGACGACCTGCCCACGGGCAACGTCACCATCAGCGGCACCGGCCTGGCCGGAAACACGCTCACCGCCACCAATACGCTCGCGGACGTGGACGGCATCGGCGTCATCTCGTACCAATGGAACTCAGACGGCACACCCATCGGCGGCGCCACCTCGGACACCTACCTGCTCGGATCCGCGGACGTCGGAACCGTCATTTCGGTCACCGCCACCTACATCGACGGCGATGGGAACACCGATTCCGTGACGGAGGCGATGACGTCGGCCATCGGTGCGGTGATCGTGCCGACGCCCGGCAGCACCACGCTCATCGGCTCGCCCGGCAACGACGTCCTGGCCGGCGGCAATGCCCGCGAAACGATGCTCGGCGGCGACGGAGACGACGTCTATCTCGTCGGGCGCGGCGACGTGGTCATCGAGCTCGCCGGCGAAGGTGTCGACACCGTGCAAGCGACGGACCGGTTCGAACTCGGCGATTTCGTTGAGAACGTGCTTCTCGTGGGTAACCGCAAGGCGACGGCGACGGGAAATTCGCTCGACAACATCATCACCGGCAACTCTGCGAGCAACACGCTCATCGGCGGCGGCGGCGCCGACACGCTCACGGGCGGGCTGGGCGCCGATACCTTCAGCTACCTCTCGGTCAGCGACAGCGCCTCGCCCGCCATCGACGTCATCACCGACTTCGACGTCACGGCGCGCGAGCACATCAACCTTTCGGTGATCGACGCGGACGTGACTCGCGACGGCAACCAGAAGTTCAAGTTCATCGGCGCAGCGAACTTCTCGGATTTCGCTTCGGCAGCCGGGCTCGTACGCTTCGATGCCGCGACTCACATGCTGCAGGCCAGCATCGACGGCGATACCGATGCCGAACTCGAAGTGGAATTGCTGGGGGTGACGAGCCTGGTGGCTCGCGACTTCGTCCTGTAAGCGTGCCGGGGGCGGGGCCTAGAGCTCCGCTCCCTCGACCAGGAAGCGCACGCGGCGAACGCCCTGCCATTCATCGGCGTCGAGGCGGAAGGCGATCTTCACGCGCGCCGGCAGCGGGTCGGTGTGGCCGAACCAGATCGCATCGACCGGCTGGCCCTGGTGGCGCAACTTCAGCTGCAGGTGCTTGTCGCCCACGAGGCGCTGCGAGACGACCTCCACCTCCTCGGAGAACACGGGCGGCGCGAAGCCCTGGCCCCACACCACCGCGTGCAGCGTCTCGACCAGGTCAGGGCGGCGGTACTCCGGCGCGAGCGGGCCATCGGTGTCGATGCGGCGCATCAGCGTGGCGGCATCGAGCCACTCCTGCGCGACCTGCGCGAAGGCGTTCTCGAACACGTCCAGGTGTTCCTCGGCGATGGTGCAGCCCGCGGCCATCGCGTGGCCGCCGAAGCGCAGCAGCACGCCCGGATGGCGCTTGGCCACCAGGTCCAGCGCGTCGCGCAAGTGGAAGCCCGGGATGGAGCGGCCCGAGCCCTTCAGCTCGTGCTCCTTGCCTTCGACCGAACTCGCCGCGAACACGAAGGTGGGGCGGTGCCACTTGTCCTTGATGCGCGAGGCGACGATGCCGACCACGCCTTCGTGGAAATCGGGATCGAAGACGCACACGGCCGGCGGCGGCACGTCGCTTTCGTCGAAGAGCGACTCGACGATCTCCATCGCCTGCTCGCGCATGCCGCCTTCGATGCCCTGGCGGTCGCGGTTGATGCCGTCCAGGCGCAGGGCCAGTTCTTCGCCGCGGACCGGGTCGTCGGTCAGCAGGCACTCGATGCCCAGTCGCATGTCATCCAGGCGCCCCGCCGCATTGATGCGCGGGCCCAGCGAATAGCCGAAGTCGAAGGTGGTCGCCACGAGGTGCTGGCGGCCCGCGGCCTTGAAGAGCGCGGCCAGGCCGCACGGCAGGGCGCCGGCGCGGATGCGCCGCAGGCCCTGCGCGACCAGGCGGCGGTTGTTGGCGTCGAGCTTTACCACGTCGGCCACGGTGCCGAGCGCCACCAGCGGCAGCAGCGTGTCGAGCTTGGGCTGCGTCGCCGCATCGAAGGCGCCGCGCGAACGCAGCTCCGAGCGCAGCGCCATCAGCACGTAGAACATCACGCCCACGCCGGCGATGGACTTGCTTTCGAAACCGCAGCCCGGCTGGTTCGGGTTGACGATCACCGCCGCGTCGGGCAACTGCGGCCCGGGCAGGTGGTGGTCGGTGACCAGCACCTGCAGGCCCAGTGCGTTGGCCGTGGCCACGCCTTCGACGCTCGCGATGCCGTTGTCGACGGTGACGAGAATGTCCGCGCCGCGGTCCTTCACGCGCTGGGCGATCGCGGGCGTCAGGCCGTAGCCGTCCACCACGCGGTCCGGCACGATGTAGTCCACCTGCTGCGCACCCAGCAGCTTCAGCCCGCGCAGGGCGACGGCGCAGGCCGTGGCGCCGTCGCAGTCGTAGTCGGCGACGATGCACAGGCGGCGGTTGGCGGCGATGGCGTCGGCCAAGAGCACCGCGGCTTCGGCCAGGCCCTTCATGCCGGCGGGCGGCAGCAGCCGGGCCAGGCCGTCGTCGAGTTCGTCGGCCGCGAGCACGCCGCGCGCCGCGTACAGGCGCGCGAGCAGGGGGTGCACGCCCGCCTGCTCCAGCGTCCATGCGGCCCGCGGGGGGATGTCGCGCGTGAGGATCTTCATAGGGATTCGAGAACTTGCGCCGCGCGCTTGCCGCGCAGCGTTGCCCGCAGTTTGCCCAAGAAACCGCCGCCCGCGCCTGCGAATGTGCGGGCGTTGCGTTCGCCGCACAACGTCAGCGCGACTTGTTCCCCGCGGTCCAGCGCCGCCACGAGGCGCATGCACTCGCGTTCGTCGACCTGGCGCCATGCCGAGGCCCACGCCTGCCAGTCCTGCAGCAGGGCGGCGTCGCGCAGGTTCTTCGTGACCTGAAGGCCGTCCGGGGCGCGGGGCGCGGCCGAGGCGGGCAGCGCGCCCGTGCCGCTCAACCAGAAGGAGTTGACCACCGGCAGGCCGCCCCGCGCGCGTTCCTCGTTGGTCTCGTTCGTGTACAGGAGCATCTGCATCTCCTGCTGCAGGCGCCGCACCGCCTTGCCCGCGTCGCCGCGCGGCATCCAGCGGTCGATCACGCGGCCGCTCACGCGGTCCAGCGAGGCCGACGCGAAGCCGCGGAACACCTCGCCGCGCGCCAGCCACTGCGTCGGCCCCTCGTACTCGAGCGCGATGCCGTCCTGCTCGAAGTAGGGCCGCATCGCGGCGAGCAGGGCCTGCGATTCCTCGCCGGACAGCTGCAGCTGCTGCGGGTGCGCCATCGCCACGTGGTCCTGGCCCACCTGCCAGTGGCAGGGCGTGATCCACGCCCACGCGGCCCCTTGCGGGTCGCGCCCGGCCTGCGCGACCTGCCACGCCGCCCACGGCACGCAGCCGTCGGGCGCGGCGATGCCGAATTCGCGCGCCAGCACCCTTTCGTGGGGCATGGCGAGCATGTGCTCGTCGCCTTCGTCGGCGGCGGCCGGCTGCAGGCGCGCCAGCAGCTGTTCCAGCGCCGGCAGCCGGAGCGTGCGCCGCGCCTCGGCGCAGCCGCGGTCGTCGCACGATGCGAAAGGGATCAACAAGTGGGCAGCGTCCGACACAGCTGTATTCTCGGCGATGCCACAATGCGCGGCTGGGCCACTTCCTGCATATCCGGTGAGCATCCCCTACGAACTGGCGCTGGGCTGGCGCTACACGCGCGCCGGCCGGGCGACCCGCCGCAACGGCTTCATCTCCTTCATCTCGGGCGTCTCGATGCTCGGGATCGCGCTGGGCGTGGCCGCGCTCATCATCGTGCTGTCGGTGATGAACGGCTTCCAGAAGGAGGTGCGCGACCGCATGCTGGGCGTGGTCTCGCACATCGAAATCTACGGCGCCACCGGTGGCACGCTGGCCGACGTGAACAAGACCATCGAGGAAGCGCGCCGCAACCCGCAGGTGGTCGGCGCCGCGCCGTTCATCGCGGCGCAATCGCTGTTGGCGCGCGGCGAGGACATGCGCGGCGCGATCATGCGCGGCATCGACCCCGCGCGCGAGCCGGAGGTGACCGACCTCGCGGCGAACATGAAGCAGGTGCTGTCGCGCCTGAAGCCGGGCGAGTTCGGCATCGTGCTGGGTGGCGAGCTCGCGCGCAACCTCGGCGTGCGCGAGGGCGACCCCGTCACGATGATCGCGCCGGGCGGGCAGGTGACGCCCGCGGGCGTCGTGCCGCGCCTGAAGCAGATGACCGTGGTGGGCACCTTCGATTCCGGCCACTTCGAATACGACAGCGGCCTGGCGCTGCTGCACGAGGAAGACGCCGCGCGCATCTTCCGGCTCGAGGGGCCGACGGGCGTGCGCCTGAAGCTCAAGGACCTGCACCAGGCGCCCGAAGTCGCCGCGCAGCTGGCCACCACGCTCACGGGCCACCCCATCGTGCGCGACTGGACGCAGCAGAACCGCACGTGGTTCGCGGCCGTGAAGGTCGAAAAGACCATGATGTTCATCATCCTCACGCTGATCGTCGCGGTGGCCGCGTTCAACCTCGTGAGCACGCTGGTGATGACGGTGACCGACAAGCGCGCCGACATCGCCATCCTGCGCACGCTGGGCGCGTCGCCGGGCAGCATCATGGGCATCTTCGTCGTGCAGGGCGCCGCGGTGGGTGTGATCGGCACGCTCGCGGGCCTGGTGCTGGGCCTGGCGGTGGCCTTCAACATCGACGTGATCGTGCCGGCCATCGAGAACATCTTGCAGGTGAGCTTCCTGCCGCGCGACATCTACCTGATCTCGCGCATGCCCAGCGAGCCGCAGCAGGCGGACATCCTGCCCATTGCCATCATTTCGCTCGTGCTCGCCTTCGTCGCGACGATCTACCCCAGCTGGCGCGCCAGCCGCGTGAATCCCGCGGAGGCCCTGCGCTATGAGTGACAACGGCGCGGTCCTGCAGGCCGAAGGCATCACCAAACGGTTCCACGAAGGCGACATCGACGTCGAGGTGCTCAAGGGCATAGCCCTCGACGTGCGCCGCGGCGACACGGTCGCCATCGTCGGCGCGTCGGGCTCGGGCAAGAGCACGCTGCTCCACCTGCTGGGCGGCCTGGATGCGCCGACGGCGGGCAGCGTGCGGCTGATGGGCGAAGCCTTCACGCAGCTCGACGCGGCGGCCCAGGGCCAGTTGCGCAACAAGCACCTGGGCTTCGTCTACCAGTTCCACCACCTGCTGCCGGAGTTCTCGGCGCTGGACAACGTGGCGATGCCGCTGCGCATCCGCCGCATGCAGTTGCACGAGGCGCACGAACAGGCCGCGAAGACGCTCGAAGCCGTGGGGCTGGGCGCGCGCGTGAAGCACCGGCCCGCGGAACTCTCGGGCGGCGAACGCCAACGCGTGGCGATCGCGCGGGCGCTGGTCACCAACCCGGCATGCGTGATGGCCGACGAGCCCACCGGCAACCTGGACCGCAGCACCGCCGACGTGGTGTTCGAGATGATGATGCAGCTCGCGCGCGACCGCGGCACGGCCTTCATCCTGGTGACGCACGACGAGGTGCTGGCGCGCAAGTGCGGCCGCGTGATGCGGCTCGCGTCGGGCGTGCTCAAAGAATCCGGTTAAACCACAGCAGGGAGAGTGCTGCGGACAGCAGCGCGAGGCCCGCGGCCGCCATCGCGAACAGCGCCGAGATCTCGGTCTCCTTCTTCTCGACCGTCAGCTTCGAGCTGAGCGACTCGTAGACCTTCTTCAGGTCCGCCGCCGTGCCGGCGTAGAAGTACTCGGCGTTGGTCTTGGTCGCGATCTGCTTGAGCGTTTCCTCGTCCAGGCGCACGCGCATCGACCAGCCTTCGAAGCCGATCGTTTCGCCGTCCACCGTTCCGATGCCCACCGTGTAGACGCGGATGCCGCGGTCGGCGGCGAGCTTGGCGGCCTCGATCGGGTCCACGCCCGTGGTGCGCTGGCCGTCGGTGAGCATGATGATCGCGGCCGAGGTGTAGGAGCCGGGCGCGACGGGCTCGCGCACCTTCTTTTCCTTCTTCTCGGCGTCGATGGCGAAGCCCTTCTGGCGGTCGCGGCCGGTCTGCAGCGACTGCAGGTCGATGCCGTCGTCGGGAAACAGCGTGGCCAGCGAGATCACGATGGCGTTGCCGGTGGCCGTGGCGCGCTGCAGCTGGAAGCGGTCGATGGCGGTGACCAGGTCCTCGCGGTTGATCGTCGGCAGTTGCGCGACCTGCGCCGAGCCGGCGAAGGCCACGATGCCCACCTTCACGTGGCGCGGCAGCTCGGTGATGAAGGCCTTGGCCGCGTTCTGCGCGGCGACGAGGCGGCTGGGCTGCACGTCGGTGGCGCGCATCGAGCCCGAGACGTCCATCGCCAGGATGATGGTCTGCTGGTTGGACGGCAGCGTGATGACCGCAACCGGCCGCGAGGCGGCGAACAGCATCGCGGCCATCGCGAAGAGGAAGAGCAGCGGCGGGATGTGGCGCTTGAGGCCCTGGCGCGCGCCCATGGCCTCCTTGACGATGGACAGCGACGCGTACTTCAGCGCGGTCTTGCGCTTGCGGCGCAGCATCCACACGTACAGCAGCACCAGCAGCGGCAGCGCCGCCATGAACCAGAGGAACTGGGGCCAGAGGAAGTTCATGCGGCCCTCAGGTGGGCGGGCAGGCCGCCGCCGGCGGCGAGCCGGGCGCGGCGCTTGCGCAGTTCGACGAAACGGATGACGGCGTCGGCCAGGTCGCCGTCGGTGGCGAGCTCCAGCGCGTCGACCCCGGCCTTGACGAAGGCGTCGCGCAGCTCGGCCTCGCGCTGCGCGGCGATGCGCGAGAAGCGCTTGCGGAAGCCCGCGTCGTGCGTGTCGACGAGCAGCTGCTCGCCGGTTTCCACGTCGCGCATGGTGATGAGGCCAAGGTCGGGCAGGTCCAGCTCCAGCGGGTCCACCACGCGCACGGCCACCACTTCGTGCCGCTGCGCCAGCAGGGCCAGGGCGCGCTCCCAGCCGGGTTCGCTGATGAAGTCGGAGACCACGAAGATGGTGGAGCGCCGCTTGATCATGGCCGCGCCGGCTTCGAGCAGGTCACGCAATTTCGTCGTGCCCGTCTCGCCCGCGGCCTGGCGCTTCTGCACGGCATCGAGCAGGTGCAGCACGTGGCGGCGGCCGCCGCGGGTGGGGATGACCTCGTCCACGCCGGCGCCGTAGAGCATCGCGCCGACGCGGTTGCCGTGGCGCGTGAGGATGCGCGCGAGCACGGCGGTGAACTCCGAGCTGATGCTGCGCTTGGCGAACTCGCCCGAGCCGAAGTCGACCGAGGGCGACAGGTCCACCAGGAACCAGGCGGCCATCTCGCGGTCTTCGGTGAACTCGCGCACGTGCGGCACCTGCAGGCGCGCGGTGACGTTCCAGTCGATGTGGCGCACGTCGTCGTGGTGCTGGTACTCGCGCAGGTCGGCCAGGTCCAGGCCCGCGCCGCGCAGCAGCGTGCGGTAGTCGCCCTGCAGCAGCCCGTCCAGGCGGCGGATCACCGTCCATTCCAGGCGTTTGAGCACGTTCTCCGCCGACGGGCGCACGGCCACGGGCGAGGTGGAGGCCGGCGCCTGCGGCTCGGCCTTCTTACGCCACCAGTTTTTCATGTTCCAGCGGTTTCGGCGGAGCGGGGATCTTGGCCATGATCTTGCCGACCAGCGCGTCGGGCGTGAGGCCTTCGGACAGCGCCTCGTAAGACAGCACGATGCGGTGGCGGAACACGTCGGCCACCAGGTCGGTCATGTCCTCGGGCAGCACGTAGGTGCGGCCGCGCAGCATCGCGAGCGCGCGCGAGGCTTCGGTCAGGTTGATGGTGGCGCGCGGGCTGGCGCCGAAGGTGATGTACTTCGCCAAGTCCTTCAGGCCGTGCTTGTCGGGGTTGCGCGTCGCGGAGACGAGGCGCACCGCGTACTGCACCAGCGACGGGTCGACGTACACGCGGCGGCATTCGTGCTGCAGGTGCGCCAGCTGTTCCGTGGTGGCCACCGCCGTCACGTCCACCCGGGGGCCGGTGACGCGCTCGACGATGACGAACTCTTCCTCGTCGGTGGGGTAGTCCACCAGCACCTTCATCATGAAGCGGTCCACCTGCGCCTCGGGCAGCGGGTAGGTGCCTTCGGTCTCGATGGGGTTCTGCGTGGCCATCACCAGGAACGGGTCGGGCACCTTGTGCGTCTCGCCGGCGATGGTCACCTGGCGCTCCTGCATCACCTCGAGCAGCGCGCTTTGCACCTTGGCCGGCGCGCGGTTGATTTCGTCGGCCAGCAGCAGGTTGGTGAACACCGGGCCCAGCGAGGTGCTGAAGTCGCCGGTCTTCTGGTTGTAGATGCGCGTGCCCACCAGGTCGGCCGGCACCAGGTCGGGCGTGAACTGGATGCGCTTGAACTGGCCGCGCACCGTCTGCGCGAGCGTCTTCACCGTGAGCGTCTTGGCCAGGCCCGGCACGCCTTCGACGAGCAGGTGGCCTTGCGCGAGCATGGCGACCATCACGCGTTCGAGGAAGCGGTCCTGGCCCACCACCACGCGCTTGACCTCGTAGAGGATCTGTTCCATCAGCTGCGCGGTGTCGCTGTCCTGGCGGGTCGTCGAATCCATGCTGCCCCTGCGTTGAAAACGAAAAAAAGCCGCCTCAGAACGGCGGCAGGCCGGCCGCCGTGGCGGCGTTCTCGATGGGCACCGCGAAGCCGATGCCGATGAAGGTGCGGGCGGGCGTGGGGTTGAGGATCGCCGTGACGATGCCCACCACCTCGCCGTCCATCGTGACGAGCGGGCCGCCGGAATTGCCGGGGTTGGCCGCCGCGTCGAACTGGATCAGGTTGTTCATCTCCTGCTTGCCCTCGGGCGAGCGGAACGAGCGCTTCAGGCCCGACACCACGCCGCCGGAGGCGGAAGGGCCGATGCCGAAGGGGAAGCCCACCGCCATCACCTTGTCGCCGGGCTGCAGGTCGGCGGTGGAACGCATGGTGGCGGCGATCAGGTCGTCGGGGATCTTGCGCGCCTGCAGCACGGCCAGGTCGTTCTCGGGCTGCACGCCGGTGATGGAGGCGTCGGCTTCCAGGCCGTCGGAGAAGGTGACCTTGATCTTGTCGGCGCCCGAGACCACGTGCAGGTTGGTCAGGATCACGCCCTTGTCGATGATGACGACGCCGGTGCCCACGCCCTGCTCGACTTCCTCGTCATCGTCGGCCTTGGCCAGCTTGTCGCCTTCCAGCGCCGGGCCGAGCGGCTTGGGCTTGGCGGTCTTGGGGGACTTGGGCGTGGGGTGCGCCTTCTCGAGCGCCTCCTTCAGGCGGCTCTTCTTGACGTAGCTCACGACGCGCACCACGGCGGGGCGGATGCTGTCGTAGGCCTTGGCGTACTCGGAGGGCAGGGTCTGCGTCTCCATGGTCTTGAGCACGGCCTTGTCGATATCTTCCTGCGTGATCGCGCGCGGGCCGTGGCGCAGCGACAGGCTCAGGCTGTACACCAGCGCCATGGCCATGAGCAGGATCACCGCCCAGAGCACGCGGGGGCTGGCGGGGTCGAAGCGGCGGGGGGTGGCGGGGGCGGCAGGCTGCGCGGCTTCCGGCGCCCCGCGAGGCGCTTCCGGCTGCTGCTGTCGCTGCTGCCGGCTGGAGCTGTAGAGGGCGGGCCTGCGCATGAAAACCTCGCCTGCACAGTAGCACGGTTTGAGCTCGGCTGCACGTAGGAGCGCGTAGCTCCTTCAGGCATCATGCCCCGCGATGGCCAGCTGGATCGACACGCACTGCCACCTGGACGCGCCCGAATTCGCGGCCGACCGGGAGCAGGTGCGTGAGCGCGCGCGCCACGCCGGTGTGACGCATTGCGTGGTCCCGGCGGTGGAGGCGGCGAATTTCGACGCCGTGCGGGAACTCGCGCACGCCGGCCGCGACAGCTACGCGCTGGGCATCCACCCGCTCTGCACCCCGCGGGCGGCGGATGAGGACCTGGTCCTGCTCGACGCGGCGCTGGCGGCCCACGCCGCCGACCCGCGCCTGGTGGCGGTGGGCGAGATCGGCATCGACCTGTTCGTGCCCGGCCTGGACCCGGCGCGACAGGAACTTTTTTATGGCGAGCAGCTCGCGCTGGCGCGCCGCCACGGCCTGCCGGTGATCCTGCACGTGCGGCGCTCGGCCGACGCGCTCCTCAAACACCTGCGCCGGATCCCCGTGCGCGGCATCGCGCATGCCTTCAACGGCAGCCTGCAGCAGGCCCACGAGTTCGTGCGGCTGGGGTTCAAGCTGGGCTTCGGCGGCACCCTGACCTACGAGCGCGCGCAGCAGGTGCGCCGGCTGGCGGTGGAGCTGCCGCTGGAAGCCCTCGTGCTGGAGACCGACTCGCCCGACATCCCGCCGCACTGGTTGTACCGGACCGCGGAAGAGCGCGCCCAGGGCGTGCCGCAAGGGCGCAACGAGCCCGGCGAGCTGCCGCGCATCGCCGCCGTGCTGGCGCAGCTGCGCGGCATCGGCGAGGACGAACTGGCCGCAGCCCTGCGCGCCAACGCCGTCGATGCGCTGCCCCGGCTGGGCCCACTGCTGGGCAGCCCATAATCGCGCGCCGTGAAGAAACCCGAGTTGCTGCCCGAAGTCACGTTCTCCGACCACGGCGACATCCGCTACCTGCACCTGGGCACGCCCTGGGTGCAGGGGTCCATGGACCTGCGCCGGCCCTACGAGCTGGAGCTGGAGTACGTGCAGCGGATGATGGCGTGGCTGCTCTTCGTCGAGCCCGCGACGGTGGCGCAGCGCCACGCGATGCAGTTCGGCCTGGGCGCGGCGTCGCTCACCAAGTTTTCGCACCGCAAACTGCGCATGAAGGTGACGGCCATCGAGCTCAACCCGCAGGTGGTCGCGGCCTGCCGCCTGTGGTTCAAGCTGCCCGCCGACGACGCGCGCCTGTCGGTCATCCTGGGCGACGCGGGCGAAGTGGCTTCGCACGACCACTGGCGCGGCCAGGTCGACGCGCTGCAGGTGGACCTGTACGACCATGAAGCGGCCGCGCCCGTGCTCGACTCGAAGGCCTTCTACGCCGACTGCCGCAAGCTCCTCACCGCCGACGGCGCGATGGTGGTGAACCTCTTCGGCCGCGACTCCAGCTACGGCGAAAGCCTGCGCCGCATCGTGGCTGCCTTCGGCGAGGACGCGGTGTGGGCCTTCCGCCCGACGCGCGAGGGCAACACCGTCGTGGTCGCCCTGCGCGCCCCCGTGACACCGGAGCGCGGCGAGCTTGCCCGCCGCGCGGAAACCATCGAAACTCGCTGGGGCCTGCCGGCGCGCAAGTGGCTGCGTTCGTTCAGGCCCACCGCACCCACCGCATGACCGCCGCAACCGCCAAGCACAAGGACAAGGCCTCCGCCCGCACCACGCCGCACGGCCCGCTGGACTGGCGCACGCTCGTCGAGTGGATGGAGCACGACGCCGTGATCACGCCCGAGGAGGCGCGCCGCACCATCGCGCGCTGCTCGCAGGCCGAAAGCGCCCAGCACCCGCTGGTGCGCCTCGCGGCCGTGGCCGTCACGCGCGCCAGCGACGGCAAGCCGCTGGACATCGAGATGCTCACGCAGTGGCTCGCGCAGCGCACGGGCCTGGACTACCTGCGCATCGACCCGCTGAAGGTGGACGTGGGCAAGGTCGCCGACATCATGAGCGCGGGCTACGCCGAGCGGCACCGCGTGCTGCCGGTGCAGGTCACGCCCACCGAGTGCGTCATCGCCACCGCCGAGCCCTTCATCACCGGCTGGGTCGACGAGGTGGAGCGCCAGGCCCGCCGCAAGGTGCGCCGCGTGCTGTCCAACCCGCAGGACATCCACCGCTACACGGCCGAGTTCTTCGCGCTGGCCAAGTCGGTGCGCGCGGCGCAGAAGGCCGGCGGCAACGCGGGCGCGGCGAGCTTCGAGCAGCTGGTCGAGCTGGGCAAGAGCAACAAGCAGCTGGACGCCAACGACCAGGGCGTGGTGCAGGTGGTCGACTGGCTGTGGACCTATGCCTTCGACCAGCGCGCGAGCGACATCCACCTGGAGCCGCGCCGCGAGCAGGGCGTGATCCGCTTCCGCATCGACGGCGTGCTGCACCCGGTCTACCAGATGCCCATCGCCGTGCTCAACGCGATGACGGCGCGCATCAAGCTGCTCGGCCGCATGGACGTGGTCGAGAAGCGCCGCCCGCAGGACGGCCGCATCAAGACGCGCAACCCGCGCGGCGACGAGATCGAGATGCGCCTGTCGACGCTGCCCACGGCCTTCGGCGAGAAGATGGTGATGCGCATCTTCGACCCCGACACGGCGGTGAAGGACCTCGACGCGCTCGGCTTCTCTGCGCACGACGCGCAGCGCTGGGAGCAGCTGGTCAAGCGGCCGCACGGCATCATCCTCGTCACCGGCCCCACGGGCTCGGGCAAGACCACCACGCTGTACTCCACGCTCAAGCGCCTGGCCACCGAAGAGGTGAACGTGAGCACCGTGGAGGACCCGATCGAGATGATCGAGCCCGCGTTCAACCAGACGCAGGTGCAGCCGCAGCTGGACTTCGGGTTCGCCGAAGGCCTGCGCGCGCTGATGCGCCAGGACCCGGACATCATCATGGTCGGCGAGATCCGCGACCTCGAGACGGCCGAGATGGCGGTGCAGGCGGCGCTCACCGGCCACCTCGTGTTCTCGACGCTGCACACCAACGACGCGCCGTCGGCCATCACGCGCCTGATGGAGCTGGGCGTGCCGCCCTACCTCATCAACGCGACCGTGAGCGGCGTGCTGGCGCAACGCCTGGTGCGCACCTTGTGCAAGCAATGCCGCGTGCTCGACGAGACCGCGTCCAGGGCCGAGGTGGACGCGCTGGTGAAGCCCTGGAAGATCACCGGCACCTGGCAGCCCTACAAGCCGGTGGGCTGCGTGGACTGCCGCATGACGGGCTTCCTCGGCCGCATGGGCCTGTACGAGCTGCTCACCGTGTCCGAAGCGTTCAAGGACAAGGTGAACGTCTCGCCGGCGATGGACAACCTGCGCCGCCAGGCCGTCACGGATGGGATGAGGCCCCTGCGCCTTGCCGGTGCGCTGCGGGTGGCCGAGGGCGTGACCACCATCGAGGAAGTGCTCACTGCGACGCCTCCGCTCGAGTAGGCGACCTGACCGGACGCTGAGCGCCGGTAGGTGAAACCCACATCCTTCCGAGGGGGCATTGCGACCACAATCGCGCCACCGTAATGCCGTTGAGGGCAAGGAGACAGCGACGTGAAAATCAAGAGCCAGAGGGACTTCTGGGCCGGCCTCATGTTCATGGCGGTCGGGCTGGGATTCTCGTGGGGTGCGACCCGCTATAACGTCGGCGAGGCGGCGCGGATGGGGCCGGGCTACTTCCCGCTCGTCCTGGGCATCGTGCTCGCGGGCCTGGGCGCCTTCATCATCTTCGAAGCCCTCGCGATCGAGACAGAAGATGGCGAGCCGATCGGCAAGTGGGCCTGGCGGCCCCTGGGCTACATCATCGCGGCCAACGTGCTGTTCGGCATCCTGCTGGGCGGCCTGCCCAGCATCGGCCTGCCGCACATGGGCCTGATCGTCGCGATCATCGGCCTGACCTTCGTGGCCGCGATGGCCGGCGACGAATTCAACTGGAAGGAAGTGGCGGTCCTTGCCGTGGTGCTCAGCATCGTGAGCTACCTTGCCTTCATCGTGCTGCTCAAGCTGCAGTTCCCCGTGTGGCCCAAGTTCATCACGGGCTGAAGCGAAAGAGAACGACATGGATCTGATTGCCAACCTTTCCATCGGTTTCGGCGTGGCCTTCACGCCGATCAACCTGCTGTACTGCTTCATCGGCTGCCTGCTGGGCACGCTGATCGGCGTGCTCCCGGGCATCGGCCCGGTGGCCACGATCGCCATGCTGCTGCCCGCCACGTATGCGCTGCCGCCCGTGTCGGCGCTGATCATGCTGGCCGGCATCTACTACGGCGCGCAGTACGGCGGCTCCACCACCGCCATCCTGGTGAACCTACCGGGCGAATCGTCGTCGGTCGTCACCTGTATCGACGGCTACCAGATGGCGCGAAGGGGGCGGGCCGGGCCCGCGCTCGCGGCCGCCGGCCTCGGCTCATTCTTCGCCGGCTGCGTCGGCACGCTGATCCTGGCCGCGTTCGCGCCGCCGCTGACGGAACTGGCGTTCAAGTTCGGCCCCGCCGAATACTTCTCGCTCATGATCCTGGGCCTGATCGGCGCCGTGGTGCTGGCCTCGGGTTCGCTCATCAAGGCCATCGCGATGATCGTGCTGGGCCTGTTGCTCGGCCTGGTCGGCACCGACGTGAACTCGGGCGTGGCGCGCTATTCGTTCGACATCCCGGAACTCACCGACGGCATCGGCTTCGTGGTCGTCGCCATGGGCGTGTTCGGCTACGGCGAGATCATCAGCAACCTGTCGGTGCCCAGCGAGCACCGCGAGGTGTTCACCGCCAAGGTGTCGGGCCTGCTGCCCACCAAGGAAGACTTCAAGGCCATGGCGCCCGCGGTGTTGCGCGGCACGAGCCTGGGCTCGGCACTGGGCATCCTGCCCGGCGGCGGCGCGCTGCTGGCGGCCTTCGCGGCCTACGCGCTCGAGAAGAAGATGGGCACGAAGCCCGGCGAAATCGAATTCGGCAAAGGCAACATCCGCGGCATCGCGGCGCCCGAGTCCGCCAACAACGCCGGCGCCCAGACTTCCTTCATCCCGCTGCTGACGCTGGGCATCCCGCCCAACGCCGTGATGGCGCTGATGGTGGGCGCGATGACCATCCACAACATCCAGCCGGGCCCGCAGGTGATGACCAGCAACCCGCAGCTGTTCTGGGGCCTGATCGCCTCGATGTGGATCGGCAACGCGATGCTCGTGATCCTGAACCTGCCGCTGATCGGCATGTGGATCAAGCTGCTGACCGTGCCCTACCGCTGGCTGTTCCCGGCCATCGTGCTGTTCTGCGCGGTGGGCGTGTACTCCACCAACAACAACACTTTCGACGTGTGGATGGTCGCGGCCTTCGGCGTGATCGGCTACGTGTTCATCAAGCTCGGGTGCGAACCGGCGCCGCTGCTGCTCGGCTTCATCCTGGGGCCGATGATGGAAGAGAACCTGCGCCGGGCGCTGCTGCTGTCGCGCGGCGACTGGAGCGTGTTCGTCACGCGGCCGCTGTCGGCGGGCCTGCTGGCGGGCGCGGTGGCCCTGCTCGTGATCGTGGCGCTGCCGTCCATCAAGGCCAAGCGCGAGGAAACCTTCGTCGAAGTCGATTGACGGCATCGCGAACGGAGAAGGCGGCGCCTGCGGGCGCCGCTTCACTTTGTACGGGCACAATCAGCGGGGGGGAGCCATGCCGCCGAACACGCATCCGCAGCGCACGGCGCTGCACAACGAGATCCACGCCCGCCCGCCCGAGGCAATGGGCGCGCCGCTGGCGATTTCGCACGTCGTCATGCTGGCCGACGCGGCGGGGCGCGAGGCGAGCCGCGCGCACCTGGCCGCGCTGCTGCGCGACCACCACCTGCCGCAGCCCGACGCGCAGGCTTCGCACCTGCGCATGGACATCGGCGCGGGCTTTCGCGTGCGCTGGGAGCTGCACACCGAATTCGTCACCTGGACCTTCTCGCGCGCCTTCGACGCGCAGGGCTTCGGCGAGCGCGAGCCGCCCACGGCCATCGAGGCCGTGCCGCAGGAGTGGCTGGCGAAGCTGCCGGGCGAATGCATCGCCAGCCTGCACCTGTGGGTGCTGCCGGCGCGCGGCTCGGCGGACACCAGCCTGGTCAAGCACGTGCTGCACGACGAATCGCTGGTCGCGTCGACCGTGGCCGATGGCCACGCGGAGGTCTACACCGACTTCGAGCTGCACGCCGACGGCTTCTCGCGCATGGTGCTGCTGGCCGGCGGGCTGGCACCGCGCCGCCTCGGGCGCCTGGTGCAGCGGCTGATCGAGATCGACACCTACCGCATGGTGGCGCTGCTGGGGCTGCCCGCGGCGCGCGAAGGCGCGGCGGTGCTGGCCTCGGCCGAGAGCGGCCTGGCCGAGCTGGCCGGCGCCATCCGCGCGGCGGGGCGCCACGAGGAACCGCAGCTGCTCGACCGGCTGACCAAACTCGCCGGCGAAGTGGAAGGCCAGTACGCGGCGACGCACTCGCGCTTCTCGGCGAGCGCCGCCTACTTCGAGCTGGTGGACCGGCGCATCGCCGACATCGGCGAATCGCGCCTGGCGGGCCTGCAGACCATCGCCGAGTTCATGGAACGGCGCCTGTCGCCGGCGCGCTCCACGTGCGCGTGGGTCACGCGGCGGCAGGACGCGCTGTCGCAGCGCGTCTCGCGCATCAGCAACCTGCTGCGCACGCGCGTTGAGATCGAGCAGCAGCAAAGCAGCCAGCTGTTGCTCGCCGCGATGAACCGGCGCCAGGGCCTGCAATTGAAGCTGCAGGCCACGGTGGAAGGCCTGTCGGTCGCGGCGATCACCTATTACATCGTCGGCCTCGTGAGCTACATGGCCAAGGGCGCGCACGCCATCGGCTGGCCGTTCAGCGCCGAGGCCACCGCCGCGGTGGCCATCCCCATCGTCGCGCTGGGCGTGTGGGCGTCGCTGCGGCGCCTGCACTCGAAGGTGTTCGCGGATTGAACGGCGTCCCCGCGCCCGCCCCACGCCTGGGCAGCGGGCTCGCGATGGCGCTGGCGGGCTCGATCGCCTTCAGCGGCAAGGCGATCATCGTCAAGCTCGCCTACCGCTACGGGGTCGACGCGGTCACGCTGATCATGCTGCGCATGCTGTTCGCGCTGCCGCTCTTCGCCGCGATGGCGTGGTGGGCCAGCCGCGGCAAGGAGCCGCTCACGGGACGCGACTGGATGGGCATCGCGGGGCTCGGCGTGTCGGGCTACTACCTCGCGAGCATGCTCGACTTCATGGGGCTGCAGTACATCACCGCCTCGCTCGAGCGGCTGATCCTCTACCTCAACCCGACGCTGGTGCTGCTGTTCGGGTGGGCCTTGTACCGCAGGCGTTTCACGAAACGCCAGGTACTGGGCATGGCGGTGAGCTACGCGGGCGTGCTGCTGGTGTTCGGCCACGAGGTGACGCTGGAAGGCGCCAACGTGGCGCTCGGCTCGCTGCTGGTCTTCGCCAGCACCATCAGCTACGCGATCTACCTGGTCTACAGCGGCGAGCTCGTGCAGCGACTGGGGTCGCTGCGCCTGGTGGGCCTGGCCACGAGCGTTGCGTGCGTGTGCTGCATCGTGCAGTTCGTCGTGCTGCGGCCGGTGGGAAGCGCCTTCGCCGTGGCGCCGGAAGTGATCTGGCTGTCCGTCCTGAACGCGAGCCTGTGCACCGCGGTGCCGGTGCTGCTGGTGATGATGGCGATCGAGCGCATCGGCCCGGCGACGGCCGCGCAGACGGGCATGGTCGGCCCGCTGTCGACCATCCTGATGGGCGTGCTGATCCTCGGCGAGCCCTTCACCGCGTGGATCGCGGCGGGCAGCGTGCTGGTGATCGCCGGGATCTTCGTCTTCAGCTCGAAGGGCGGCTAGCCGTCGTACTTGAACGACAGCGAGACGCGGGCGCGGTACGCGACCACCTTGCCGTTCTCGATCTTCAGGTCCAGCTGGCCGACCTCGGCCACGCGCAGGTCGCGCAGCGACTTGGCGGCGGTCTCCACCGCGTTCTTCGCGGCGGCTTCCCATGAGGTCGGGCTCGTGCCGATGATCTCGGTGACGCGGTAGACGCCGGAATCGGCTTTCTTCTTGGCCATGAGTGGTCTCCTCGGAGTGGCCGAACCATCATAGGCGCACTGCGGCGCGGCGCAAGGGCACCTGTGCCGGGGTCAGACGGTGGTCTTGGGGGCCGTGAACTTCCAGCCCGCGGGCGCGCCCGAGTCGAGCTTGGTCTTCATCTGCGGGCTGGCGCAAGCGCCGCTGAGCGTCACGTTGACCTCGGTGGCCGTGGCGCCGCCCAGCGCGAAGCACGCTTCGCCCATCTTGGCGTTGAGCGGGCGCAGCACCGCGTCCTGCACGATGTCCGTGGCGCTGCCGGGAGGCAGCTGCAAGGTGAACCGGCCGCCTTCGGCCGCCTGCGCATCGAGCACCGTGCGCAGGGAGCGCAGCTCGCGCAGGAGCGCGCCGCTGCCGCCCTCGGGCAGGCCCGTGAAGACGAGGGTCGTCTTCTGCGGGCGGTAGCTGAAATAGGACAGGAAGAAGTTCTTCGAGAACTCGTCGCCCACCAGCTTGCCGATCTCGGCCAGCGCCTGGTCCTCGTTGGCCCAGCTCTGGCCCTGCGGCATCTTGGTGCTCAGGTAGACCTCCTCGCCCGTGCCGGTGTCGATGGCCTTGAGCGTCCACGACGTGATGGCGCTCTTGGACACCGTCAGGCCCGAGGCCTGCAGCTTCATCGACATGGTGCGCAGCTTGACGTCGCCCTTGATCACGAAGTCGGCCTGCTGGGCGCTGGCGGCGTTGGGGTTGTCGCCTTCGCCCGACCAGACGCGGAAGCCGAAGGACTTGATGCGGTCCTTCACCACGTTCTCGGCCAGCTGCGAACGGTCGCGCGCGAGGTTGCCGCCGTCGGCGTTGCCGATGTCGATGCGGATGGAGATGCGCGGGTCGCCCTGGTTGCGGATGAAGTCGATGCGCTCCTCGCGCGAGAGCTGGTTGAGGGACCGCTGCACGTCGCGCATGTTCACCACGGCGCGGGTGGGCATCTCGACCAGCGAGCCTTTCGAGTCCGCCGTGCCTTCCTGCACCACCGTGCGGATGAACGAGCCGGAGTTGGCGAGCAGCTTGGCCTCGATGACCTTGCGGTTGGCCTCCAGCGACGACTTGTCGACGTACAGCGCCAGGGCCTTTTCGACGAGCTGGCGCTTCGCGTCCTCGCGGGCGGCGGCTGCGAGGGCCGCGGCATCGCCCTTGAAGTTGTTCGAATCGACGACGCCGAGCGCGGACAGGACCATCGTGCCGGGCTCGGCCGGTGGCGCCGCGACCGCGGGCGCCGCCGTGCCGGCCGTCAATGACACCACGGGAGCGGCGGAGCCCTTGGGGCCCTGGGTGACTTGCAGGGACCCCGAAACCTTCGTCCCGAAGAACACGTAGCCGCCGGCGACGACGGCGACGAGGGAAGCGGCAACCGCGACCCATGCACCGGCGGGCACAGCCTTCCTGTCGGCGGCGGGCAACTGCGCGGCAACGGGGGGCGGCTTGGTCGCGACCGCAGCGGCCGCGGCACCGGCGGTTGCGGCACCGGCGGGTGCGGCGACCGCCGCGCGCAGCGCCTCCGCGAACTCCTTGCCCGCCTGGTACCGCTCGTTCGGGTTCTTCGCGAGCGCCTTGCGGATCACCGCGTCCAGCGCCGGCGCGAGCGCCAGGTTGATCTGCGAGGGCGGCACCGGCTCTTCGCGCAGCACCTTGTACATGATGGTCGTGGTCGACTCGCCGGTGAACGGCTTCTCGCCCGTCATCATCTGGTACAGCATCACGCCGCACGAGAAGATGTCGCTGCGGCCGTCGACGGGGTGGCCCATGAACTGCTCGGGCGACATGTACGAGGGCGTGCCCAGCACCGCGCCGGTCTGCGTCAGCTCGGACTTCTCGACGCGCGCGATGCCGAAGTCGGCGATCTTGATGCGCCCGCTGTCCAGCACGATGATGTTGGCGGGCTTGATGTCGCGGTGCACGACGCCTTGCGCATGCGCGTGGTCCAGCGCCTCCAGCACCTCGCCCATGATGCGGGCCGCGTCGTCCGGCTTGAAGCGCTCGTTGCTCGCGAACAGGTCCTTCAGCTCGCGGCCCTTGATGAACTCCATCGCGATATACGCGACGCGTTCGGCGGGCTTCTCGGGCGCCGCCTTCGGCGCCATCATGGTGGCCTCTTCCTCGTTGAGGTCCTCGGGCACTTCCTCGCCGTAGTCGTAGATCGCGACGATGCCCGGGTGGTTCAGGCGGCCGGCGGCCTGCGCCTCGCGCTTGAAACGCGCCATGACCTCGGCGTACTGCGCGCCGTCGAGCTGCGAGGGCAGGATGGTCTTGATCGCGACGGTGCGTTCGATCACGGGATCGAAGCCCTCGTACACGATGCCCATCGCGCCCTTGCCGAGCGTGCGGCGGATCTGGTACTTGCCGAGCTTGTTCATCGTGACTTCAACCGGCGATCACTTGTACTTGTTGTCGATTTCCCAGACGCTGGTCTGCACCAGGCGCTGCACCATCGTGTCCAGGCCGACGCCGCCCTTGGCGCCCTGCGAGATGCCCAGCACGCTGGTGTTGTTGGCGCCGACCTCCATCTTCAGTTCCTTGTAGCCCTGCGCGACCTGCTCGGTGGTGGTGGCGTCCATGATCTTGTAGCGCATGCCGATCAGCCACACGCCGCTGGTCTCGTTGGTCTGCACGCTGCCCACCGCGCTGCCGGCCGCGTAGCTGCCCGTGGAGCCGCCCAGCATGCCCATGAGGCCGCCGATCGCGCGGCCGTCGAAGCCCTTCTTGTTCTCGGCGATCTGCTCGGCCTTGAGGATGTCGAACTTGACCACGAACTTGGCCGTCTTGAGCCGGCCGACCTGCATGGTCTTGCGCGCGGCCTGCGGGTCGCCCAAGTTGTAGGCCAGCGAGATCTCGTTGAGCAGCGGGCCGAGGTTGGAGCGCTCCAGCACCTGGAAGTTGGCCTGCGACAGCTCGAGCTCGCCGAAGTCGGCGATGTTGTTCGGAGCGAACTTGGCCATGAAGCCGGCGTTGTTGCTCTTGATCTCGCCGGGGATCACCACCAGCACCGGGCCCTGCCGGTTCTTGTTGGTGTACTCCACCTCCTTGTACGCGGCCTGGTCGGCGGCCGCATTGGCGGCCTGCGACGTCGAGCTGCCCGCGTTCGGCGACGGGTTGCCGAAGGTCGGTTGCGCGAGCGCGCTCGCGCATGCGAGGGTGGCGACGGCCGCGAAGGCGGCGCTGGCGCGCAGGGTTCTCTTCTCCATGGTGGCTCTCCTGTTGTGTGGTCACCGCTACCGGGCGTTGCGGCAGTAGTCGCTGTACAGCTGCGCGACGATTTCCTCGGCGCGTTCTTCGATGAGGGTCAGCGCCATGCCGGAGACGTCGGCCCCGGCGTAGCTGGCATTGGTGGCGCGCGCGTTCGAAACGGGGCGGCCCGCGGCGTCGGTGAGCGTGAAGTCCAGCGCCACGTTCACCTGGTTCACGTTGACCATCGTGTTGCGATAGGCCTGCGTGGCGATCACGCCCTTGAGCACGTACTGCGCGGCGAGGCGCCGGGACGCGGACAGCGCGCGGTCGGGGTCGTTCTTGAAGTACGCGTCGACTTCTTCCTGCGCGACCTGCTTGCGGATCTGCTCGGCGGAATAGGTCTGCAGGCCCAGGCCCTTCAGGCGCATGTTGATCGCCTCGACGTGCCGGCCGAACTGGCCCTGCGGCGCCGACACGCGGCCGTTCACCTCTTCGCCCACCAGCACGACGATCTTGCGGTTGCGGATGCGGTCGCGGCAGGGCGTGGCCAGTTGCCAGTCGACCTGCGCCTGCTTGCCCGCCTTGGCGGCGGCTTCGCGCTGCTCGTCGGGCGAGGGGTTGGAAAACTTGAAGCCCTGTTGCGCCGACGCGGAAAAAGCAGCCGCGCAGCACGCGAGCAAAATGGCCGATGATTTGAGCATCGCTGTGGAACTGCCAAGCTCAGCTATAGGAGGGCTGATTGTCATGGATATGGGTATTGCGGGCAAGTGGGCGCTGGTGTGCGGCGCCAGCAAGGGATTGGGGTTCGGCTGCGCCCAGGCGCTGGTGCGCGAGGGCGTGCACGTGCTCGTCGTCGCGCGCGGCGCCGAGGCGCTGGAGGCCGCCGTCGAGAAGCTGATTGCGGACCCGTTGCGGCCGAAGGACACCGCCGTGCAGCACGTCGCGGTGGACATCACCACCGCCGAGGGGCGCGAGAAGGTCTTCGCGGTCCGCCGCGAGTGGGACATCGTCGTGACCAACGCCGGCGGGCCGCCACCCGGCGACTTCCGTGAATGGACGCGCGAGGCGTGGCTGAAGGCGGTGGACGCCAACATGCTCACGCCCATCGAACTGATGAAGGCCACCGTCGACGGCATGGCGGCGCGCGGCTTCGGCCGCGTCGTCAACATCACGTCGAGCGCGGTGAAGGCGCCCATCGACATCCTCGGCCTGTCCAACGGCGCGCGCAGCGGGCTCACCGGTTTCGTCGCGGGGCTTGCGCGCACGGCGAAGCTGGCTTCGGCCAACGTCACCATCAACAACCTGCTGCCCGGCGCGTTCGACACCGACCGGCTGAAGGCGACGATGGAAGGCGCGGTGAAGAAGACCGGCAAGTCGATGGACGAGATCGCCGACGCCCGCCGCAAGACCATCCCGGCCGCGCGCTTCGGCACGTCCGACGAATTCGGCGCCACCTGCGCGTTCCTGTGCAGCGCGCACGCGAGCTACATCACGGGGCAGAACGTGCTGATCGACGGGGGCGCCTACCCGGGCACGTACTAGCGCCGCTGCGACGACACCACGATCCCGCCCACGATCAGCACGAACGCGATGGCGTGGTACACGTGCGGCAGCTCGCCGAGCATCGTGGCCGACATCACGGCGGCGAACAGCGGCGTGAGGTTGGAAAAGAACGCCGCGATGGTCGGGCCCACGCGCTGCACGCCGATGCCCCAGCAGCGGTAGGCAAGGATCGCGGGGCCGATGGCGACATAGGCCAGCGCGACGGCGAGCGGCCAGCCCCACTCGATGTGCGTGATGCCGGCGCTCCACTCGCCGGCGGCGAACAGCAGCGACCAGCCCAGCCCGAACACCATCTGCGCCATGAGGAATGCGGCCCAGTCGCCGCGGATCTCCGGCGGGTCGCCGGGGCGGATCAGCAGCCAGCTGTAGAAGGCCCACGCGAAGGTTGCGAGCAGCACGTAGAAGTCGCCGGGCACCAGGCGCACCTGCAGCAGCGCGTCCCAGTCGCCATGGCTGAGCACGACCAGCACGCCGGCGATCGACAGCACCGCGCCCGCCATCTGCCGGCTCGTGATGCGCTGGCCGAAGAACCAGGCGCCGACGAAGAGCATCCAGATGGGCGTGCTGGCGGCCACCAGCGTCACGTTGAGCGGCGTCGAGGTCTTCAGCGCCAGGTACTGCAGCGCGTTGTAGCAGCCCACGCCGAGCAGCCCGAGTAGCGCGAAACGTTTCCAGTGCGGCCACAGCGGGCTCGAGCGGCGCATCACCCAGCCCGCCAGCGGCAGCAGGATCAGGAAGGCGAAGAACCAGCGCAGGAAGTTGAGCGTGATCGGCGGCACAAGGCCGTTGACGAGGCGCCCGGTGACGGCGTTGCCGGCCCACAGCAGCGGCGGGACGGTGAGCAGCGCGGCGGTTCGAAGGTTAAGGCGTGAGTCCATGCGAGGGCCCGACTTTAGCCGTACGATGGCGCCGCATTGCTTTCAAGAGGACAACAGCATGACGCGCGCCATCCAGATCCAGAAGACCGGCGGACCCGAAGAACTGAAACTCGTCGACGTGAAGGTCGGCGAGCCCGGCCCCGGCGAGATCCGCATCCGCCACAAGGCCGTGGGCCTGAACTTCATCGACGTGTACCACCGCACCGGCCTGTACCCGCTGCCGCTGCCCGCGGGCATCGGCGGCGAAGGCTCGGGCATCGTCGAGGCCGTGGGCGAGGGCGTCACGCACCTGAAGGCGGGCGACCGCGCGGCGTATGCGACGAACTCGCCGGGTTCGTACTGCGAGGCGCGCGTGATGAACGCCAAGCACGTCTGCAAGATCCCCGATGCGATCGACTTCGACACGGCGGCCGCGATGATGCTCAAGGGCCTGACGGCGCAGTACCTGCTCAAGCGCTCGTCGCTGGGGCAGCTGCAGAAGGGCGACCACGTGCTGTTCCACGCCGCGGCCGGCGGCGTCGGCCTCATCGCCGTGCAGTGGGGCAAGGCCCTGGGCTACGAGATGATCGGCACCGCGGGCAGCGACGAGAAGTGCGCGCTGGCGAAGGAGCACGGCGCCGCGCACATGATCAACTACGCGAAGGAAGACTTCCTCGCGCGCGTGAAGGAGATCACCGGCGGCAAGGGCGTGAAGATCGTCTACGACTCGGTGGGTAAGGACACGTGGGAGAAATCGCTCGACTGCCTGCGGCCGCTGGGCATCATGGCGAGCTTCGGCAATTCGTCCGGCCCGGTGCCGCCGTTCGCGCCCGGCATCCTCGGGCCCAAGGGTTCGCTCTTCGTCACGCGCCAGACGCTGTTCACGCACATCGCCACGCGCGAGACCTGCCAGCAGATGGCCGACGACCTCTTCGACGCCGTGACCAGCGGCAAGGTGAAGATCCGCATCGCGCAGCGCTACCCGCTGGAGAACGTGCAGCAGGCGCACAAGGACCTGGAAGCGCGCAAGACCACCGGGTCGACCATCCTCACGCTGTGAGCCTGGCGCTCGACGCGGCGTACCGCGCGCGGCTGGCGCAGTTGCGGGACGTGGCGCCGCGCTCCCCGCGAGTGCCGCTGTTCGCGGGCGATGCGCGCATCGGCAGCGTCGAGCCGCACGTCTTTCCCCATCTCGCCTTGCCTGCATCGGTCATCCGCGAACACGGCGGCGGCTGGCAGGTGCAAGGCGAACTCACGGCCACGCTGGACACGATCGCGCGCGCCCTGCACAAGGCCGGCATCGCGCACCCGTCGTGGCGCGACGAGCAGCTGGCGGTCACCGACGAAGCGGGGCGCGTGCTCGGTTCGGTCGAGCGTGCGGCCGTGCGGCCCCTGGGCGTCACCACCTTCGCCGTGCACATGGCGGGGTTCGCACCCGACGGTCGGCACTGGGTGCAGCAGCGGTCCTTCTCGAAAGCGAACGACCCCGGCCTGTGGGACACGCTGATGGGCGGGATGATCCCCTTATCCGAGACGCTCGCCACCGCGCTCGAACGCGAGACGATGGAAGAAGCGGGGCTGGCGCTTTCGCAGCTGCGCGACCTGCGCCACGGCGGCCGCGTGCTCACGCGCCGCCCCACGCCGCCCGCGGGCTACATCGTCGAATGGATCGACTGGTACCGCTGCACGGTTCCCGATGGCGTGGCCCCGCGCAACCTCGACGGTGAAGTCGAACAGTTCGCCTTGCTGGACGAGCCCGCCGTCGCCGCGAAGCTCATGAATGACGAATTCACGCTCGAAGCGGCCGTGGTGTTGACTGAATCCGCGGGTTGACCGCGTTGCCAGCGGATGACTACAGGCATCGCCTGCGCGGGACGGCAGCGCGCCCTCACTTCCGTTCCTAGAGTGGCTCCAAGAGGGAGACACCAGCTCATGCCGTTCCGCACTTACATCGTCGAGGACAGTCCCACCATCCGCGACAACCTCATCGAGACGCTGGCGGAGCTGGCCGAGGTCGAATCCGTGGGCACGGCCGACACCGAGCAGGAAGGCAAGAGCTGGCTGGCCGCGAACGACGACCACTGGGACCTCGCCATCGTCGACCTCTTCCTCAAGGAGGGCAACGGCCTGAACGTCGTCGCCGCCTGCCGCGCGCGCAAGCCGACGCAGAAGCTCGTCGTGCTCTCCAACCACGCCACCCAGGACATCCGCTCGCGCTGCGCTCAGCTCGGCGCCGATGCGGTGTTCGACAAATCGACGGAGATCGAGAAGCTGGTGGCGTACTGCCTCACCGTGCGTGAGGACGTCACCTGAGACACTGGATCCCGGCCTGCGCCGGGATGACCTTCGCGTACGCGAAGGTCACTTCGGCATCAGCATCGCGCCGTCGGGCGCGGGCTCCTGCTGGCGCAGGCGGTTCGGCGCGAGCGCGCCGGCCGAATCCAGGATCGGGTAGGCGATCGAGCAGATGTGCGAATTGATGCGCTTGAGGTCGCTGATCAGGTCGATGTGCAGCGAACTCGTCTCGATGCTTTGCGGCGTGTTGCCCGACAGCCGCGTGAGGTGCGTGGAGGCATAGGCGCGCTCCAGGTCGCGGAAGCGCGCCTTCTCCTCGAGGAGCTTCTGCGCGTCGCGCACCGAGCCGTTGAGGAACACGCTCATGCCCAGGCGCAGGTTGTCGATCAGGCGCGCGTGCAGCTCGCAGATCTCGGCCATGCCGGCATCGGAGAAGCTGCGGCCCTTCTTGATCTTCTTGTCCTCGACGTCGATGATCACGCGCTCGATGATGTCGCCCACCTGCTCCATGTTGATGGTGAAGCTGATGATGTCGGTCCAGCGGCGGCTTTCCTCCTCGCCCAGCGCCTCGCGCGAGATCTTGGTCAGGTAGTACTTGATGGCCGAGTACAGCTCGTCGACCTGGTCGTCGAGCTTGCGCAGGTCTTCGGCCAGGCGCAGGTCGTTGTTGCGGATCACCTGCAGCAGGCCGACCAGCATGGTCTCCACCACGTCGGCCTGGTGCAGCGCCTCCCGCGCCGCGCAGGAGATCGCCAGGGACGGCGTTGCGAGGGCCGAAGGGTCGAGGTGGTGCGGCCGCCCCGACACGCGCGACTTGTCGGGCTTGGGCAGCCAGGCCTCGACCCATCGCGCGACGATGTGCGTGAAGCCGATGAAGACGATGGACACGGCTACGTTGAAGCACAGGTGGAACAGCACCACCAGCGTCGCCGGGTCGTTGACGTAGGGGCGCACGTGGCGCAGCCACAGGCCGGCCAGCGGCGCCATCAGCAGCACGCCGATGCCCTTGAAGACCAGGTTGCCCACGGGCACCTGCCGCACTTCCACGGTGGCCTTGGCCGTGGTGAGCACGGCCAGCAGCCCGCTGCCGAGGTTGGCGCCCAGCACCAGGCCCATCGCGGACTCGAGCGGGACCAGGCCGGTATGCGCCATGGTGGCCGTGAGCAGCACGATGGCCAGGCTCGAATAGGAGATGACGGACAGGAAGGCGCCCACCGTGATCTCCAGCAGCAGGTCGCTGGAGATCGAGTTGAGCAGGCCCTTCACCACCGGCGACTGCGTGATGATCTCCGTGGACGACTGCACCAGCCGCAGCGCCAGCAGCATCAGGCCCAGGCCGATGAAGATGCGCCCGATGCGCCCGACGAGGGTGGCCTGGCGCGACACGTAGAAGACCACGCCGACGAAGATGAACAGCGGCGACAGCCACGACAGGTCGAAGGAGAAGACCACGGCCATCAGGCTGGTGCCGATGTCCGCGCCCAGCATCACGGCCAGCGCCAGCGGCAGGGCAACCAGCCCTTGCCCGACGAAGGAGGAGACGATGAGGGCGGTGGCGGTGCTGGACTGGACCAGCGCGGTGACGCCCAGCCCGGAAATGAGCGCGGCCCAGCGGTTGGCCACGCTGTGCGCGATCACGTTGCGGAGGTTGGCGCCGAAGACGCGCAGGATGCCGGCGCGCACGAGCTGGGTGCCCCAGACCAGCAGCGCGATCGCCGCCAGGAGATTGAGCAGGTGCTTCATCGTTGACTGATCAACTATACGCCCCGCCGCGCGCCGACGGTATTAACCCGTGCGCCGGATCCTGCGCAATTCGTCGAGGATCAGACACACGGCGCCGATGGTGATGGCGCTGTCGGCCACGTTGAAGGCCGGGAAGTAATACGTGTTGCTCCAGTGGACCTGGATGAAGTCCACCACGTAGCCGTGGACCAGGCGGTCGACCACGTTGCCCACCGCCCCGCCCAGGATGCAGGCGAGCGAGAAGGAAAAGAGCCTCTGGCCCGCGTGCGAGCGCAGCAGGTAGACGATGAAGATCGCCGCCGCGATGCCGATGCCGGTGAACAGCCAGCGCTGCCAGCCCGAGGCGGCCGCGAGGAACGAGAAGGCGGCGCCCGTGTTGTGCGCGCGCACGACGTTGAAGAAGCTCGTGACGTAGGTCGAGTCGCCCAGCCGGTAGTAGCCCAGGATCATGACCTTGGTGAGCTGGTCGAGGAGGAAGATGGCCAGCGCAAGCGCCAGCCAAGGCATCCAGCTGCCCTGCGTGCTGCCGCGGGCCATCAGGCGAACTTCCTCGCTTCGCCTGCGCCGAACAGGTTCGACGAGCAACGGCCGCAAATGAGCGGATGCGCCTTGTCGCTGCCGACGTCCTCGCGCCAGTGCCAGCAGCGCTCGCACTTGACGCCCAGCGAGGGCTTGACGCTGATCGACATCTGTTCGCCCGCCTCCACCTCGGCCTTCGACGTGATGAAGACGAAACGCAGGTCGTCCTCCAGGCTTGCGAGGGCTTCGAAGAGCTCCGGGTGCTGGTGCATGGGCACGGTGAGGTCCACGGTGGCCTGCAGCGACGAGCCGACCTGGCCGGCCTCGCGCAGCGACTCGATTTCCTTGTTGACCATCTCGCGGGCCGCGCGGATGCGCGTCCACTTGCCGATCAGCGCCGCGTCGGGTGCACCGATCTCGGCGTAGGTCTCCAGGAAGATCGATTCGGAGCTGCCGAAGATCTTCCAGGCTTCTTCGGCCGTGAAAGACAGGAAAGGCGCCATCCAGCGCAGCATGGCGTGCGTGATGTTCCACAGCGCCGTCTGCGCGCTGCGCCGCGCCAGCGACTTGGGCGGGGTGGTGTACAGGCGGTCCTTCAGCACGTCCAGGTAGAACGCGCCCAGGTCCTCGGAGCAGTACACCTGCAGCTTGGCGACGACGGGGTGGAACTCGTACACCTCGTAGTGCGCCAGCACCTCCTGCTGGAACTCGGCCGCGCGCGACAGCGCATAGCGGTCGATCTCGAACATCTCGGCCACCGGCACGGCGTCCTTCGCGGGATCGAAGTCGCTGGTGTTCGCCAGCAGGAAGCGGAGCGTGTTGCGGATGCGGCGGTAGGCGTCCACCACGCGCGCGAGGATCTTGTCGTCGCCGGCGATGTCGCCCGAGTAGTCGGACGCGGCCACCCACAGGCGCACGATCTCCGCGCCGAGCTTCTTGTTCACTTCCTGCGGCTCGATGCCGTTGCCCAGCGACTTGCTCATCTTGCGGCCCTGCGCATCGACCGTGAAGCCGTGCGTGAGCAGGCCGCGGTAGGGCGCGCGGCCGTACATGGCGCAGGCCGTGAGCAGCGACGAGTGGAACCAGCCGCGGTGCTGGTCGTGGCCTTCGAGGTACAGGTCGGCCTCGGGGCCGCTCTCGTGCGCCGAGCCTTCGTGCGAGGTGCGCAGCACCGTGGTGTGCGTGGTGCCCGAGTCGAACCACACCTCGAGGATGTCGTTGCTCTTGGTGTACGCGGGCGCATCGGCGCCTGCGCCCACGCGCGCCAGGATGTCCTCGGTCGTGGCCTTGCTCCACGCCTCGATGCCGCCCTTCTCGACCATGCCGGCGGCGATGTCGAGGATTTCCATCGTCTTCGGATGCAATTCGCCCGAATCCTTGTGCAGGAAGAAGGGCAGGGGCACGCCCCAGCTGCGCTGGCGCGAGATGCACCAGTCCGGGCGGCCCGCGATCATGTCGCGCAGGCGCGCCTTGCCGTTCTCGGGGTAGAAGCCCGTTTCCTCGATCGCATCGAGCGCCATCTGGCGCAGCGTCTTGGGCGCCTTGTCCTTGGTGAAGACGCCTTCACCCTCGTCCATGCGGATGAACCACTGCGCCGCCGCGCGGTAGATCACCGGCGTCTTGTGGCGCCAGCAGTGCGGGTAGCTGTGCGTGATGCCTTCGGTGGCGAACAGGCGCCCGGCTTCCTTGATCTTGTCGATGATCACGGGCACGGCCTTCCAGATGTTCAGGCCGCCGAACAGCGGGAAGTCCGGCGCGTACGAGCCGTTGCCCTGCACGGGATTGAGGATGGCGTCGTACGCGAGGCCGTGCGCGATGCACGAGTTGAAGTCGTCCAGGCCGTAGGCGGGCGACGAGTGGACGATGCCGGTGCCGTCCTCGGCCGTCGCGTAGTCGGCGAGGTACACGGGGGACAGGCGCTTGTAGCCGGCGTCCACGTCATACAGCGGGTGGCGGAAGTTCAGCCCGGCCAGCGCCTCGCCTTCCACCGTGGACAGCACCTTGCCGTGCAGGCCGTAGCGCTTGAGCACGGCCTCCACCAGCGTCTCGGCCACGATGATCATCCCGCGTTCGGTGTCCACCAGCGCGTAGATGATTTCGGGATTCAGGTTGAGCGCCTGGTTCGCGGGGATGGTCCACGCGGTGGTGGTCCAGATCATCGCGAAGATGTCCTTCTTGGGCGCCTTGTCGAGCCCGAAGGCGTCGAGCACCTTCTTCGGCTCGTCGGCGGCGAAGCCCACGTCGAGCGTCTGCGACTTCTTGTCGGCGTACTCGATCTCGAATTCGGCCAGCGACGAGCCGCAGTCGAAGCACCAGTACACGGGCTTGAGGCCCCGGTAGACGAAGCCACGCTCGATCACGCGCTTGAACGCGCGGATCTCGGCCGCCTCGTTCACGAAATCCATCGTGCGGTACGGGTGGTCCCAGTCGCCCAGCACGCCCAGGCGCTTGAAGTCGCCCATCTGGATGCCGATCTGCTCGGTGGCGTACGCGCGGCTCTTGGCCTGCATCTCGTCGCGCGACAGGTTGCGGCCGAACTGCTTCTCGATGGCGTTCTCGATGGGCAGGCCGTGGCAGTCCCAGCCCGGGATGTAGGCCGCGTCCAGGCCCTTGAGCTGGCGCGCCTTCACGATCATGTCCTTCAGGATCTTGTTGACCGCGTGGCCCATGTGGATCTGGCCGTTGGCGTACGGCGGGCCGTCGTGCAGCACGAACTTCTCGTGGTTGCAGCGCGCCGCGCGCAGCTTCTTGTACAGGCCCTGGTCTTCCCACTCCTTGACCCAGCCCGGCTCGCGCCTGGGCAGGTCGCCGCGCATGGGGAAGGGCGTGTCGGGCAGGTTGAGGGTGGCGCGGTAATCGGTCTTGTCTGTCATGGAATCCTCGGCAAAGCGGAACGAGTGCTTGTCATGCCGGGCTCGACCGGCATCCGGTGTCTTTCGGTCGAAAGACGCCGGCCGCCTTAAATTCGATCGCGCGTCGTCTGGCGGCGCGTGGACGCGAAGAACGCGCGCGCCTGCTCGCTGTCGCGGGCGATGCCTTGCTTCAGCGCATCGAGGCCGTCGTACTTGAGCTCGTCGTGGAGTTTGTTCAGGAGTTCCACGCGGATGATTTTACCGTAGCCCCCCTCGTCGCCGAGGTGCGCCGGCCACTCGAAGCAGTGCGTCTCCAGCAGCACGCGGCCGCCGTTGGCGTCCTGCGGGTCCAGCGAGGGCCGGATGCCGAGGTTGGCCACGCCTTCCAGCGGCGCGTCGCCCAGGCCGTGCACGCGCACGGCGAAGATGCCGCTGGCCGCCGGCTTCCAGTGCGAGAAGCGAAGGTTCACCGTCTTGAAGCCCAGCTCACGCCCCAGCTTGCGACCGTGCACCACGTGGCCGCTGATGCTGTAGGGCCGCCCCAGCAGCGCCGCCGTTGCGTCCATGTCGCCGCGGCCCAGGGCCTCGCGCACGGCCGAACTCGACACGCGCAGGCCGTGCACCTCGTAGCTGTTCATGCGCGCCACGTCGAAGCCCTTGGCGGCGCCGGCCGCATCGAGCATCGCGTAGTCGCCGGCCCGCTTGGCGCCGAAGCGGAAGTCGTCGCCGACCAGCACGTACTTCGCGCCCAGGCCCCGGACCAGCACGTTCTCGATGAAGGCCCCGGGAACCTGCGACGACAGCCGCGCGTCGAACGGGAGCACGACGGTCTGGTCGACGCCGCAGCGCGCGAGTTCCGTGAGCTTGTCGCGCAGCGTGGCGACGCGGGCGGGCGCGAGCTCCGGCTTGCGCGCCAGCGCCGCGAAGAAGTCGCGCGGGTGCGGCTCGAAGGTGAGCACGCAGCTGGGCACGCCGCGGTGCTTCGCCTCGTTGTTCAGCAGCGCCAGCATGGCCTGGTGCCCGCGGTGCACGCCGTCGAAGTTGCCGATCGTCACGGCGGCCGCGGGCGCGACGCCGGGATGGTGGAAGCCTCGGAAGATGTGCATGCGGCGGGCGGTGCCTTGATATCGTTTTGATAGCAGCTCGTGCCGATTGCGCAACGGCCCGCAGGCAGCCGTGAGCGACCGGTCACGAAATCAGGGTATATTGTGCTGTAGAGCGTTCCCGGATGTGTTCGATGCACCGAAAGGAGTCCGTGTCTTGAAGGTCTTGAAGTTGTCGGCCCAGGGGCTGCCCCAGTCGTGGATCTCGCTGGAGCAGGCCGTCCTGCACTATGCCGCCGATGAGGTGCGGTGGGAGGCGGGCCGCGAGATCGCGGTGTTCCGCGGCGGCCACAACGCCGTCACCGGACGCCAGTCGCTGATCGCCGTCAGCAGCATCATCGGCACGAAGGGCGTGCCCAACATCAACCCCTTCGACCTGAAGCCGGGCCTCACGAACAGCAAGCTCTTCGCGCGCGACCGCAACGTCTGCGCCTATTGCGGCAGCCACCACCACGAGGAAGAGCTGACCCGCGAGCACATCATCCCCTTCGCGCAGAACGGCAAGGACCACTGGATGAACGTGGTGACGGCCTGCCGGGCCTGCAACCACCGCAAGGGCAGCCGCACGCCCGAGCAGGCGCACATGTCGCTGGTGTACGCGCCTTATGTGCCCAGCCTGTGGGAGGACTTCATCCTGCGCAACCGCCGCATCCTGGCGGACCAGATGGAGTTCCTGATGGCGCACCTGCCGAAGAACTCCCGCCTGCACTCGTAGCGAGCTCGGCCCCTCCCGGGCGGGTCCCCTTGCGCCTGGGGCACCCCGGGCGTATCTTGCCCTCTCCTGCGAGGAGGGCGCGCATGAAACGCATCCCTGGATGGCTGGCACCGGTCGTGGTCCAGCTCGGCTTGCTGTCGGCGTGCGGCGGCGGCGAGCCACCTGCCGCCCCCAGTGCCGATGTGCGCATGGCTGCCACCGCGGCCATCCCGACCTTCAGCGGCAAGCGCAACAGCTACAACATCGAGCAGACGGCGTCGGGCTACACCGTGTCCCAGAAGGTGGGCAGCACGTCCACGCAGGTGCCCGCGGGCACGGCTTCGGTCGCCTTCTCCGACTACACGGTGAACCTGGGTGTCGGCGCCAACGCCGCGGCGCTTTCGCAGGCCGACCTGCAGTTGCTCGTGGAGCTCTACATCGCCTTCTTCAACCGCGTGCCCGATGCGGATGGCCTGTCGTACTGGATCGGCCAGTTCCGGGCCGGCCGCTCGATCGACACGATCGCCGACAACTTCTACGGCGCGGCGGTGCAATTTTCCTCCGTCACGGGCTACAGCGCCGGCATGTCCAACGCGGACTTCGTGCGCATCATCTACAAGAACGTGCTGGGGCGCACCGGCGCCTCGGCTCCGCCGGACGCCGACGTGAACTACTGGGCCAATCGCCTGGACACCCACACCGACACACGCGGCAGCCTGATCCGCGTCATGCTCGGTTCCGCGCATACCTTCAAGGGCGACGCGACCTGGGGCAAGGTGGCCAACCTCCTGGACAACAAGTTCGCGGTGGGCTTCTACTTCGCCGTGCAGCAGGGGCTGAACTACAACTCCTCCAGCGACAACATCACGCGCGGCGCCGCGATTGCCGCGGCGGTGACCGCCACCAGCACGACTTCCGCGCGCACCCTCGTGGGCGTGACCGACCCGTCGTTCGCGCTGCTGACGCTCGCCCCCGGCGCGCCGACGCTGGTCACGGCGACAGCGGGCGAGGGGAAGGCCACGGTCACCTTCGCCGCACCGGCCTTCGACGGCGGGTCTGCGGTGACCGGCTACTCCGCGTCGTGCACGGGCGGGGGCATCACGCGCACCGCGACGGGCACGACCAAGACGATCGTCGTGAGCGACCTCACCGGCGGCACGACCTACGCCTGCACCGCGGCGGCGAAGAATGCGATCGGGACCGGCGCCTCGTCTGCAGCCGTCAGCATCACGACGCCGGGGTCGAACGCGTCGGGCATCTACGGATTCCTCACGGATGGGGCCGTGATGGGCGTGCGCTTCGCTTGCGGTCCCTCCAACGTATCGGGAATGACCGACCTGACCGGCCGCTTCCAGTGCGACCCGGGCGACGCGACTGCCGCTTTTTCCATCGACGCGCGCAATGGGGCCATCAACCTGGGCTCGGCAAACCTGCCGCAAATGAATGGGTTGCCGCTGTTCGTCTCCGTGCTGGAGCTCAATGGCACCGCCGTGGGCCTGAAGACGGCGGAAATCCTCCATGCGCTGGACCACGGCACCGGGACGCACATGGACGTCAGCAGCATCGTCCTGCCCGCGGCAGTGATCCAGGAAGCCAACGCCTTCATCGCCAACCCGTATGCGCCGCCGGCCGGCTACGCCAATGACGACGTCTTCCTGGCGCACCTGCAGACCGAGGCTGCGCAGAGCAGCGGATGGACCTTCAGGAATGCCGCCAATCCCCTTGGCAACGGGCAGGCGTTCGTCCAGGACGTCGTGCTGCCGCACGTGGCCGACACCTTCGTCCGGGCGGCGGCCGAGCTGCCGCGACCGGTTGTCGGCGCGGGCGGGTCCACACGCCTGGCCGGCACGATCGGCGTGGGCGGGAGCGTGAGCACGAGCGTCGACGGGGCGAGCGTCAATGCGTCATGGCAGGGAGGCGGCGTGATCAACATGGTCGTGCAGGGCGACATCACGCAACCCGGGGCCCACGGCGTCAACTACTCGACCCCGGGCATGGTCGTCGGCATCAATGTCGTCGTGACGGTCCCCGGGTTCCCGACGCAGACCCAGCGAGCCGCAGTCAATACCCCGGGCCTGCAAGGCAACGGCACGATCACCGTGACGGCCGGATTCGGTGGCAACTCGCTGACGTTGCCGGTGAACGCGCCCTTGCCGGCTGGTTGCTCGGGAACGCAGCAGTTCACCGGCACCGACGTGGGCCTGTCCAATCCGATGATCACGATGTCGATGCCGATGACCTGCAGCATCGACGGTGTCACGGTGACGGTGACCGTGACCATGAAGCTCGTCGGCGCGCCCTAGCCGGGGATTTCCGCCTCGGCGAGCAGCTTGAGGAGCGTGAGCGATTCCTGCCACCCGAGGTAGCACGCCTCGGCAGGGATCACGTCCGGGATGCCTTCCTGGATGACGTGCATCTCGGTGCCGACCAGCACCTTCTTCAGCGTGACCGTGGTCGTCATCTCGCCGGGCAGGTTCGGGTCGTCGAACTTCGAGGTGTAGCGCAGCTTCTCGCCGGGTACGAGCTCCAGGTAGGTGCCGCCGAACGAGTGGCCGCGGCCCGAGGAGAAGTTCGTGAACGACATGCGCCACTGCCCGCCGACCTTCGCGTCCATCTGGTGGACGGTGCCGGTGAAGCCATGCGGCGGCAGCCACTTGCACATGGCGGCCGGGTCGGTGAACGCCTTGTAGAGGCGCTGCGGCGGCGCGGTGAAGACGCGGTGGAGCTTGACGGTGTTGGGCATGGTGGTGGTTCCTTTCGGCCAGAGGACGACCCTCTGCCTGCACGACGAACGAGGATGCCGGAAATCGACAATCAGTAGGTCAGCTCCAGCACGCTGACGTGGTTTTCGGCGGCGGGCCAGCTGCGGCCGACCACGCGCTCGCCGTTGAACTCGGCCACGACGGCCCGCGGGATCCCGGTGGGCTTGATGGTCGAGCTGGCGACGCCGGCGCCCATGACGGCGCCCGGCGGCGGCGTCTGGCCGTCGAAGGCCATCTTGTCGCGCACCGGGTCGAGGAAGCCGCGCGGGCGGTCCAGGATCACGATCGATGGGGCATTCTTGTCGACGTCGGCAATGCGACGCAGCCGCAGGTTGACGATGTCGCTCGAGCGCGGGAAAGGGCTGCGGTAGACGTGCAGCGTGGCATAGCCCGGCGCCGTGACCGCGAATTCGTAGCGTGCATCGGGTTGCGCCGTGAACGGGCCCCACGTGCCGTCGGCGCCGACCTGCTTCGAGTACACCGCGGCGCCCTTGCGTTCGCCGAGGATGGGATCGATCACGAACATCTCCAGCTTCGCACCGGGCACCGGCAGGTTGTTCTGCGAGTTCCCGGACGCCGGGTCCGTCGACGACACGCCCAGGCCGGTCACGCGGCCCCTGAGCACGACGGTGTTCTCGGGCACGGGCGCGGTGGTTTGCGGCGCCTTGCCGGTGATGAACTCGTACGCTGCCGCGAAAGCCTGCGGCGAGAAAGCGGTCTCGCGGTGGTCGATGCGCGGGATCACCACGTTCTTGGCGCCCTTGAGTTCGGGGCTCGCCGGCGTCACGCCGGTCGCGACACCGCGCTTGCCGACCCACAGCCCGTCGGGCTGTGCAAACTTGTCGTTGCTGTCCGAGCGGATCGTCATCCACTTCACCGGCCCGGAGACTTCGTCGCCAGCGGCGTTCTTCGGCTTGTTCAGGGCGGTGAGGAAGGGACCGTGCCCGGCAAACTCGCTCGAATCCGGCAGGCCGTCGATCGTCACGGCCCACACGCCGTGGTTCGGCGTGCCGCCCAGGATGGCATGGCTCACCGTGCGTTCGCCGCCGCCATTCTGGATGTAGTCGCGCACGGCGTTGCCCCCGCGCGAACTGGCGAACAGCACGACTTTCGGCGCGCCGGTGCGCGCCATGACCTTCTCCACCTCGGACTTCAGGTAGGCCATGTGTTCGCCCGTCGAACTGCGTCCCGGCTGCTCCTTCAAGTCGTCGTCACGCGCCAGCGGGTAGGGCATCTCGATGGCGTGCAGGCGCTCGCGCGGCCAGCCGTTGGATTCGAAGCGCCAGATCGTGGACTGCCATTGCGAAGCCTGGTCGCCGTGCCCGTGCACGAAGACGATGGGCGGGACCGCCTGCGGGGCGGGGGCGGTGGCGCACGCCGCGAGCAGGGCGGCGGCGAATGCAAGGAATAGCCGGCGGGATGTCATGGATGCTCCTCTGGGCGGGGTATTTCTCTCGGGAAGGAGTTGCAGCAGAATTCCTTCGGGCTTTGTACCAAAGTCTTGAGGAGAGGGACATGGATGCAATCCGCAGGAGCACGTTCATCGCGTGCCTGGCCCTGGCCGGGTGCGGCGGCGGCGACGGGCTCGTGGCGCAATCGCCCCGGGCGCCCTCGACGACACCCTTGAACGGCGTCGTCACCTTCTCGGGCAACCGCACGAATTACACGCTCACTCGCACCAGCGCCGGCTTCGTGGTGAAGGACAACGTCGGCACGGAGGGTACGAACACCATCACCGGTGCCAGCTCGCTGAATTTCACGGACTACAGCGTCAACCTGGCGATCGGCGACAAGTCGCAGACCCTTGCGACCGCCGACCTGCAGTTGCTGATCGAGCTGTACGTCGCCTTCTTCAACCGCGTGCCCGACGCCGACGGCCTGTCGTACTGGATCGACCAGTTCAAGGCGGGCATGTCCATCGACACCATCGCCGACAACTTCTACGGCGCGGCGGTGCAGTTCTCCTCGGTCACCGGCTACAGCGCCACGATGACCAACGCCGACTTCGTGCGGATCATCTACAGCAACGTGCTGGGCCGCTCGGGCGCGACCGCGCCGCCCGACGCCGACGTGAACTTCTGGGCCGGCGAGCTCGCCAACGGGAACGAGACACGCGGGAGCCTGATCCGACGCATGCTGGGCTCGGCGCACACCTTCAAGGGCGACGCAACCTGGGGCTGGGTCGCGAACCTGCTCGACAACAAGTACTCGGTGGGCCTGTACTTCGCCGTGCAGCAGGGCCTGAACTTCAACACCTCCAACGACAACATCACGCGCGGCGCGGCCATCGCCGCCGCGGTGACGTCGACCGACACCGCGGCGGCGAGGACGCTGGTCGGCGTGAACGACACGACGTTCACCACGTCGGTGTCGGTCCCCGGCGCGCCGACGATTGGCACGGCCACCGCGGGCGACGGCACGGCCAGCATCGCCTTCACGGCGCCGGCATCCGACGGCGGCGCGGCGATCACGGGCTACACGGTCACGTGCACCGGCGGCAGCGTCGCGCGCACGGGGACAGGCGCGGCGAGCCCGGTCGGCGTCCTGGGCATGACCAACGCCACGTCGTATTCCTGTTCGGTGAAGGCGACCAATTCGGCGGGGACGGGCGCCGCATCCGGCATCGTCAGCGTCACGCCGCTGGCCGCCAACTCCACGGCCGCGGTCTATTGCTCGTTCAGCCAGAGCGTCACCAACCCGACGATCCACATCACCAGCACGGTCAACATCACGTGTTCCGCCACCCTTCGCATGATCTCCGGCAACGGCGTGCCGGACCATGCGGTCGGCGCGTTCCCCAACGCCGGCAACCCGAACAGCATCGGCTCCGTGAACGTGCAGTACAGCCATACGCTGACGCCGGTCTCCAACGGCGCGGCGACGGTGATGCAGCACAAGATCGGCTACGCGAACAACAGCGTGCCGTTCGACCCCGCGACGGCCGAGAGCTACCAGAACGCCGGCGTGTGGCGGATCGAGGCACTGAACCAGACCTACTTCCCCTTCGGCGTGGACAGCAACAACGCGCACGTGCAGCCCGACGGCGCGTACCACTACCACGGCATGCCGGAGAACTACATCACGCGCCTGGGCAAGGGCACGTCGACGATGACGCTGGTGGGCTTCGCGGCGGACGGCTTCCCGATCTATGCGCGCTACGGCTTCCAGACGGCCACCAACGCGTCGAGCGGCGTGAAGGTCATGAGCTCCAGCTACCGCAAGAAGACCACGCCCAACCCGGGGCGGCCGTCCACCGCGATGGTGCCCATGGGCACGTTCACGCAGGACTACGAGTACGTGCTGGGGCTGGGCGACCTCGACCAGTGCAACGGGCGGTATGGCGTGACGCCGGAGTTCCCCAACGGCATCTACCACTACTACATCACCGACGGCTACCCCTACATCCAGCGCTGCGTGATGGGCACGCCCTCGTACAACGGCACGCTGCAGCCGTGAACAGGTTCTGGACTGTCCTGTTACTGATGCTGGCGCTGGCGCGCCCGGCGGCGGCGCACCTGATGCCCGCCGGGCAGGGGGCGGTGCGGCTGGTGGGCGACTCCGCGTACGTGGTGGTCGCCGTGCCCGTGGCGGCGCTCACCGGCTTCGACGACAACCGCGACGGCCGCATCGACGTCGCGGAAGTGAACCGGCATCGCACGGCGCTGAATTCGCAGGTGTCGCGCCTGCTGCAGTGGCGCGACGGCGAGGGCGCCGAAGGCAGGCTGCTGTTCGAGGACCTGTTGATCTCGCACGCCGACCTGCCGGGCTTCCAGGGCGCCGACCACGTCGTGGTGGTGCGCCGCTACCAGTGGGGCCGGCCCGTGCGCTCGCTGGCCGTGAAGGCCGGCGTCAAAGTGGCCCTGCGCTGCATCCGCGACGCGCAGACCGAGGCCACGACCTTCACGCGCGCGGGCGCCGAGCACACCTTCTTCGCGCAGCGGCCCGCGCCTTGACGTTCAGGCGAAGACGCCGGCGGTGTCTTGCATGCGCGCGGAAACCTCGCCCAGGTGGTGCAATGTGTCGCCGAAGGTCATCTCCAGCTGCGTGAGCTTCTTGAAGTAGTGGCTGCCCGCGTACTCGTCGGTGACGCCGATGCCGCCGTGCATCTGCACCGACTGCTGGCCGATGAAGCGCATGGAGACGCCCAGCTGGTACTTCGCGCGTGACAGCGCGCGGCGGCGCTCGTCGGCCGGGGCGTTGAGCTTCAGCGTCGCGTAGTAGCTCATGGAGCGCGCGAGCTCCTGCTGCATCTTCATGTCGGCGACGCGGTGGCGCAGCGCCTGGAAGGTGGCGAGCGTCACGCCGAACTGCTTGCGCGTGTTCAGGTACTCGACCGTCAGTTCCATGGTCTTGTCCATGGCGCCCACGCCTTCGGCGCAGGCGGCGGCGATGCCGACGTCGACCGCGTACTCCAGCGCGGCCAGGCCATCTTGCGTGACGAGCGTGGCCGCTGCGTCCTTCAGCTTCACCTCGCCGGCACGGCTGCCGTCCTGCGTGACGTAGCCGCGCGTGGCGGCCGCGCCCTTCTCGACGAGGAAGAGGGCGAGCTTGCCGTCGGCGACCGCGGGGACCAGGAAGGCATCGGCCTTGTCGGCGAACGGGACCACGCTCTTCTCGCCCGTGAGCCGCCAGCCGCTGCCCGCCTTCTCGGCGCGCGTCTCGCACACGTCGAGCTTCCAGCGTGCCTTGCGCTCGTGGTGCGCGAGCACGACGATGGCTTCGCCGCCGGCGATCTTCGGCAGCCACGCCGCCTTCACGTCCTGCGGCGCGTAGGCCTGCAGCGTCGCGCCGGCGATGAGCGCCTGGGCCACCGGCTCCATCACGATGCCGCGGCCGAGTTCTTCCATCACCACCATGCCTTCGACCGGGCCCATGGCCATGCCGCCGAAGTCGTCGGGGACATACAGGCCCGTCAGGCCCAGCTCGGCGAGCTGGCCGTACACGGCCTTGTCGAAGCCACCCGCGCGCACGATGCCGCGGCGCTTCTCGAAGTCGTAGCCGCGGTCCACCCACTTGCGCACGGCGTCACGCAGTTGCTGCTGTTCGTCGCTGAATTCGAAATCCATTTGCCTCTCCTCAGCCCAGCACCGTCTGCGCGACGATGTTGCGTTGCACTTCGTTCGAGCCGCCGTAGATGGTGGTCTTGCGCATGTTGAAGTAGGTGGCGGCCAGCGGCGCGGCGTGGGCCGCGCCCACGTACTCGCCCTGCCAGCCGGCTTCCATGGCTTCCTGGATGAAGGGCAGCGAGTACGGGCCCGCGGCGAGCATCATCAATTCGGAATAGCGCTGCTGGATCTCGCTGCCCTTGATCTTGAGCAGGCCCGCGATGTCCAGCGAGTTCTTGCCCGACTTCTCGGCGGACAGGACGCGCAGCACGAGCATCTCGAGGGCGACGATGTCGACTTCGAGCTTGGCGATCTCGTCGCGGAAGCGCGTGTCGTCGTACACGCCCTCGGCTTTCGCGATGCGCTTGACCCGCTCGAGTTCGCGCTTGGCGCGGTTCACGTCGGCGATGTTGGTGCGCTCGTGCGAGAGCAGGTGCTTGGCGTAGGTCCAGCCCTTGTTCTCCTCGCCGATGAGGTTCTCGGCGGGCACCTCGACGTTGTCGAAGAACACTTCGTTCACCTCATGCCCGCCGTCGAGCATGATGATCGGCCGTACCGTGACGCCGGGCGACTTCATGTCCACGAGCAGGAAGGAGATGCCCGTCTGCGGCTTGCCTTCGTTCGACGTGCGCACCAGGTTGAACATCCAGTCGCCGTGCTGCGCCAGCGTGGTCCAGGTCTTCTGGCCGTTGACGATGTACTTGTCGCCCTTGCGCTCGGCGCGCGTCTTGAGCGACGCCAGGTCGGAGCCCGAGCCGGGTTCGCTGTAGCCCTGGCTCCACCACACTTCGCCGCTGGCGATGCCGGGCAGAAAGCGCTTCTGCTGCTCGGGCGAACCGAAAGCCATGATCACGGGCGCGACCATCACGGGGCCGAACGGCACCACGCGCGGCGCACCGGCCAGCGCCAGTTCTTCCTCGAACAGGTGCTTCTGGATCGCGGTCCAGCCGGGGCCGCCGAATTCCTTGGGCCAGCCGTAGCCCAGCCAGCCTTTCTTGCCGAGGATCTTCGCCCAGCGCTGGTGATCGTCGCGCGTCAGGTGCAGCGCGTTGTGCACCTTGTGCGAGATGTCCTTGGGCAAGGCGTCGCGCACCCAGGCGCGGATCTCCTCGCGGAATTTCTGTTCTTCGGGGGTGAATGCCAGGTCCATGGCGGATGTCTCCAGTGGTCGGGCGAATTATTAGCACGGTCGTGCTATTGCCGGTGTCCGGGCCGTGACAAGTGCGCGCCACGGATAATCCCGGCCTCGATGAAGAACATTGTGATCCTCATTTCGGGCGGTGGCTCGAACATGGCGGCCATCGTCCGCGCGGCCCAGCAGGGCAACTGGCGCAAGACCCTGGATGCGCAGGTGGCCGCGGTGGTCAGCAACCGGCCCGACGCCGGCGGCCTGGCGGTCGCGCGCGACAACGGCATCGCCACCGAAGTGGTCGACCACAAGCAATTCGAATCGCGCGAGGCTTTCGATGCGCAGCTGGCCTTGCGCATCGACGCGCACCGGCCGTCGCTGGTGGTGCTGGCGGGCTTCATGCGCATCCTCACGCCCGCGTTCGTCGATCGCTACCGCGGCCGGCTCATCAATATCCACCCGTCGCTGCTGCCCGCGTTCCCGGGCCTGCACACCCACCAGCGCGCGATCGAGGCGGGCTGCCGGTTCGCCGGCGCAACCATCCACCAGGTCACGCAGGACCTGGACTTCGGGCCCATCCTCGACCAGGCGGCGGTGCCGGTGCTGCCCGGCGACACGCCGCAGGCGCTGGCCGCGCGCGTGCTCACGCAGGAACACATCCTCTACCCGCGCGCCATCGCGCAGCTGCTGCCCACGCTCTGATGCATCCGAAAGCCTTGCTGGATGCGTCCGCCGAACTGGTGGGCCGCGTCCTGAAATTCGACCATCCCGCCGATGCGGTCGTGTCGCGCTACTTCCGCGACAACCGCTCGCTCGGGCCGCGCGAACGCGCCACGCTTGCCGAGACCGTCTACACGGTGCTGCGCAAGAAGCTTCTGTTCGACCATTTCGCGCCTTCGGGCATGGGCCCGCGCGAGCGGCGCATGGCGATCCTCGGATTCCACGGCGACCGCGACTTCCTCAAGTCGGCGCTGTCGCCGCAGGAGCGCGAATGGATCGACCAGTGCGACGCGATCGACACGAAGGACCTGCTGGAGCGCCATCGCCACAACCTGCCGGAGTGGCTGGTGGCGCCCCTGAAGCAGCAGGTGGGTGACGGCTTCTGGGCGCTGGTCGAGGCGCTGAACGAGCCGGCGCCGCTGGACCTGCGCGTGAACGCGCTCACCGACAAGCGCGAGGACGTGCAGAAGGAGCTGAAGCTGGCCGGCCTGCAGGCGCAGGCCACGCCGTATTCGCCCTGGGGCCTGCGGCTGGAGGGCAAGCCGGCGGTCAACAAGCTCGACGCGTTCGCGCGCGGCGCGATCGAGGTGCAGGACGAGGGCTCCCAGCTGCTGGCCTTGCTGCTCGACGCGAAGCGCGGCGAGATGGTGGTCGACTTCTGCGCGGGCGCGGGCGGCAAGACGCTGGCGATCGGCGCTTCGATGCGCAACACCGGCCGCCTGTATGCCTTCGACACCTCGGCGCACCGGCTCGACGCGCTCAAGCCGCGGCTCGCGCGCAGCAAGCTGTCCAACGTCTACCCCGCCGCCATCGCCAACGAACGCGACGAGCGCGTCAAGCGCCTGGCCGGGAAGATTGACCGCGTCATCGTGGATGCCCCGTGCTCGGGGCTGGGCACGCTGCGCCGCAATCCCGACCTGAAATGGCGCCAGTCGCCCCAGTCGGTGGAGGAGATGACGGTGAAACAGGCCGCGATCCTGCAAAGCGCCGCCCGCCTGCTCAAGCCGGGCGGCCGCCTGCTCTATGCCACCTGCAGCGTCCTGCCGCAGGAAAACGAGGCCATCGCCGAGGCCTTCACCGGGGCAAATAGGGAGTTCAGCCCACTCGCGGCAGGCGAAGTCCTGTCCAATCTGAAGGTCGCGCAGGGGTCGTCGCTCACTTCGGGCGGTGGGGATGGCCAGCAATATTTACGGCTTTGGCCGCACACCCGTGGCACGGACGGGTTCTTCGCCGCCCTCTGGGTGAAAAATTGACGAGCGACAACCATTTGATTACCTGCCCGCGAAATAGGGCTTGCAAATGGACCCCCCGGCTTAAAATGACCGGCTGAGCGCTGCCCGGCGCTTGCAATACCGACAAAGAGAGACACCCTTGATGCTTCCCGACTGGCCTGTCCTGGCCGCCGCGATCGACTGGCTCGGCAATGGCCTGTGGAACCTGACTTGGTGGCAGGTCGTGCTGTACACGCTGGCCACCACGCACATCACGATCGCCGCCGTGACGATCTTCCTGCACCGTGCGCAGGCGCACCGCGCGATGGACCTCGGGCCCATCCCGTCGCATTTCTTCCGCTTCTGGCTCTGGCTGGGCACCGGCATGGTGACCAAGGAGTGGGTCTCCATCCACCGCAAGCACCACGCCAAGTGCGAGACGGAGGAAGACCCCCACAGCCCGCAGACGCGCGGCATCGAAACCGTGCTGTGGCGCGGCGCCGAGCTGTACCGCGACGAGGCCAAGAACCCCGAGACCATGGCCAAGTTCGGCCACGGCACCCCCAACGACTGGCTCGAGCGCAACCTGTACTCGCGCTACAGCTGGCAGGGCGTGGGCCTGATGCTGCTGCTGGACCTGGCGCTGTTCGGCGGCGTCGGCGCGGCCGTGTGGGCCGTGCAGATGCTGTGGATCCCGATCACGGCCGCCGGCGTCATCAACGGCATCGGCCACTACTGGGGCTACCGCAACTTCGAGGCGCCGGACGCGTCCACGAACATCTCGCCCTGGGGCATCCTGATCGGCGGCGAGGAGCTGCACAACAACCACCACACCTACCCGACGAGCGCCAAGTTCTCGGTCAAGAGCTACGAGTTCGACCTGGGCTGGGTCTACATCCGCGCGATGGAAAAGCTCGGCTGGGCCAAGGTCAAGAAGGTGCCGCCGAAGCTGCAGCTGGGAGAGATCAAGCCGGTGGCCGACGAGAAGACGCTCGAGGCCCTGATCGCCAACCGCTACGAGGTGATGGCCGCCTATGCCCGCGAAATGAAGCGTGCGTGCAAGGCCGAGATCGCCGCGCTGAAGGCCAGGCGTGCCGATTCCTCCGGGCTCAAGTCGGTCCGGCGCTGGATGCACCGCGACGAGGACCGCGTGCCGGCCTCGGCCCGCCCGCAGATCCAGCAGGCCCGCGCCGCCCACCCGGCGCTGGACAAGATGCTCGCCATGCGCGAAGAGCTGCGCCAGATGTGGCTGAACACCTCGCAGTCGCGCGAGCAGCTGGCCGTCGACCTGCAGGCCTGGTGCCGCCGCGCCGAGGACAGCGGCGTGTCGCACCTGCAGCAGTTCTCGATGAAGCTGCGCATGGCGCACGCCTGACGAGAGCTGGCACAAAGAAAAAGCCCCGCGATGCGGGGCTTTTTTCTGGATCCCGGCCTGCGCCGGGATGACACGGCTATCGCCGTGTCACTTCAGCTTGGTCTCTTTGTACTCGACGTGCTTGCGGGCCTTCGGGTCGAACTTCATGATCGACATCTTCTCGGGCATCGTCTTTTTGTTCTTGCTCGTCGTGTAGAAATGGCCGGTGCCCGCCGTGGACTCCAGCTTGATCTTCTCGCGTCCGCCTTTGCTTGCCATGTCGGTGCTCCTTTAGGCCTGGCCGCGGGCACGCATGTCCGCCAGCACGCTGTCGATGCCGTTCTTGTCGATGAGGCGCAGCGCGGCGCTCGAAACACGCAGGCGAACCCAGCGGTTTTCGGTCTCGACCCAGAAACGGCGGTATTGCAGGTTCGGCAGGAACCGGCGCTTGGTCTTGTTGTTGGCGTGGGAGACGTTGTTCCCCACCATCGGGCCCTTGCCCGTCACTTCACATACGCGTGCCATGAAGCACTCTGCTTTCTTTTCAACGGCCGCCCGTGACCGGGAAGCCTCACCTCGCCAGGAAGGGTGGCGGTAACCCATGAAGGCCGGGTTGAATCCGGCCGAGCCCGCGATTATAGCAAGCCGGGCTCAGCCCTGCTGTTCCAGGAACCGCTGGGCGTCCAGGGCGGCCATGCAGCCCGTCCCCGCGCTGGTGATGGCCTGGCGGTACACATGGTCCTGCACGTCGCCCGCGGCGAAGACGCCCGGCACGCTGGTCATCGTCGCCATGCCCGAAAGGCCGGACTTCGTGATGATGTAGCCGTCCTTCATCTCCAGCTGGCCCTTGAAGATGTCGGTGTTGGGCGAGTGGCCGATGGCGATGAAGCAGCCTTGCAGCTGCAGGTCCTCGGTGGTGCCCGTGTTCGCGTCCTTCAGCCGGATGCCGGTCACGCCGGTCTTGTCGCCCAGCACCTCGTCGAGCGTCTTGAAGAGCTTGAGCTCGATCTTGCCTTCCTTGACCTTGTCCATCACCTTGTCGATGAGGATCGGCTCGGCGCGGAACTTGTCGCGCCGGTGCACGAGGTACACCTTGCTCGCGATGTTCGACAGGTACAGCGCCTCTTCGACGGCGGTGTTGCCGCCGCCGATCACGCAGGTGACCTGGCCGCGGTAGAAGAAGCCGTCGCAGGTGGCGCAGCCGGACACGCCCTTGCCCATGAAGGCTTGTTCCGAAGGCAGGCCGAGGTACTTGGCCGATGCGCCGGTCGCGATGATGAGGGAGTCGCAGGTGTATTCCCCGCTGTCGCCCTTGAGGGTGAACGGGCGCTTCGAGAAATCGACCGCGTTGATGTGGTCGAAGACGATCTGCGTCTTGAAGCGCTCGGCGTGTTCGAGGAAGCGCTGCATCAGCTCGGGGCCCTGCACGCCCATCGCGTCCGCGGGCCAGTTGTCGACGTCGGTGGTCGTCATGAGTTGGCCGCCCTGGGCGATGCCGGTGACGAGCATCGGGCTGAGGTTGGCGCGCGCAGCGTAGACCGCCGCGGTGTAGCCGGCGGGGCCGGAACCGAGGATCAGGACTTTGGCGTGTTGGGTGCTTGGCATCGTGAAAAACCTGTGTGATAAACAGCACGGACCGTGTAAAGTCGGGCCGCCGTTGCAAGTATCAACCCCGCAGTCGGGCGGAGCGCCTTGCACGTTTCAATCGCTGCGATTGTAAGAAGCCATCAGTAGTCCTCGCAGAAGGGATGTCTTGAGATGTCGATGCTGTCCAATCTGGAACTGATTCGCCGGGTCCCGCTGTTCGCCTTGCTGACAGCGAACCAGGCGGAAGCGGTCGCGGATGCAGTCGTCAAGCGCCGCTTCAAGCGCGGCGAGATCATCGTCGAGCAGGGCGAGAAGTCCAACACGCTCTTCATCATCCTCACCGGCCGGGTGCGCGTGGTCACCTCCGACAAGCGCGGCCGCGAGGTCATCCTGGCCACGCTCAACCCCGGCGACTACATCGGCGAGATGAGCCTCATCGACAACGAGCCCCATTCGGCCACCGTGCGCGCCGAGGTGCAGACGGACATGCTGGCCCTGGGCCGCGCGGAGTTCGCGCGCTGCCTGCCCGAGAACAGCTCGATGGCCTACGCGATCATGAAGGGGCTGGTGCAGCGCCTGCGCCAGGCCGACCGCAAGATCGAATCGCTGGCGCTGATGGACGTGTACGGCCGCGTCGCCCGCGCCCTGCTGGAGTTCGCGTCGCCCGACAAGGACGGCCAGCCGACGATCCGCGAGCGCATTTCCCGCCAGGACATCGCCAAGATGGTCGGCGCGTCGCGCGAAATGGTCAGCCGCGTCATGAAGGACCTGGAAGACCGTGGCTTCATCGAGACACGGGAAGACGGTTCGATGTTGATCAAGGATCGGCTGACCACGCTCGGATAGACAATCCGGGTTGATGACCTATTCGCTGAACACTCTCTCCGGCGCGGGCGGGATGCCCGCAGCGAACAAGGGCGGGGTGGGGCGCTTCGCCCACGAGATTGCCCTGGTCCTGGGCCTCGTCGCCATCGTCTTCTGGTTCCTGGCGCTCCTGAGCTACTCGGCACAGGACGCCGCCTTTTCCACGTCGGGCGCGGGCGGGCCCGCACGCAATTGGGGCGGGCGGCTGGGCGCCTGGGTCGCCGACGCCAGCTATTTCCTGCTCGGCTTTTCCGCCTGGTGGTGCCTGGCCGCGGCGTTGCGCGCGTGGCTGTCCACGCTGGCGCGCTGGATGCGCGGTGAAGAGCGCGTCGCCAAGGGGTGGACCCGCACGCGCGTCGCTTTCTGGGTGGGCCTGGCGGTGCTGCTGTGCGCCAGCACGGCGCTCGAATGGTCGCGCCTGTACCGCTTCGAAGCCCGGTTGCCGGACCACGCGGGCGGCGCGCTCGGATGGGTCGTCGGCCCCGCCGGCGTGAAGTGGCTGGGATTCGCCGGCTCGGGGCTCGTGTTCGTCGCGCTGGCCGTTCTGGGCATGGCGGTGGTCTTCCGCTTTTCGTGGAGCACGGTGGCCGAGGCCATCGGCGCCCGCATCGACGGCTTCATCGAGGCGCGGCGCGAAAAGCGCGAACGGGCGCAGGACATCGCCTTCGGCCAGGCCGCCGCGCGCGAGCGCGAGGAAGTCGTCGAAGTCGAGCGCACGGAGATCGCCGAGCATCACCCGGCGCCGGTGTTGATCGAACCGGTCGTCGTCGACGTGCCGCGCAGCGAGCGCGTGGCGAAGGAGCGGCAAAAGCCGCTGTTCTCGGACCTTCCGGACTCCAAGCTGCCGCAGGTGGACCTGCTGGACAACGCGGCGTCGCGCCAGGAAACCGTGGCGTCCGAAACGCTGGAGATGACCTCGCGCCTGATCGAGAAGAAGCTCAAGGACTTCGGCGTGGACGTGCGCGTGGTGCTGGCGCAGCCCGGCCCCGTGATCACGCGTTACGAGATCGAACCCGCGACGGGCGTGAAGGGCTCGCAGATCGTCAACCTCGCGAAGGACCTGGCGCGCTCGCTGTCGCTGGTGTCCATCCGCGTGATCGAGACCATCCCCGGCAAGAACTACATGGCGCTGGAACTGCCCAACGCCAAGCGCCAGTCGATCAAGCTGTCGGAGATCCTCGGCTCGCAGGTCTACAACGAAGCGCGCTCCATGCTCACCATGGGCCTGGGCAAGGACATCGTCGGCAACCCGGTGGTGGCGGACCTCGCGAAGATGCCGCACGTGCTCGTCGCGGGCACGACCGGCGCCGGCAAGTCGGTAGGCATCAACGCGATGATCCTGTCGCTGCTGTACAAGGCCGAGGCGCGCGACGTGCGCCTGCTGATGATCGACCCCAAGATGCTGGAGATGTCGGTCTACGAAGGCATCCCGCACCTGCTGGCGCCCGTGGTCACCGACATGCGGCAGGCCGCGCACGGCCTGAACTGGTGCGTCGGCGAGATGGAGCGGCGCTACAAGCTCATGTCGAAGCTCGGCGTGCGCAACCTGGCCGGCTACAACAGCAAGATCGACGACGCCAAGGCCAAGGGGCAATCGATCCCGAACCCGTTCAGCCTCACGCCCGAGGAGCCCGAGCCGCTCGAGCGCCTGCCGCACATCGTCGTCGTCATCGACGAACTCGCCGACCTGATGATGGTGGTGGGCAAGAAGATCGAGGAGCTGATCGCGCGCCTGGCGCAGAAGGCGCGCGCGGCCGGCATCCACCTGATCCTCGCGACGCAGCGCCCCAGCGTCGACGTGATCACGGGCCTGATCAAGGCCAACATCCCCACGCGCATCGCGTTCCAGGTGTCGAGCAAGATCGACAGCCGCACCATCCTCGACCAGATGGGCGCCGAGGCGCTGCTCGGCATGGGCGACATGTTGTACCTGCCCGCGGGCACCGGTTTCCCGGTGCGGGTGCACGGCGCGTTCGTCAGCGACGAGGAAGTGCACCGCGTCGTCGGCTACCTCAAGTCGCAGGGCGAGCCGAACTACATCGAGGGCGTGCTCGAGGGCGGCACCGTCGACGACGACGGCGACCTGCTGGGCGGCGAAGGCGGCGCGACCGGCGAGAAGGACCCGATGTACGACCAGGCCGTGGAAGTGGTGCTGAAGAACCGCAAGGCCAGCATCTCGCTGGTGCAGCGCCACCTGAAGATCGGCTACAACCGCGCGGCGCGCCTCGTCGAGGACATGGAGAAGGCGGGGCTCGTGAGCGCGATGAGCACCAGCGGCCAGCGCGAGATCCTCGCGCCGAACCGCCACGCCGAGTAACAAGCGCTCACGGCTGAATCGATCCGTCGGCCTGCGCTGACGCGGCCTTCACATGGCTGAGGAGACAATGGCGCCATGAAAACGAAGATCCTTGCCGCCGTCCTCGCGCTGGCCGCCTGCGCCGCGCACGCCAGCGGCCTCGACGCGCTCGAAGCCTTCATCAAGAACGCCAAGACCGGCCGCGCCACCTTCACGCAAGTGGTGACCGGCCCCCAGCGCGAGGGCCAGCCCGCCCGCACGCGCAATTCCACGGGCAGCTTCGAATTCGCGCGCCCCAACAAATTCCGCTTCGACTACAAGAAGCCTTTCGAGCAGGTGATCGTGGCCGACGGCCAGACGCTGTGGCTGCACGACGTCGACCTGAACCAGGTGACCGCACGCAAGCAGGACGCGGTGCTGGGCTCCACGCCGGCGGCGCTCATCGCCTCCGCGCCCGACCTCGCGACGCTGAAGAAGGACTTCGACCTGCAGGCCGCGCCCGACAAGGACGGCCTGCAATGGGTGCAGGCCACGCCGAAGAACAAGGAAGGCCAGCTGCGCGCGATGGCGCTGGGCTTTCGCGGCAACGAGCTGGCCAGGCTGGAGATCACCGACGGCTTCGGCCAGCGCTCGCAGATCACCTTCGACAAGATGGAGCTGAACGCGCAGGTACCCGCCGAGCGCTTCCAGTTCAAGCCGCCACAGGGCGCGGCCGTCGTCAAGCAATGAGGCGCGGCGTCAGATCTCGCGCGCGACGCGCTCGAGGTCCTTCCTCTCGATGAATTCGTCCATGCGCGACACGAGGCGCCACCACTCGCTGCCGTCGTCGCGGTAGATGCGCATCGCGCCGGCGCGCACCAGGATCTTGCGCAGCTCGTCGTCCTCGAAGCCGCCCAGGTGGCGCTGCAGGGTTTCGAACGAGCGGTCGGTGAAGCCCTTGTGCGACAGCAGGGCCCGCGCCGTTTCCTCGGCCATGAACTCGGTGCGGTGCTGCTCGCGCGCGAGCTTCAGCTGGTTGTCGAACTGTTGGCGGTTGAGCAGCCAGCTCATGCCGCCGCCAACGAGCGCGCCGGCGAGGGCCGAGAGCGCGGACCAGACCTGGGATTCCATGGGCCGGGACTATATTCGAGGCCGTGGCCAAAGCCATCCCCGTCCCCCTTGCCGAACGCCTGCGGCCCAAGTCGCTGGGCGAAGTGATCGGCCAGCAGCACCTGCTGGGTGAAGGCAAGCCGCTTCGCATCGCCTTCGAATCAGGCCGGCCCCACAGCTGCATCCTGTGGGGGCCGCCGGGCACGGGCAAGACCACCATCGCCCGCCTGATGGCCGATGCGTTCGATGCGCAGTTCATCCAGATCAGCGCCGTGCTGGGCGGCGTGAAGGACATCCGCGATGCGGTGGAGGCCGCCACGCGCGCACGCGACGGCCTGCAGCAGCAAAGCACCATCGTCTTCGTCGACGAGGTGCACCGCTTCAACAAGAGCCAGCAGGACGCGTTCCTGCCGCACGTCGAGTCGGGCCTGTTCACCTTCATCGGCGCGACCACGGAGAACCCCTCGTTCGAGGTGAACTCGGCGCTGCTGTCGCGCGCCGTGGTCTACGTGCTGCAGCCGCTCACCGAAGACGACCTGAAGCAGATCGTCGGCAAGGCGCAAGCCCTCGCCGCCGTGCCGCCGGTGGAACAGGCGGCGCTGGACCGGCTCGTGGCTTATGCCGACGGCGATGCCCGGCGCCTCCTGAACACGCTGGAGACGCTGGACGTCGCCGCGAAGAAGGAGAAGGTCGGCGAGATCACCGACGAGTGGCTGCTGAAGGTGCTGGGCGAGCGCATGCGCCGCTACGACAAGGGCGGCGAGCAGTTCTACGACACGATCAGCGCGCTGCACAAGTCGGTGCGCGGCTCCGACCCCGACGCGTCGCTCTACTGGCTGATGCGCATGCTCGACGGTGGCGCCGACCCGCGCTACATGGCGCGGCGCATGGTGCGCATGGCGGCCGAGGACATCGGCCTGGCCGACCCGCGCGCGCTGCGCCTGGCCCTCGACGCCGCGGAGGTGTACGAGCGCCTGGGCTCGCCCGAGGGCGAACTGGCGCTGGCCGAATGCGTCATTTATCTGGCGATGGCGCCCAAGTCCAATGCCGTCTATGTGGCATTCAATGAAGCAAAAGCATGGATTCGCGAAGACGGCACGCGCCCGGTGCCGCTACATTTGCGCAACGCGCCGACGCGCCTGATGAAGGACCTCGACTACGGCAAGGGCTATCGCTATGCCCACGACGAGGAAGGCGGGTACGCGGCGGGCGAGAAGTACTTCCCCGACGCGATGGAGCCGCAGCAGTTCTACCGGCCCGTGGAACGGGGTCTCGAGATGCGCATCGCGGAACGCCTGCGTGAGCTGAGGAAGCGCGACGATCAGGAACGCTGATAGGCGTTGAAAGAAGGCTGGAACGCCCGCGTATCGAGGGAAAACCCGGGACGGCGGGACGGCGGGCCGTCAGGAGCGCTGGCTACAATCCCGCGCAATCGAACCCGCCCCAGCGCCCGCTGGCGGGTTTTTTGCTAATTAGCGACGACGTACAACAGGCGGAGAAACCCAAATGGATGTCTTGCTCCAGCAGATCATCAACGGTCTGGTGCTCGGAAGCATGTACGCCCTCGTGGCCCTGGGCTACACGATGGTGTACGGCATCATCAACCTGATCAACTTCGCGCATGGCGAAGTGCTGATGGTCGGCGCGGTGACCAGCTGGTCGATCATCGTCACCGCGCAGGAGTCCATGCCCGGCATTCCCGGCTGGCTGCTGCTGGCGGTGGCCCTCATCATCTCCTGCGTGGTCGCGGCGGCGCTCAACTTCGTGATCGAGAAGGTGGCTTACCGGCCGCTGCGCAACAGCCCCAAGCTCGCGCCGCTGATCACCGCCATCGGCATGTCGATCCTGCTGCAGACGCTGGCGATGATCATCTGGAAGCCGAACTACAAGTCCTACCCCAACCTGCTGCCCGGCGGCCCGTACGAGTTCGGCGGCGCGGTGGTGACGACGACGCAGATCATGGCGCTGGTGCTCACGGTGGTGTCGCTGGCGGTGCTGACCTACGTGGTGAACTTCACCCGCCTGGGCCGCGCGATGCGCGCCACCGCCGAGAACCCTCGCGTCGCCGCGCTCATGGGCGTCAAGCCCGACATGGTGATCTCGGCCACCTTCATCATCGGCGCGATCCTCGCGACCATTGCCGGCATCATGTGGGCCTCGAACTACGGCACGGTCCAGCACACCATGGGCTTCCTGCCTGGCCTGAAGGCCTTCACCGCCGCGGTGTTCGGCGGCATCGGCAACCTCGCGGGCGCCGTGGTGGGCGGCGTGCTGCTCGGCCTCATCGAGTCGATCGGCTCGGGCTACATCGGCGCGCTGACCGGCGGCGTGCTCGGCAGCCACTACTCGGACATCTTCGCGTTCATCGTGCTCATCGGCGTGCTCACGCTGCGGCCTTCCGGCCTGCTGGGCGAACGCGTCGCGGACCGCGCCTGAGGAGGACGAGGCCATGGACTTCATCAACCGCCAGAACAAGTACGTCGTCTACGCACTGGGCGCGCTCGCGCTGTGCATCCTGCCGCTGCTGCTGCAGTACGCCGGCAACTTCTGGGTGCGCATCGCCGACATCGCGCTGCTCTACGTGCTGCTCGCGCTGGGCCTGAACATCGTGGTGGGCTATGCGGGCCTGCTGGACCTGGGCTACGTCGCGTTCTTCGCGATCGGCGCCTACATGTACGGCCTGATGGCCTCGCCGCACCTGTCCGAGAACTTCCCCTGGTTCGCGCGCATGTTCCCGCAGGGCCTGCACACGTCGGTGTGGATGATCATCCCGATGGCCGCGGCGCTGGCGGGCATCTTCGGCATCCTGCTGGGCGCGCCCACGCTGAAGCTGCGCGGCGACTACCTCGCCATCGTCACGCTCGGCTTCGGCGAGATCATCCGCGTGTTCCTGAACAACCTGGACCACCCGGTGAACCTCACCAACGGCCCCAAGGGCCTGGGCCAGATCGACGCGATCACGCTGTTCAAGTTCGACTGGCTGGGCATCCCCGGCATCAACCTCGGCAAGCGCCACGAGGTCTTCGGCTTCGACATCTCGGCGGTCACCAACTACTACTACCTGTTCCTCGTGCTGGTGGTCCTGTCCGTGATCATCTGCCACCGCCTGGAACTGTCGCGCATCGGCCGCGCCTGGATGGCGATCCGCGAGGACGAGATCGCGGCCAAGGCCATGGGCATCAACACGCGCAACATGAAGCTGCTGGCGTTCGGCATGGGCGCCACCTTCGGCGGCATCTCCGGCTCGATGTTCGCGGCCTTCCAGGGCTTCGTCTCGCCCGAGTCGTTCTCGCTGACCGAGTCGATCATGATCGTCGCGATGGTGGTGCTGGGCGGCATCGGCCACCTGCCGGGCGTGATCCTCGGCGCGGTGCTGCTGTCCTCGCTGCCGGAAGTGCTGCGCTGGGTGTCGGGCATCTTCGACCTGCAGGCGATCTCCGGCGGGCGGCTCGACCCCGCCATCCTGCGCCAGCTGCTGATCGCGCTGGCGATGATCATCGTGATGCTGCTGCGTCCGCGCGGCATCTGGCCCACGCCGGAACACGGCAAGTCGCTGCAGCAGCAGCCGGCGTCGAAGTGAGGTGAGCGGCATGGCTGAAACCGTCCTTCGCGTCAGCGGCGTATCCAAGCGCTTCGGGGGCCTGCAGGCGCTCTCCGACGTCGGGCTCACCATCGAGCGCGGCCAGGTCTACGGCCTGATCGGCCCGAACGGCGCCGGCAAGACGACCTTCTTCAACGTGATCACCGGGCTGTACACCGCCGACAGCGGCAGTTTCGAGCTCGCCGGCAAGCCCTACGTGCCGAGCGCGGTGCACGAGGTGGCCAAGGCCGGCATCGCGCGCACCTTCCAGAACATCCGGCTCTTTGCCGAGATGACGGCGCTCGAGAACGTGATGGTCGGCCGCCACATCCGCACGGAGTCGGGCCTCATGGGCGCGATGTTCCGCACGAAGCATTTCGTGAACGAGGAAGCAGCGATCGCCAAGCGCGCGCAGGAGCTGCTCGACTATGTCGGCATCCCGGGCTATACGGATTACAAGGCGCGCACGCTCTCGTATGGCGACCAACGCCGCCTGGAGATCGCTCGCGCGCTGGCGACCGACCCGCAGCTGATTGCGCTCGACGAGCCGGCGGCCGGCATGAACGCCACCGAGAAGGTGCAGCTGCGCGAGCTGATCGACCGCATCCGCAACGACGGCAGCACCATCCTGCTGATCGAGCACGACGTGAAGCTGGTGATGGGCCTGTGCGACAGCGTCACCGTGCTGGACTACGGCAAGTCGATCGCGCAGGGCTCGCCCTACGACGTGCAGCGCAACGAGAAGGTGATCGAGGCCTACCTGGGCCACAGCTACGTCGCGGGCGCGCCCGCGGCCGCCACCGCGGGGGACGAAGAATGAGCAACGTGCTCCTGAAGGTGAGCGGCGTGAAGGTGGCCTACGGCGGCATCCAGGCCGTCAAGGGCGTGGATTTCGAGGTGCGCGAGGGCGAGCTCGTTTCGCTCATCGGCTCCAACGGCGCCGGCAAGACCACCACGATGAAGGCCATCACGGGCTCGCTGCCGCTGGCCGGCGGCGACATCGAATACCTGGGGCGCAGCATCAAGGGCCGCGGCCCCTGGGAACTGGTGAAGGAAGGCCTGGCCATGGTGCCGGAAGGCCGCGGCATCTTCACCCGCATGACCATTGCCGAGAACCTGCTGATGGGCGCGCACATCCGCAGCGACAAGGAGGGCATCGCGGCGGACATGGACAAGGTGTACGGCATCTTCCCGCGCCTGAAGGAACGCCGCGAGCAGCTCGCGGGCACGCTGTCGGGCGGCGAGCAGCAGATGCTCGCGATGGGCCGCGCGCTCATGAGCCGGCCGAAGGTGCTGCTGATGGACGAGCCGTCGATGGGCCTGTCGCCCATCATGGTCGACAAGATCTTCGAGGTGGTGCGCGACGTGTACGCGCAGGGCGTGACGGTGCTGCTGGTCGAGCAGAACGCGGCGCGCGCGCTGGACATCGCCAACCGCGGCTACGTGATGGAGTCCGGGCTCATCACCATGAGCGGCGAAGGCAAGGCGATGCTCAACGACCCGAAGGTGCGGGCCGCCTACCTGGGCGAGTAGCGCCGCTCAGTACTTGTATTGCAGCCCCAGGTTCGTCGACCGCACGAGCCCCGTGGACATGCGCAGGTCGTAGGAAATCCACTCGAAGGTGGCCGTCAGGCGCGGTGAGAAGTCCCAGCTGACCCCGCCGCCCCAGGACATCCCCGGCGCGGTTTCCTGCAGCGGCACCGCTAGCGTGGACAGGCCGGTCAGCGGTGCATCGGGGCGTGACGCGGTGGTCGTCCCCAGCTTGCCGAATGCGGTGAAGGAGGCCACCTGCGCACGGCCGACGACGCTCAGGTCCTTGAGCCCGATGGGCGCGCGGCTCACGGCCAGGCCGAGCGAATAGGGAGAGGCAGCCTCCTGCTGCTGGGCCTGCACGATGCCGGCCGCGAGGAGGATGACGGATGCGAAAACCCTGCGCGCGATGCCCATGGCTGTCTCCTTCTTCCCTGCTGCTGAGGCACGTTGTAGGTCAGCAGCAGCCCGGCCGTTTGTAGGACAAACCGCACACGCGGTGTCGGAGAGACTGCTTAGGGTCAGTCGACCTTGGCGCCGGAAAGCTTCACAACTTTTTCGTATTTCACGAGCTCGGATTGCATGAAGCGGCCGAATTCCTGTGGCGTATTCCACACGGGCTCGGCCATCAGCGCGCCGAAGCGCGTCCTCGCTTCAGGCGATTGCAGTGCAGCAACGAACGCGGCGTTGTATTTCGCGACGAGGTCCGCGGGCATGCCCGCGGGGCCGACGAGTCCCCACCAGGTGTCGATCGCGAACCCCTTGACGGTGTCGGCCACGGGTGGGACGTCGGGCAGCGCAGGCGAACGGTTGAGCGTGGTGACGGCGAGAGCTTTCAGCTTGCCCGCCCGGATGTTCGGCGCCGCGGTGGCGAGGTTGTCGAAGTTGAAGTCGACCTGGCCCGACAGCAGCGCCAGCTGCGCCGGGTTGCCGCCGTTGTAGGGGATGTGCACGGCAAAGATGCCCGCGCCGCTCTTGAACATCTCGCCGGCGAGGTGCCCCGCGCTGCCGTTGCCGCCGCTGCCGTAGTTGAGCTTGGCCGGGTTGGCCTTGGCGTACGCGACGAGGTCGCGCACCGAGTTGATCTTCAGGCGCGCGGCCGTCTCCGCGTTCATGACCAGCACGTTGGGCACGCGGACCATCTGCGTGATCGGCGTGAAGTCCTTCACCGCGTCGTACGGCATCTTCGCGAACAGCCACGGGTTGATCGCGTGCGTCGCGACGGCCGAGATGCCGATGGTGAGGCCGTCGGGCGGCGCCTTGGCCACGATGTCGGCGCCGATGTTGCCGCCGCCGCCGGGCTTGTTGTCGATGATGAGGGTGCCCAGCGAATCCTTGACGCGTTCGGCGAGCAGGCGCGCGGTGACGTCGATGGGGCCGCCGGCGGCGTACGGGACGACCAGGCGGATGGGGCGCTGTTGCGCGAAGGCGGGCAGGGCGAGGGCGCTCGCGGCCGCGAGAAGGAAGGGGCGTCTTTGGATCATGCGGTCTTGCCGTGCTTGTCCGACTCGCTCGTGAAGGCGTCGGCGTAGAACTCGTCGGGGGGCAGCTTGCACTGCGCGCTGAACTGCTCGCGCGCGGAGTCGACCACGATGGGCGCGCCGCAGGCATACACCTGGTGGCCCGAGAGGTCGGGGAAGTCTTCCATCACCGCCTTGTGCACGAAGCCCGTGCGGCCGGTCCAGTTGTCCTCGGGCAGCGCGTTGGAGATGACGGGCACGTACTGCAGCGTCGGCATCTGCGCGAGCTGCGCCTTCACCCAGTCGTCCAGGTACAGGTCCGCCGGGCGGCGGCCGCCCCAGTACAGCGTGGCCGGGCGCTGGATGCCCTTGAACTGCAGGTGTTCGATCACGGCCTTGATCGGTGCGAAGCCGGTGCCCGATGCGAGCAGCACGATGGGCTTGTCCGAGTCCTCGCGCAGGTAGAAGCTGCCGTACGGCCCTTCGACGCGCATGATCTCCTTTTCCTTCATCGCCGTGAACACGTGGTCGGTGAACTTGCCGCCGGGCATGTGGCGGATATGCAGCTCGATCACCGGCGCGCTGGTGCCCGGGCCTGTCTCCTGCATCAGCCGGTGCGGCGCATTGGCCATCGAGTAGCTGCGGCGCGCGCCGTCGCGCAGGATGAACTCGACGTACTGGCCCGCGTGGAAGCGCATGGTGTCGTTGGCGGGCAGCTGCATGCGCAGCACCACGACGTCGGGCGAGCGCCGCTCCATCGACAGCACGCGCGAGGGCATCTTGCGCACGGGGAAGGCGCTCTCGTCGGTGACCTGCTTGGAGTAGATGACGACGTCGCTCTGCGGCACGCCGCAGCAGGTGAGGATGTAGCCCTCGGCTTCTTCCTCGGCGCTCAATGCCTTGGCCTGGTGGGTGCCGTGCACCACGATGCCCTCGAGCTTCTTGCACTTGCACGAGCCGCACGCGCCGTCCTTGCAGCCGTAGGGCATGCCGATGCCCTGGCGGATGGCGGCGGGCAGGATCGCCTCGCCACCTTCGACTTCGAACGAGCGCCCGCTCGGCTGGGCCGTCACCTTGAAGGGTCCGGTCGGTGCGCTGGGGCTCGTCATGTTTTCGGTATCCTCGGGCGGTCGTTGTCGCGAACAGTCGATTTTGCCCTCAATCCAGAGTCCCCTAGGCGCGCTGCCGTCGCGCTTCCGGCGCGAGCGCGTGCTCATCGTGGGCTGCGGCGACATCGGGTTGCGTGTCGCCAGCCGCTTGCGCGGGCGCGTGCTGATGAGGGCGCTCAGCTCCACACCGGAGCGTCATGCAACCTTGCGGGCGGCGGGGATCGTGCCCCTGGCGGGCAATCTCGATGACCCCCTGTCGTTGCGGCGCCTGGCCGGCCTCGCCACCCGTGCCATCCACCTCGCGCCGCCGGCGACCGAGCACTCGGGTGCGTGGTGGCGGGACTTCCGCACGCTCGCCCTGCTGCGCGCGCTGGCGGGGCGGTCCGCGCCGGCGAGCATGGTCTACGCGTCCACCAGTGGGGTGTACGGCGACTGCGGCGGGGCTCTTGTCGCCGAGGCTCGTCCGCCGAACCCGAGGACGCCGCGCGCGCAGCGCCGGCTCGACGCCGAGCGGCTGGTGCGGCATTTCGGCCGCCGCACCGGGTCGCGCGTGTCCATCCTGCGTGTGCCGGGCATCTACGGGCCGGGGCGCAGCGGCAGCCCGCGTGAGCGCCTCGAGCAGGGCACGCCCGTGCTGGCGGCCCCCGAGGATGTGTACACGAACCACGTGCATGCCGACGATCTCGCGCTGGCCGTCGAGGTGGCGCTTTGGCGGGGTTCGGCGCAGCGTGTGTACAACACCAACGACGACACGCGCCTGAAGGCGGGCGACTACTACGACCTGGCAGCGGACATCTACGGCCTGCAACGGCCGCGCCGCGTCGCGCGGGCATCGGCCGAACAGGAGCTGTCGCTCAACTCGCTGGGCTTCCTGAACGAATCCCGGCAGCTGTCCAACGAGCGCCTCAAGCGCGAGCTGCGCGTGGCGCTGCGCTTTCCGACCGTGCGCGAAGGCCTCGCGGCCATGCGGCCCTAGGGCAACACGCCGCGCTCGCGCAGCAGCGCGACGATGCGGTCGACCGCTTCCGCGGGCGTGACGCGGTCGGTCTGCAGGCGCAGCTCGGGCGACTCCGGCTCCTCGTAGCGCGAGTCGATGCCGGTGAAGTTCTTCAGCTCGCCGCGCCGCGCCTTCTTGTACAGGCCCTTCACGTCGCGCTGCTCGGCCACGGCCAGCGGCACGTCGATGTGGATCTCGATGAACTCGTCCTGCGCGACGAGCGAGCGCGCCATGCGCCGCTCGGCGCGGAAGGGCGAGATGAACGCGGTCATCACAATCAGGCCCGCATCGACCATCAGCTTGGCCACTTCGGCGACGCGGCGGATGTTCTCCACGCGGTCGGTGTCGGTGAAGCCCAGGTCCTTGTTGAGGCCGTGCCGCACGTTGTCGCCGTCGAGCAGGTAGGTGCGGTGGCCCATCGCGAAGAGGCGCTTCTCGAGAAGGTTCGAGATGGTTGACTTGCCCGATCCCGACAGGCCCGTGAACCACACGACGCACGACTTCTGGCCGTTCAGCTTGCAGCGCGCGGCCTTGTCCACGTCCGTGTGCTGCACGTGCACGTTCTGGCTGCGGCGCAGCGCGAAATGGATCATCCCCGCGCCGACGGTGGCGTTGGTCATGCGGTCGATCAGGATGAAACCGCCGGTGTCGCGGTTCTCCTTGTAGGGATCGAAGCCGATGGGGCGGTCAAGGTTGAGCGTGCACACGCCGATGGCGTTCAGGCCCAGCGTCTTGGCGGCGGTGTGCTCCAGCGTGTTGACGTTGACCTGGTACTTCACGTCCATCACGGAAGCGGTCACCGTGCGCGTGCCCATCTTCATCAGGTAGAAGCGGCCGGGCAGCAGCTGCTCCTCGTGCATCCATACGATGGTGGTCTCGAACTGGTCGGCGACACCGGCCGGCGCATCGGCCTGCGAGATCAGGTCGCCGCGCGAGATGTCCACTTCGTCGGCGAGCGCGATCGTCACCGACTGGCCCGCCACCGCGTGCGGCAGGTCGCCGTCGAGGGTGACGATGCGCTTGACGGTGCTCTCCTTGCCGGAGGGCTGTACCCGGATGCGGTCGCCGGGCTTCACCGTGCCACCCGCGATCGTGCCGGAGAAGCCGCGGAAGTCGAGGTCCGGGCGGTTCACCCATTGCACGGGCAGGCGGAACGGGCCCTTCTGCTGGCGCTCCTCGTCCACTTCCACCGTCTCGAGCCAACCCATCAGTGTCGGCCCGTTGTACCAGGGCATCTTCTCGCTGCGGCCGGTGATGTTGTGGCCCTTGAAGGCGGAGACCGGGATGAAGGTGACGTCCTTCAGGCCGATCTGCCCGGCGAACGCCAGGTAGTCGTCGACGATCTTCTGATACGTCTTCTCCGTGTAGTCGACGAGGTCCATCTTGTTGATGGCCACGCAGATGTGCTCGATGCCCAGCAGCGACACCAGGTAGCTGTGGCGCCGGGTCTGCGTGAGCACGCCCTTGCGAGCATCGACCATCAGGATCGCGGCGTCGGCCGTCGACGCACCGGTGACCATGTTGCGCGTGTACTGCTCGTGGCCCGGCGTGTCGGCGACGATGAACTTGCGGTTCTCGGTCGAGAAGAAGCGGTAGGCGACGTCGATGGTGATGCCCTGCTCGCGCTCGGCGGCCAGGCCGTCGACGAGCAGCGCGAAGTCGATGTTGTCGCCCTGCGTGCCCCACTTGCGCGAGTCGGCTTCCATCGCCGCAATCTGGTCCTCGAACAGCATCTTCGAGTCGTACAGCAGGCGGCCGATCAGCGTGCTCTTGCCGTCGTCGACGCTGCCGCAGGTGATGAAGCGCAGCAGGCTCTTCTTCTCGTGCTTCTCGAGGTATTGGGCGATGTCGGTGGAAATGAGCGCGTCCATCAGAAATAGCCCTCCTGCTTCTTCTTCTCCATCGAGGCCGACTGGTCGTGGTCGATCACGCGGCCCTGGCGCTCGGAGGTCTTCGCCAGCAGCATCTCCTGGATGATGTCCTGCAGCGTGTCGGCCTCGGACTCGATCGCGCCGGTCAGCGGGTAGCAGCCCAGCGTGCGGAAGCGCACCTTGCGCATCATGGGCACCTCGCCCGCGCCCAGCGGCATGCGCTCGTCGTCGACCATGATCAGCGTGCCGCCGCGCTCGACCACCGGGCGCTTGGCCGCGAAGTACAGCGGCACGATCGGGATCTTCTGCAGGTAGATGTACTGCCAGATGTCCAGTTCGGTCCAGTTCGACAGCGGGAACACGCGCAGCGACTCGCCCTTGTGCTTGCGCGCGTTGTACAGCTTCCAGAGCTCGGGGCGCTGGCTCTTGGGGTCCCAGCGGTGCTGCGCGGTGCGGAAGGAGAAGATGCGTTCCTTCGCGCGCGACTTCTCCTCGTCGCGGCGCGCGCCGCCGAAGGCCGCGTCGAAGCCGTACTTGTCCAGCGCCTGCTTCAGGCCCTCGGTCTTCATCACGTCGGTGTGGATCGCAGAGCCGTGCGTGAAGGGGTTGATGTTCTTCGCGACGCCTTCGGGGTTGGTGTGCACCAGCAGGTCCAGCCCCAGGTCCTTCACCATCTTGTCGCGGAAGGCGTACATGTCGCGAAACTTCCACCGCGTGTCCACGTGCAGCAGCGGGAAAGGCGGCTTGCTCGGGTAGAAGGCCTTCATCGCCAGGTGCAGCATCACGGCGCTGTCCTTGCCGATGGAATAGAGCATCACCGGCTTCTCGCACTCGGCGACCACCTCGCGCATGATGTGGATGCTCTCCGCCTCGAGGCGTTGCAGGTGGGTGAGGTTCATGGAGGTCCTTTCGACAGGGGCGGGCGCGGGCGCCCTGAGGATCGTGGGTGCGGCGAGCACGCTGGGCGTGCCGACCTGCGGGTCGACGAGGCGCACGGCATCGCGGTGCGCATCCAGCCACTCGCGCAGCTCGGGCACGCGCAGCAGGCGCGCCGAGCCCGGCACGCTCAACTCGATGGCGGTGCGTCGCGTCGCGATGCGTTGGAGGAATTCGCGGTAGTGGCGCGCTTCGAGCGGCCCGGCGAAGGCGAGCCAGAGCAGCTGGCCGCGGGCATCGCGCGCGACCAGCAGGCCGATCTTGCCGCTGTCGGCCGGCACGCCCGGCCAGGCGGGCAGGTAGGTCTCGATGCCCGACCAGCGCATGACGCCCTCGGCGCTTGCGGCCTGGGGCAGGGCGCTGTCCTCGAAATCCAGCCCGAGCATCTCGCACAGCCGGGTCACGGTGCCGGCGCTGCGCTCGCTGCCCTGGGCCTTCAGCCAGTCGCCCAGGGCCTTGCGGCTCCACAGCTTCTGGCCGACGCCGGAGTCCTCCGGCGGGCCCGCGAGCATGGCCTGGACGAGCCCGTGCAGGAGCTCCGGAGGCAGGCCTTCGGCCTCCCGTTTCGGCCGGCCTTGGCGAGGGCTCACTTGCACGGCATTCCAGCCGCCGTCCCGGTAGGCCTTCAGGGCCCCGATGATCGTGGGCGCGCTCAGCCCCGTGGCCGCAGCGACCGCGGCGAGCTTTTCGCCCTGCAGCCGCAGGCGCACCGCCTCACGCCGCCGGGCGTTGAGGTCGGCGACCGGGATCTGGTGGCCTTTCATGTATTAAACATTAAACTGCTGAGTGCAGTTAAACATATATTTCGGGCTGCAGTCTACACCAAGCCGGCCGTGACCTTCGACTTCAACCCCATGCTCGCCACCGCGGGCGCCTTCACCGGCGTGCTGGTCGGCCTGACCGGCGTCGGGGGCGGCTCGGTGATGACGCCGATCCTGCTCCTGATCTTCGGCACGGCGCCCATGGCCGCCGTCGGAACCGACCTCTGGTTCGCGGCCTTCACCAAGATCGCGGCGACGAAGGTGCACAGCGCCCGCGGCTTGATCGACTGGCAGGTCGTGCGCCGCCTGTGGCTCGGGAGCCTGCCCGCATCGGCTGCCACCATGTGGTGGCTTTCCACCTATCCCGTCGACGCGCATTCCACCGAATGGGTCAAGGGCGCGATCGCGATGGCCATCCTCGTGACGGCGACGGCCATGCTGTTCCAGGAGCAGCTGCACGAACTGGGGCGGCGCCTGCGCATCGGCGATGCCGAAACGTTCAAGGCCCTGCAGCCTTTCATGACGGTGGCTTGCGGGGCGACGCTCGGTTTCCTCGTCACGCTCACTTCGATTGGGGCGGGCGCGCTCGGCGTCGTCTTCCTCGCGTACCTCTACCCGCTGCGCCTGACTTCCTCGCGCCTCATCGCCACCGACATCGTGCACGCCATCCCGCTCGCGATGTTCGCGGGCATGGGCCACCTCGTCGCCGGCCATGTCGACCTGAACCTGCTCGGCAACCTGCTCATCGGCTCGCTGCCCGGCGTCGTGGTCGGCGCGCTGCTCTCGTCGAAGTTGCCGCAAGTGGTCCTGCGCCGCACGCTCTCCGCCATCCTCGTATTCATCGGCGTCAAGCTTTTGCACGCCGCCGGTTGACCCGCACCATGAAGTCTTCCCCCACCTTTGCCATCGTCGGCGCCGGCTTCTCCGGCATGGCCGTCGCCGTGCAGCTGCTGCAGCGCCTGAAGGGCCCTGCGCGCATCTGCCTCATCAACCGCTCGCTCAGTTTCGGCCGCGGCCTGGCCTACGGCACCAACTCGCCGAGCCACCTGCTCAACGTGCCCGCGGGGCGCATGAGCATCGACCCCGCGCACGAATCCGGCTTCATCGACTTCCTGAAAAGCCGCGGGCTGCGCTACAAGGGCGGCGACTTCGTGCCTCGCAGCCTCTACGGCGACTACCTCGAGCGCTGCCTGCTGCGTGCGCAAGCGGCCGCGGACGAGGGCGTGCGGCTCGAGATGGTCGAAGGCGAGGTGCTGCGCATCGAGACGCAAGGCGACGGGCAGGCGCCGGTGATCCACCTGGCGTCGGGCCGCGCCATCGAGGCGAACGAAGTGGTGCTCGCGCTGGGCAATTTCACGCCGCAGCCGCCGCGTGCATCGCGCGAGATCGACTGGACCGTCGCGCCGCTGGTGAACGACGTGTGGGCGCATGGCGTGCTCGAAGAACTCAAGCCCGACGCGCCGGTGCTGCTGGTGGGCACGGGCCTCACGGCCTACGACGCCGTGCTGCGCCTGCTGGACCAGGGACACCACGGGCCCATCACCATGCTGTCGCGCCGCGCGCTGTTGCCGCAGCCGCACCGCGAACAGGAAACGCCGCCTGCCGCGCACCTCGTGCCGGGGGACTTCCTGGCCGGCGAGACGAACCTGCGCCGCTGCCTGCGCGCGACGCGCGAACTGCTGGCCCGCGCCGCGGTGGAAGGGCACGACTGGCGCGACGTCATCGGTGGCCTGCGCCCGATCACACCGCGCCTGTGGCAGCAGCTCGACGCGAAGTCGCGCAAGCAGTTCGTGCGCCACGTGGGCCCGTACTGGGACACGCACCGGCACCGCGCGGCGCCGGCGATCTTCCGGCGCATCCGCGCGGCGCTCGATTCGGGGCAGCTCAGGGTGGTGCAGGGACGGTTGCTCGATGTCCATGCCAACGGCGACGGGCTCGCGCATGTGACGTGGCGTGCGCGAGGCGCCGCGGCGCCGACGGAGTCCACTTTCGCGGCGGTGGTGAACTGCACCGGCCCGTCCAGCGACCTGCGCCGCGTCGCCGATGCGCTCATCTCGCACCTGCGCGACACGTCGCAGCTGCAGATCGACCCGCTGTCGCTGGGCCTCGCGGTGGACGACGACTACCACGTGCTGCGCGCCGACGGCACGCCGCTGCGCAACGTGCGCTACGTGGGGCCTTTGCTCAAGGCGCAGCGCTGGGAAGCGACGGCCGTGCCCGAGCTGCGCGTGCACGCGAAGAACGTCGCGGATCGGCTGCTCGCCGAGTAGGAGGCCGGAATCCCGCGCGCTTGCGCGCGTTCCATTTCGGGCACATGTGCCGGTTCGAATCCGGCACGAGGGGCCACGCGCGAAGCAAGTGGTCCCGGAGGCCGGAATCGAACCGGCACGGGTTTTACCCCGGGGGATTTTGAGTCCCCTGCGTCTACCAATTTCACCACTCCGGGCTCAGGAGAGGGAGAAATGAATTGTGGCACAGTGACATGCATGAACGCCGTCACCTACCCCACGATCGAGGACGCGATCGGCAGGACGCCGCTGGTTGCGCTGCAGCGCATCGGGGCCGAGGACAACCGCAAGCGCGGCAACGTGATCCTCGGCAAGCTCGAGGGCAACAACCCGGCCGGCTCCGTGAAGGACCGTCCCGCGTTGTCGATGATCAAGCGCGCCGAGGAGCGCGGCGAGATCAAGCCCGGCGACACGCTGATCGAGGCCACTTCGGGCAACACCGGCATCGCGCTGGCGATGGCCGCGGCGATCCGCGGCTACCGCATGGTGCTGATCATGCCGGAGGACCTGTCGGTCGAGCGCGCGCAGACGATGAAGGCCTTCGGCGCCGAGCTGCTGCTCACGCCCAAGAGCGGCGGCATGGAGTACGCGCGCGACCTCGCCGAGAACATGCAGCGCGAAGGCAAGGGCCGCGTGCTGGACCAGTTCGCCAACGCCGACAACCCGCGCATCCACTACGAGACCACCGGCCCCGAGCTGTGGGACCAGACGCAGGGCCGCATCACGCACTTCGTGAGCGCGATGGGCACGACGGGCACGATCACCGGCGTGTCGCGCTACATGCGCGAGAAGAACCCCAAGGTGCGCATCGTCGGCGCGCAGCCCAACGAAGGCTCGCGCATCCCCGGCATCCGCAAGTGGCCCGAGGAATACCTGCCCAAGATCTACGACCCGGCCGCGGTCGACGAAATGGTCTACGTGAGCCAGGACGACGCCGAGGAGATGTGCCGGCGCCTGGCGCGCGAAGAGGGCATCTTCGCCGGCATCTCGGCTGCGGGCGCGCTGTGGGTGGCGCTGGAAGTCGCGAAGAAGGTCGAGAACGCCACGATCGTCTTCGTGGTGTGCGACCGCGGCGACCGCTACCTGTCGACCGGAGTGTTCCCCGCGTGACGCAGCACGAGTGGCGGTTCTGCCCCCACTGCGCGACCCCGCTGCAAAGCATCGCGCAGATGGAGGACGGTGGCGAGAAGGCGCGCCTGCGCTGCACTGCTTGTGGCTGGACGCACTGGAACAACCCGACGCCGGTCCTTGCGGCGGTGATCGAGTACGAAGGCCACATCCTGCTGGCGCGCAACGCGGCCTGGCCCGGCCGGCGCTTCGCGCTCATCACCGGCTTCATGGAAGCGGGCGAGACGCCGAAGGACGGCATCGCGCGCGAGATCAAGGAAGAGACCAACCTCGACGCGCGCGAGCTGAACCTGATCGGCGTCTACGAATTCTTCCGCATGAACCAGGTCATCATCGCCTTCCATGCGCGCTGCGAAGGCGAGGTGCGCCTGTCGCCCGAACTCGCCGAGCACAAGCTGTTCAAGTACGACGACGTGATGTGCTGGCCCGCCGGCACCGGCTACGCGCTGGCCGAATGGCTGCGCAGCCGCGGCCACGAACCCAAGTTCATGGAGATGCGATGAACGTCGACAAGGAAATCGACACGCGCGGGCTCAATTGCCCGCTGCCCATCCTCAAGGCCAAGAAGGCGCTGGCGGACATGCAGTCCGGCCAGCTGCTGAAGGTGGTGGCGACCGACTCGGGCTCGGTGCGCGACTTCCAGGCCTTCGCGAAGCAGACCGGCAACGAACTGGTGGAGCAGCAGACCGTGGGCGAGGAGTACGTCCACGTGCTCAAGCGCCGCTAGGCCTTCAGCTGCCGGATGTATTCCTGGAAGCCCGGCCCGACTTCGCCGTGCTTCAGGGCGAATTCGACCGTGGCTTCGAGGAAGCCCTGCTTGCTGCCGCAGTCGTAGCGCTTGCCTTCGTAGCGGTAGGCATGCACGCCTTCCGTCGCGATGAGCTTGGCGATGCCGTCGGTCAGCTGGATCTCGCCGCCGGCCCCGCGCGGGTTGTTGCGGATCTCCTCGAACACCGCGGGCGTGAGGATGTAGCGGCCCGAGACGCCCATGCGTGACGGCGCGTTCTGGGGCGAGGGTTTTTCCACCAGCTTCTCGGCCTTGAGCAGGCGCTCGCCCGCGTCGGTGCCGGCGACGATGCCGTAACGCTGGACGTGTTCGAGCGGGACCTCCTGCACGGCGACCAAACTTGTCTGCTTCTCGCGAAAAACGTTGACCATTTGCGTCAGCACGCCCGGGCCGCCCTCGGGGCCGCACATCAGGTCGTCGGCCAGGAGCACCGCGAACGGCTCGTCGCCCACCAGCGGTTCGGCGCACAGCACGGCGTGCCCGAGGCCGAGCGCGCGGGGCTGCCGCACGTAGGAGCAATCCATGTCCTCGGGCACCGAGCGCACGACCCGCAGCAGTTCGTGCTTCTGGTTGATCTCGAGTTCGTTCTCCAGCTCGTACGCGGTGTCGAAGTGGTCCTCGATGGCACGCTTGTTGCGACCCGTGACGAAGATCATGTGGCGGATGCCGGCCTCGTAGGCTTCTTCCACCGCGTACTGGATCAGGGGCTTGTCCACGACCGGCAGCATTTCCTTCGGCAAGGCCTTGGTGGCCGGCAGAAAGCGGGTTCCAAGGCCCGCGACCGGGAAGACCGCCTTGCGAATTTGTGTGATTTTGTTCATGGACGATGCATTTGTTTACAGCTAAAGTCTGCCCCACGCTTGTGGCGGGGGCCCACGAGTATCGGACTTAAGTTCAGCCGTATCTGTCAGACAAGGACTCATCCCGGGTGGACATCCTACTTCTCGAACGCCTGGTGCCGGAAGCCCTGGCATGGCTCGAGGCCCGGCACTCCGTCGAATCGCGGCCGGAGCTGGCCGCGGACCCGAGCGCACTGCGCAAGGCCGTCTACAAGGCCCAGGCCGTCGTCCTGCCGCGCAAGGTGCAGGTCACCCGCGAATTCCTCGATTTCGCCCCGATGCTCAAGGCCGTGGCCCGCATGCACGTGGGCACGGACAACACCGACCTGGAAGCCTGCCGCGAACGCAAGGTCCGCGTGATCCAGGCCACCACCGCCAACGTCCGCTCCAACGCCGAATACCTGCTCGCCTCGCTGCTGCTGCTGTACCGCCGCGGCATCGGCTCGTCGCTGATCGGCGACCGCCACGCCGACATCCGCATGGGCCGCGAGTTGAACGGCAGCATCGTGGGCATCTTCGGCCTGGCGCCCACGGCGCACACGCTGGCGCTCATGCTGCATGCGCTGGGCGCCAAGCTCGTGGGCTACGACCCGGCGGTGCATCACAGCGCGCCGATCTGGAGCCGCCTGAACATCCAGCCGCTGTCGCTCGCCGACATGATGGCGCAGGCCGACGCGGTCTCCGTGCAGGTGATGTACGCGTCGCGCTACCAGGGCTTCATCAACGACAAGGTGCTGGCGCACTGCAAGCCGGGCCAGGTGTGGGTGGGCACCAGCCGCTCGCATCTGTTCGACACGGAGGCGCTGGCCGCCGCGCTCACCGACGGCCGCATCGAGGCCTGCATGCTCGATGGCGCGGAGGCCGGCTTCGCCTCCAAGGGCAGCCCGCTGCACGAGCTGACCAACCTGTTCCTCACGCCGCGCATCGGTTCGCACACGCGCGAGTCGCGCCTGCGCGCCAGCTGGTACGTCGCCCACCGCATCCACGAGACGCTCGCCGCCCCGCGCGTGACCCATCTCGACCAGCTGCCCAGCGGCACCGCGCCGCTGGAGCCGGCCACGCCGCCCCAGTTCATCATCCGCTGAAGCCGCGGGCGTTCAGCCCAGGCGCTTGAGCTGCTCCTGGACCTTGTCCAGCGTGGCGGTGAAGTCCGCGATGCGCTTGCGTTCCTGCTCGATCACGGCCGGCGGCGCCTTCGCGACGAAGGCCTCGTTGGCGAGCTTGCCGTTGGCCTTCGCGAGCTCGCCCTTCAGGCGTTCGGCTTCCTTCGCCAGGCGCGCCTTCTCGGCGGCCAGGTCGATCTCCATGTACAGGCACAGGCGCGTGGAGCCCACGACGGCAACGGGCGCGGCTTTCGCTGCCGCTGCCCAAGAAACTGCGTCGTCGAACAGCTTGACTTCCGACAGGCGCGACAGCGCTTGCAGCACCGGCGCGGCTTCGCGGATGAACGACGCGTCGTCCGTCGAGCCCGCTACGACGTACGCCGGCAGGCGCGTCGAGGGCGACACGTTCATCTCGCCGCGCAGGTTGCGGCAGGCATCCACGACGGACTTGAGCTTCGCGGCCCAGGCCTCGGCCTGCGGGTCCATGTTGGCGGCCTGGCTTTCGGGATACGGCGCGACGCTGATCGACTCGCCTTCCTTGCCCGCGACGCCCTTCACGACTTGCCACAGCTCCTCGGTGATGAACGGGATCACCGGGTGCGCCAGGCGCAGGATCGCTTCCAGCACGCGTATCAGCGTGCGGCGCGTGCCGCGCTGCTGCGCTTCGTCACCTGTCTGGATCTGGACCTTCGCGATCTCCAGGTACCAGTCGCAGTACTCGTCCCACACGAACTGGTAGATCGTGTTGGCCACGTTGTCCAGGCGGTACTCGGCGAAGCCTTTCGCGACTTCCGCTTCCACGCGCTGCAACAGCGAGACGATCCACTTGTCGGCCTGTGTGCGCGTCGCGCCTTCCTCGCGCAGGTCGTGCCCTTCGCAATTCATCAGCACGAAGCGCGAGGCGTTCCAGAGCTTGTTGCAGAAGTTGCGGTAGCCCTCGCAGCGCTTGGTGTCGAAGTTGATATTGCGGCCCAGGCTGGCGTAGCTGGCCATCGTGAAGCGCAGCGCATCGGCGCCATACGCCGGCATGCCTTGCGGGAATTCCTTCTTCACGCGCGCGGCGACCTTCGGCGCCGTCTCCGGCTTGCGCAGGCCCACGGTGGACTTGTGCGTGAGCGTCTCGAGGTCCGCGCCCTGGATCAGGTCCACCGGGTCGACCACGTTGCCCTCGGACTTGGACATCTTCTTGCCTTCGCTGTCGCGCACCATCCCGTGGATGTACACGTTGCGGAAGGGCACCTGCCCAGTGAAGTGGGTCGTCATCATGATCATGCGCGCGACCCAGAAGAAGATGATCTCGTAGCCCGTCACCAGGACGGTCGACGGCAGGTACAAGTCCATCTCGGCCGTCTTCTGCGGCCAGCCAAGGGTGGAGAAGGGCACCAGCGCCGACGAGTACCAGGTGTCGAGCACGTCCTCGTCGCGGCGCAGCTTCTTGCCCGGCGCCTTCGCCTGCGCTTCGGCCTCGCTGCGCGCCACGATGATGTTGCCATCTTCGTCGTACCAGGCGGGGATCTGGTGGCCCCACCACAGCTGGCGCGAGATGCACCAGTCCTGGATGTTCTTCATCCACTGGTTGTAGGTGTTGACCCAGTTCTCCGGCACGAAGCGCACCGCACCGGAATCGACGGCATCGATCGCTTTCTGCGCAATCGACTTGCCCGTCGGGTCCTTGTCGCTCACCTTCGTGACGGCGACGAACCACTGGTCGGTGAGCATGGGCTCGACGACCTGCCCCGTGCGCCCGCAGCGCGGCACCACGAGCTTGTGCTTCTTGGTCTCGGCCAGGAAGCCTTGCGCCTCGAGGTCGGCGACGACCGCCTTGCGCGCGACGAAGCGGTCCATGCCGCGGTACTTGTCCGGCGCGTTGTCGTTGATCTTCGCGTCCAGCGTCAGTACGCCGATCATCGGCAGGCCGTGGCGCTGGCCCACGGCGTAGTCGTTGTAGTCGTGCGCGGGCGTCACCTTCACCACGCCGGTGCCGAAGGTGCGGTCCACGTACTCGTCGGCGATCACCGGGATCTCGCGGTCGACCAGTGGCAGCTTCACCTTCTGGCCAACGAGGTGCTTGTAGCGTTCGTCCTCGGGGTGGACCATCACGGCGGTGTCGCCGAGCATCGTTTCCGGGCGCGTCGTGGCCACGACCAGTTCGCCCTTGCCGGAGGCCAGCGGGTAGCGGATGTGCCAGAGGAAGCCGTCTTCCTCCTCGCTTTCCACTTCGAGGTCGCTCACCGCGGACTTCAGCTCCGGGTCCCAGTTCACGAGGCGCTTGCCGCGGTAGATCAGGCCCTGCTCGTACAGTTGCACGAAGGTCTCGGTCACGATGGTCGAGAGCTTCTCGTCCATCGTGAAGTACTCGTGCGACCAGTCGACGCTCGCGCCCAGGCGGCGCATCTGCGAGGTGATGGTGTTGCCGGACTTCTCCTTCCACTCCCACACCTTGGCGACGAAGTTCTTGCGGCCCAAATCGTGGCGCGACAGCTTCTGGTCCTGCAGCTGGCGCTCCACCACGATCTGCGTGGCGATGCCCGCGTGGTCCGTGCCCGGCACCCACAGCGTGTTGAAGCCGCGCATGCGGTGGTAGCGCGTCAGGCTGTCCATGATCGTCTGGTTGAACGCGTGCCCCATGTGCAGCGTCCCGGTGACGTTCGGCGGCGGCAGCTGGATCGAGAAGGCCGGCTCGCCGGCGCGCGACTGGCCCGTGCCGCGGTAGCCGGCCTTGGCGAAGCCGCTTTGCTCCCACCACGGCCCCCAGCGCGCCTCGATGGGCGCGGGTTCGAAGGACTTGGAAAGGCTGTTCAGCCCGGGTTGGGCGGTGGTGTCGTTCATGGGGCGGGAAAGGATGGCGCGCCCGGGGCTGCGCGCGGAGGTTCCCGCTATTTTAGGAGGCGAAGAGCTCGCACTCCGCCCAGCGCTTCGCCTGGGCGTCCTTGGCCGACAGTGACGGGGCCGCCCGCAGCTCTGCCAGCGGCCACGCGATGCCCAGGTGCGGGTCGTCCCAGGCCAGCATGCGCTCGTGCGCGGGGGAGTAGAAATCGGTGGACTTGTACAGCACGTCGGCGGCTTCCGAAAGCGTCAGGAAGCCGTGCCCGAAGCCGGCCGGGATCCACAACTGCTGCCCGTTCTCGGCCGAAAGCTCCACGCCCACCCACTGGCCCAGGCGGGGCGAGGACTTTCGCAGGTCCACCGCAACGTCGAAGATGCGCCCCGCCGTCACGCGGACGAGCTTGCCCTGAGCGGCCGGTTCCACCTGGTAGTGCATGCCGCGCAGCACGCCATGCGCCGAGCGCGAGTGGTTGTCCTGGACGAACCGCACCGGCTGCCCCACGGCTTCGTCGAAGCGCTGCTGGTTCCAGCTTTCCATGAAGAAGCCGCGCTCGTCGCCGAACACACGCGGCTTGAGAACCAGCACCTCCGGCAGGCGCGTGGGCGTGACTTCCAGCATCAGCGCTCCTCGGCCACCAGCGCGCGCAGGTAGTCGCCGTAGCCGCTCTTGCCGAGCGGGGCCGCCAGCGCCAGCAGCTGCGCGGCATCGATCCAGCCGTTGCGCCACGCGACTTCCTCGGGGCATGCGACCTTCAGGCCCTGGCGCTTTTCCAGCGTCTGGATGAAATGCGAGGCTTCGAGCAGCGATTCGTGCGTGCCCGTGTCCAGCCATGCGAAGCCGCGGCCCATCACCTCCACCGCCAGGTCGCCGCGCGCCAGGTAGGCCTGGTTCACGGTGGTGATCTCGAGCTCGCCGCGCGCGGACGGTTTCACGCCCGCCGCGATGTCGCACACGTCCCTGTCGTAGAAGTACAGGCCCGTGACGGCGCAGTTGCCCTTGGGCTGGGCGGGCTTTTCCTCGATCGAGGTCGCGCGGCCCGCCTTGTCGAAAGCCACCACGCCGTAGCGCTGCGGGTCCTTCACGTGGTAGGCGAAGACCGTCGCTCCCGCAGGCCGCGCATCGGCTTGGGCCAGCAGCTTGACCAGGTCGTGGCCGAAGAAGATGTTGTCGCCCAGCACCAGCGCCGCGGGGGCGCCGGCCAGGAACTGTTTGCCGATGATGAAAGCCTGCGCGAGGCCCTCGGGCTTCGGCTGCACGGCGTAGGTGATGTTCATGCCCCACGCCGACCCGTCGCCCAACAGCTGCTCGAAGCGCGGCGTGTCCTGCGGCGTGCTGATGACCAGCACGTCGCGGATGCCGGCGAGCATCAGCGTCGACAGCGGGTAATAGACCATCGGCTTGTCGAAGACGGGCAGCAACTGCTTCGACATGGCGAGCGTCGCGGGATGCAGGCGCGTGCCGGCGCCACCCGCGAGCACGATGCCCTTGCGTTTCGTCGCCGTCATGGGCGCCCCGCCGAATACTGCTGCTCGATCCACTGGCGGTACGCGCCGCTCGTGACCGATTGCACCCAGGCTTCGTTGTCCAGGTACCAGCGCACCGTGCGGCGGATGCCTTCCTCGAAGCGCACCGACGGCGCCCAGCCGAGCTCGCCCGCGATCTTAGTGTCGTCGATGGCGTAGCGCCGGTCATGGCCGCGCCGGTCCGTCACGTAGCGCACGAGCCGCTCGTGCGGCTGCCCGTCGGGCGAGGGCCGCATCTCGTCGAGCGTTGCGCACACGATGCGCACGACGTCGATGTTGGCCATCTCGGCGCGGCCGCCGATGTTGTAGGTGGCTCCCGGCTTGCCTTGCGCGAGCACGGCGCGCAGCGCACTGCAGTGGTCGGCCACGTAGAGCCAGTCGCGCACCTGCTGGCCGTCGCCGTACACCGGCAGCGGCTCGCCGCGCAGCGCGTTGTGGATCACCAGCGGGATCAGCTTCTCGGGGAACTGGCGCGGGCCGTAGTTGTTGGAGCAGTTGGTCGTGATCGTCGGCAGGTCGAAGGTGTGGTGCCACGCGCGCACGAAATGGTCGGCGCCGGCCTTCGACGCCGAATAGGGGCTGTTGGGCTGGTAGGGATGCGACTCGGTGAAGGGCGCGTCGCCGGGGCCCAGCGAGCCGAACACCTCGTCGGTCGACACGTTGACGAAGCGGAAGGCCGCCGCTTGCGCCGCGCCGAGCTTCTGCCAGTACGCCAGCGTCGCTTCCAGCAGCGCCACGGTGCCGTTGACGTTGGTGTCGACGAACGCGGCGGGGCCGGCGATGGAGCGGTCGACGTGGCTCTCGGCGGCGAAATGCACGATGGCGCGCGGCTGCCACTTCTCGAGCAGCGACGCGAAGAGGGCGCGGTCGCGGATGTCGCCGCGCACGAAGTGGTAGCGCGCGTTGCGCTCCACCGGCGCGAGGTTGCCCAGGTGGCCCGCATAGGTGAGCGCGTCGAGGTTCAGGACGGGCTCGTCGGCCTGCTCCAGCCAATCCAGCACGAAGCAGGAGCCGATGAAACCGCAGCCGCCGGTGACGAAGATCATGTGTTCAGCCCTTGGGCTGAACGATACCAGAGGGCATGTTGCGCGCAGCGTCCACGCAGCGCGCCAGAACCTCGGGGTCGCCGACCTGGTTGGCCAGCAGCAGCACGAGCCGCGCGTTCAGCAGCTGCGACTGCTCCGGTGTCAGGCCCTCGTGCGCATCGAGGAGGCGCTCGTAGAAGCCGTCGGCATCCTTCAGGTTCAGATCCGTCTTCATGCTGCGACCTCCGCCGTTCCCAGTGCCTTGCCCAAGGCTTCCACGAGGGAAGCATCGACGGCTTCGCCCGTCGCGGCGACATAGGCGTCCGGCCGCACCAGCGCCCACGAATGCCCGAACACATGGCAAGCGCCCTTGAGGTGCCCCTGTGGATCGCGCACATGCTCGCGTGCGGCGGCCCTGTCGCCTTTGCCCACCACCTGTACCGCAAGCAGCGGCGCGCTGGCCGCCAGGGCCTGCACGCGGCGCAGGTCGCTCGCTGCGACATCGCCGAAGAGCATGAGCAGCAAGCGCCCATCGGCCCACTGCAGCAAGTCGTTGACGGTTCCCGCCGCTCCGTCGGCCCACCGGAAGGCAACGTTCTGCACCGGCAGCCCGCCGCCGTCGCAGCAGGCGCGCGAAGCGGTGTACGGGTTGGCGATCGCCATGCGGCCGGTGTTCACGAACTGCCGGGCGAAGGGATACTGCCGCGCGAGGCTCAGGGCGGCCGAGCGAAACAGCCTCTCCGCACCGTCCGCGGGGCGCAGGAAGCGTGCCGTGCGATTCGTGACCAGCACGTTCTGGCGTGCGGCTTCATGCCGCTCGTCGTGGTACGTGTCGAGCAGCGATGGCGCCGCCCGGCCCTTGACGACCGCTGCGAGCTTCCAGGCGAGGTTCTCCGCATCGGCGATCCCGGTGTTTCCGCCGCGCGCGCCGAAGGGGCTGACGACCTTCGCGGCGTCGCCCATGAAGAACACGCGGCCATGCCGCATCTGGTCGACGCACTCGCTGCGGTACGCATAGGGGCCGACCCAGACGATCTCCAGTTCGCAGTCGGCGCCGAACTGGCGCGACAGGCGCTCGCGCACCACGTCCTCGCGGCTGACCTGCTCGGGGTCGGCATTGGGGGCCATCTGGTAGTCGATGCGCCAGACGCCGTCACCCATCAGGTGCTGCCACACGGCGCGGTTGTCATTGAACGGCGCCTCGATCCAGGTGTGGCGCTCCACCGGCGGGTGCTTGGAGAAGCGCACGTCGGCGATGCACCAGCGGTCGTCGCCCTTCTTGGCCGTGACCGAAGCGCCGACCCACTTGCGGAAGGGCGAGCGCGAGCCCGTGGCGTCGATCACGTGATCGGCTTCGATGGTGTATTCACCCTGCGGCGTGGCGACCGTGAGCGTGGCCACGCGGCCGTCCTGGAAAGCGGTGATGCGGTTGTTCCAGCGCAGGTCCACGTGGCCCAGCTCGCGGATGCGGTCGACGAGGAAGGCCTCGATGTAGAACTGCTGGATGTTGATGAAGGGCGGCTGGCACGACAGGTTGTACTGCGCCTGCTGCTTCAGGTCGAACGAGTACACCTCGTCGTCGCCGGCGAAGGTGCGGCCCACGCTCCACTGGATGCCCTTGCCGGCGATCTTGTCGTACACACCGAGGCGCTGGAAGATCTCCAGCGAACGCTGCGTGTAGCAGATGCCGCGCGAGGATGCGCCCTTGACGCCGACCGTGTTGTCCTCGTCGAGCAGGACGGCGGCGACGCCCAGGCGCGCGAGGCTGCACGCCATGGTCAGGCCGGCGAGGCCGCCGCCGGCGATCACGATCGCATGGCGGCCGGGTTTGCCGCTGCCGAGCTCGGGCGGCGCGACGAACGGGTACTCCGGCAGCGCGTAGCCCGAGCCCTGCGCGAATTCGTAGCTGTTCGTCAGCGCGACACGCGCGTATCCCTCCGCCATGGCCTCACTTCTTCACGTATTCGGGCCTGTCATTCTGCTGCGGCTTGAGCGGCTGGCTGGCCCTGCCGGCCGCGCGGTCCTTGCGCCACTGTTCCTTGCGCGCCGTCCACTCCTGCAGGCGCTTGTGCGCGGTCCTGCTCTCCTCGAGCATCTGGAACTCGTCGGCGCGCTGGGCGGTGAGCTCCAGCCGCACGCCGTTGGGGTCGAAGAAGTAGATGCTGTCGAAGATGTGGTGGTCGGTGATGCCCAGCACCTCGACGCCGTTGGCCTCCAGCCGCGCCTTCATCGCCTTCAGGTCGTCGATGGAGTCGACGCGGAAGGAGATGTGGTTCACCCACTTGGGCGTGTTGGGCGAGGGCTCGGCGGCCTGGTCGTCGCCGAGGTCGAAGAAGGCGATGAACGAGCCGTCCTGCAGGCGGAAGAAGAAGTGCGTGTACGGGCAATATTCGCCGGTGCTCGGCACCACGTCGCTCTGGATGATGTGGTACAGCGGCAGGCCCAGGATGTCTTCGTAGAAGCGCCGCGTTTCCTCCGCGTCCTTGGCCCGGTAGGCGTAGTGGTGCAGCTGGTGGATGGGCGCGGGCGGCGGCAACTGCGCGGTCGTCATGTCGGCTCCTCGATTTACCATTGCGTAACGCGTTTACTATAGCGTAACTGCTCGATGCTATCGAAACTGCTGAGTAATAGCTGCAGTCAATTGGATGGATAGCCGCCGCCAATTGGACGGTGTTCTCGCCGCCGCGCTACGCTCATCGCGCCTTTCAACACAGGAGAACACACCATGGCTTCCCTCAAGGGCTCGAAGACGGAAGAGAACCTGAAGGCCGCATTCGCCGGCGAATCGCAGGCGAACCGCCGCTATCTCTACTTCGCAAACAAGGCCGACGTGGAAGGCCAGAACGATGTCGCCGCGCTGTTCCGCTCCACCGCCGAAGGCGAGACGGGCCATGCGCACGGCCACCTCGAATGGCTCGAGCAGGTGGGTGACCCCGCCACCGGCCTGCCGATCGGCCCGACGCGCGACAACCTGAAGGCCGCCGTCGCCGGCGAAACGCACGAGTACACCGACATGTACCCGGGCATGGCCAAGACCGCGCGCTCCGAAGGCTTCGACGAAATCGCCGACTGGTTCGAGACGCTGGCCAAGGCCGAGCGTTCGCATGCGAACCGCTACACCAAGGCGCTGAACGAACTCGCCGACTGAAGTCCCAGAAGATGGCGCGTGAAGGCAACCTAGAGGCGCCCACGCGCCATCCGATCGACTGGAAAAGCGCGGACTACTGGGACGAGGCGTCCGCGCTCAACGAGCTCGAACGCATCTTCGACATCTGCCACGGCTGCCGCCGCTGCGTCAGCCTGTGCAACTCGTTCCCCACGCTCTTCGACCTGGTGGACGAAGGCAAGACGGGCGAGGTCGACGGGGTCGACAAGCAGGACTACTGGAAGGTGGTCGACCACTGCTACCTGTGCGACCTGTGCTACATGACCAAGTGCCCCTACGTTCCGCCGCACGAGTGGAACGTGGATTTCCCGCACACCATGCTGCGCGCGAAGGCCATCAAGTTCAGGAAGGGCGAGGTCGGCTTCGGCTCGAAGATGCTGTCGTCCACCGACGTGCACGGCCAGCTCGCGGGCATCCCGGTGGTGACGCAGGTCGTGAATGCGGTGAACGCGACGAAGCCCGCGCGCGCCGTCATCGAAAAGACGCTGGATGTCGACCGCAACGCGTGGCTGCCCTCGCTCGCCACGCGGCGCTTTCGCAGCAGTGCGCCGAAGGCGAAGGAGCAGCCCGTCAAGGATGGTGAGCGCACGCCGGGCAAGGTCGCGATCTACGCCACCTGCTACGTCAACTACAACGAGCCCGGCATCGGGCTGGACCTGCTGAAGATCCTCGACCACAACGAGATTCCCTACGTGGTCGTGAACAAGGAGAAGTGCTGCGGCATGCCCAAGCTGGAGCTGGGCGACCTCGATTCGGTCGACGCCAGCAAACAGGCCAACATCCCCGTGCTGGCGAAGTACGCGAAGGAAGGCTGGGCCATCCTCACGCCCGTGCCCAGTTGCACGCTGATGTTCAAGCAGGAGCTTCCGCTCATGTATCCGCAGGACGCCGACGTGCAGGCGGTGAAGGCGGCGATGTGGGATCCGTTCGAGTACCTCGCCGCGCGCCGCCGCGACGGGCTGCTCAAGACCGAGTTCCCCGTGCCGCTGGGCAAGGTGAGTTACCACACGCCCTGCCACCAGCGCGTGCAGAACATCGGCCGGAAAACCGAGGAAGTGCTGAAGATGGTGCCGGGCACGCAGGTGCACACGAACGAGCGATGCTCGGGCCATGCGGGAACGTATGGCGTCAAGAAGGGCACGCACGAGGTCGCGATGAAGATCGGCAAGCCGCTCTTCAAGCGCATGGCCGACCACCCCGCAGGCGGTGCGCCCGACTACATCAGCTCCGACTGCGCCCTGGCCGGCCACCACATCGGCCAGGGCTTCGAGGTGAATGCGCTGGGCGAGCCGAAACTTGAACATCCGCTGTCGCTGGTGCGCAAGGCGTACGGGTTGGAATGACCATGCAACTGACAGGCAAGATCACGCACGACAGCCTCATGACGCTGGAGGCCTACAGCAAGTGGCGCAAGGCGCACAAGGGCGAGGTCATCGCGCACCGCAAGCTGCGCAGCGTCGGACTGGGCGACCACGTCACGCTGCAGTTCGAAAGCGAGATGACCATCCGCTACCAGGTGCAGGAGATGCTGCGCATCGAGAAGATCTTCGAGGAGGAGGGCATCCAGTCGGAGATCGACACCTACGCGCCGCTGGTGCCGGACGGCACGAACTGGAAGGCGACGATGCTCATCGAGTACCCCGACGAGAACGAGCGCCGGCGCGAGCTCGCCCGGCTGATCGGCATCGAGGACCGCATGTTCGTCGAGGTCGAGGGCCACGAGCGCGTGTACGCGATCGCCGACGAGGACCTCGACCGCGAGAACGACGAGAAAACCTCGGCCGTGCACTTCGTGCGCTTCGAGTTCACGCGGCCGATGATTGCCGCGGTGAAGGCGGGCGCCGGCGTGATGCTCGGCTGCGACCACCGCAACTACCCGGCGCACGTGCACATTGCGCCGGAAACGCTCGCCTCACTCGCCGGCGACCTGCGCTAGCTACAGCGGCGCAAAGAGGTCCACGCGGTCGGTGATGACGCCGTCGGTGCCGAGCGCCAGCAGGCGCTGCGCGGCCCATTCGTCGTTGACGGTGTAGCTCAGGCACCGCCAGCCGGCGTCGTGCGCGCGCTTGACCGTGGCCGCGTCCCACAAGGCGTGGTTGCAGACGATGGCCACGACATCGAGCTTCTTCGCCGCTTCGAACCAGCCGTCCCACAAGGTGTCGAGCAGCAAGCCGCGCGGCAGCTGCGCCGCCGTGGCCAGCGCGCCTTCCAGCGCTTCGGGGCGGAACGATGTGAGAAGCGGCGGCACCACCGCGTCGTTCCACAAGCGCGCCGCGTGGCGCGCGACGACTTCCCCCGTGGCGCGCTCGGTGCCCGGCGTCGGCTTGATCTCGATGTTCAGGAAGAAGCCGTTGGCGAGGCAGTAGTGCGCGATGTTCTCCAGCGTCGGCAGCGGCTCGCCCGCGTAGCTGCGCGAGTGCCAGCTGCCCGCGTCCAGCCGCGCGAGCTCGGCCCACGCATGGTCGCCGCCCACATTGCTGGGGGCGGGGCCGAACACCGCTTTTGCGTTCGTCGTGCGGTCCAGTGTCGCGTCGTGCATCAGGAAGGGCACGCCGTCCGACGACAGCTTCGCGTCGCACTCGAACATGCGGTAGCCGTGCTGCGCGCCGAGGCGGAACGCCGCCAGCGTGTTCTCCGGCGCAAGCTTGCCCGCACCGCGATGGGCGACCCAGCGCGGGTAGGGCCAGGCCTTCATCCCATGCGCTTTCCGCTGGCCGCGTCGAACCAGTGCACGCGGTCTTCGCGCGGCTTCACGCGGATGCGGCCGCCCGGCTGCGGCGCGGCGACGTGTTCCTCGGTGCGCACGATGACCTGTTCGCCACCGACCGTGGCGTAGACCAGGCGTTCGGCGCCCAGCAGTTCGCAGGTCTCGACCGTTGCTTCCCAGCCGTCGTTGCCGACGTCGAGGTGCTCGGGGCGGATGCCGAGGATCGCACCGGCCTTGCCGCCGGGCGCGTTTTTCAACAGGTTCATCGGCGGCGAACCGATGAAGCTCGCGACGAACGTGCTGGCGGGGCGGTGGTACACCTCCTCGGGCGTGCCGAACTGCTCCATGTTGCCGGCGTTCATCACGATCATGCGCTGCGCCAGCGTCATGGCCTCGACCTGGTCGTGCGTGACGAACAGCGAGGTGATGCCCAGTTCGCGGTGCAGCTTCTGGATCTCGATGCGGGTCTGCGCGCGCAGCTTGGCGTCCAGGTTCGAGAGCGGCTCGTCGAACAGGAACACCTTCGGGGCGCGCACGATGGCGCGGCCCATCGCGACGCGTTGCCGCTGGCCGCCGGACAGCGCGCGGGGCTTTCGGTCCAGCAGGTGCGACAGCTCGAGGATCTTCGCCGCCTTGTCGACGCGGTTCTTGATCTCCTCGATGGGCATCTTGCGGATCTTCAGGCCGTACGCCATGTTGTCGAACACGTTCATGTGCGGGTACAGCGCGTAGTTCTGGAACACCATCGCGATGTCCCGCTCGGCCGGCTCCAGGTTGTTGACCACGCGCCCGCCGATCTCGATCGTGCCTTCGGTGATCTCCTCCAGGCCGGCGACCATGCGCAGCAGCGTGGACTTGCCGCAGCCCGACGGCCCGACGATGACGACGAACTCGCCTTCGCCGATCTGGGCGTTCACGCCGTGGATCACCTGCAGCGCCTGCTTGCCGGCGCCGTAGCGCTTGATCACGTTGGTGAGGGTGATACCCGACATCTTCTTATTTCTCCGTATCCACCAGCCCGCGCACGAACCACTTCTGCATCAGCATCACGACCAGCGCCGGCGGGATCATCGCCAGGATGGCCGTGGCCATCACCAGGTTCCACTCGACCTGCGCGTCGCCGCCGGTGGGGATCATCTGCTTGATGCCCATGACCACCGGGTACATGCGCTCTTCCGTGGTCACCAGCAGGGGCCACAGGTACTGGTTCCAGCCGTAGATGAACTGGATGACGAAGAGCGCGGCCGTGCTCGTGGCCGACAGCGGCAGCAGCACGTCCTTGAAGAAGCGCAGCGGCCCGGCGCCGTCCATGCGCGCCGCCTCGGCCAGTTCGTCGGGCACGGTGAGGAAGAACTGGCGGTACAGGAAGGTCGCCGTTGCCGATGCGATCAGCGGCACCGTGAGCCCCGCGTACGAATTGAGCATTCCCAGGTCCGACACGACCTTGTACGTGGGCAGGATGCGCACCTCCACCGGCAGCATGAGCGTGATGAAGATCGCCCAGAAGAACGCCATGCGGAAGGGGAAGCGGAAGTAGACGATCGCGAACGCCGACAGCAGCGAGATGGCGATCTTGCCGATGGCGATCGCCAGCGCCATCACCAGGCTCACGGTCATCATGCGGCCCACGGGTGCGTTCGTGCCGGCGCCGTGGCGGTCGCCCGTGATCACGGCCCGGAAGTTCTCGACGACGTGGCTGCCGGGTGTCAGCGGCATCGGCACCTGCACGACTTCCTGCGCCGTGTGGGTGGCCGCGATGAACGTGAGGTAGACGGGGAAGGCCACGACGAGCACGCCCAGCACGAGCACGACGTGCGTGAGGATGGTGAGGAAACGGTTGCGCTCGACCATCAGTAATTCACCTTCTTCTCCACGAAGCGGAACTGGATGACGGTGAGCGCGATCACGATCACCATCAGCACCGCGGACTGCGCGGCGGAGCCGCCGAGGTCCAGCGCCTTGAAGCCGTCGAAGTAGACCTTGTAGACCAGGATGGCGGTGTCCTTGCCCGGGCCGCCGTGCGTGGCCGCGTCGATGATGCCGAAGGTGTCGAAGAAGGCGTACACCACGTTGATCACCAGGAGGAAGAAGGTGGTGGGCGACAGCAGCGGGAACTGGATCGTCCAGAAACGCCGCCACGGCCCGGCCCCGTCGATCGCCGCCGCCTCGACCAGCGAACGCGGGATGCTTTGCAGGCCTGCGACGAAGAACAGGAAGTTGTAGGAGATCTGCTTCCACACGGCGGCGATGACGACGAGCGCCATCGCGTGGTTGCTGTCCAGGAGCGGGTCCCAGCGGATGTCGGCCTGGCGCAGGGCGTAGGCGATCATGCCGATGCTGGGCGAGAACAGGAACAGCCAGATCACGCCGGCCACCGCAGGGGCGACGGCGTACGGCCAGATCAGGAGCGTGCGGTAGAAGAGCGCGCCGCGCGCGACGCGGTCGGCGAAGTACGCCAGCACCAGCGACAGCGCGATGCCGAAGAACGCCACCAGCAGCGAGAACTTCGCGGTGACGGCGAACGAGGCCAGGTAGGTCTCGTCGTTGAACAGGTTGCGGAAGTTCTCCAGCCCGATCCACACCACCGAAGCGCCGAAGGCGTCCTGCTGCTGGAACGACTGGATCAGCGTCTGCACGGCCGGCCAGTAGAAGAACACCAGGATGATGATCGCCTGCGGCGCCAAGAGCGCCCACGGCAACCACGCCGACCGGAACGTGACCTTCTTCTCCATCGTCTTTCGATTATCAAGAAAAAGCGGCCCGCGGGCCGCTTTTTGATTTGCCGAGTGCGGTCAGCCCTTGTTGGCTTTCTGGAAACGTTCGAGCAACTCGTTCCCGCGCTTCACGATCGAGTCGAGCGCTTCCTTCGCCGACTTCTTGCCGGCCCAGACCTGCTCGAATTCCTCGTCCTCGATGGCGCGGATCTGCACGTAGTTGCCCAGGCGGATGCCGCGCGACTTGTCCGTGGTCTTGCGGATCATCTGGTTGACGGCGGTGTCCGTCCCCGGGTTCTCCTTGTAGAAGCCCGACTGCTCCGTGAGCTTGTAGGCCGCCATCGTGATCGGCAGGTAGCCGGTCGTCTTGTGGAACTTCGACTGGACCTCGGGCTGCGACAGGTAGCTGAAGAACTCGGCCACGCCCTTGTATTCCTCGGGCTTCTTGCCGGCCATCACCCACAGGCTGGCGCCGCCGATGACGGTGTTCTGCGGCGCACCGGCGACGTCGGGGTAGTAGGGCAGGGTGGAGACCGAGAACTTGAACTTGGCGTTCTTGGACGCGTTGCCGTAGAAGCCGGACGACGTGGTGATCATGGCGCACTCGCCGGAGACGAACGACGCCTCGGCCGCGTTGGCGCGGCCCTTGTAGACGAACAGGCCCGTCTTGGCCATGTTCGCCAGGTTCTCGATGTGGCGCACGTGCAGCGGCGAATTCGCCACGAGGCGGGCGTCCATGCCGTCCAGGCCGTTGCGCTTGGTCGCGAGCAGCGTGTTGTGCCAGGTGGAGAAGCTCTCCAGCTGGGTCCAGCCCTGCCACGCGATCGTGAGCGGGCACTTGTGGCCGCTGGCCTTGAGCTTGGCCGCAGCGAGCGCGACTTCGGGCCAGGTCTTCGGCAGGTTGCTCGTGTCCAGGCCCGCCGCCGTGAACGCGTCCTTGTTCACGTAGAACACGGTGGTCGAGCTGTTGAAGGGGAAGCTCAGCATCTGCCCGCTGGGCGCGGTGTAGTAGCCCGCCACGGCCGGCACGTAGGCGGCGGGGTCGAACTTCTTGCCGGCGTCGGCCATGATCTTGCTCACCGGCACGACGGCGCCCTTGGAGGCCATCATCGTCGCCGTGCCCACCTCGAACACCTGCAGGATGTGCGGCGCGTTGCCGGCGCGGAAGGCGGCGATCGCGGCCGTCATCGACTCGTCGTAGACGCCCTTGTAGACGGGGACGACCTTGTATTCCTTCTGCTTCGCGTTGAAATCGGCGGCCAGCCCGTTCACGGTTTCGGCGTTGACGGCCACCATCGAATGCCACCACTGGATCTCGGTCTGCGCGTGGGCGGCGAAGCTGGCCGCCGCGGCGAGGACGAGCGCGGAAAGTTTGCGTTTCATGAAGACTCCTGGATGTTCGGTCGCGGCAAAAACGCGCGACTCTACCTTTGCTTTGTGACGGCGATTAGAACGGGCGCCCTTCCCGCGGGGCAAGCGGGTTTCCCATGAGCGGGCCCGGTGATTGCTGCGCTGCGGTAACATCTTTCGTTCTCCAATGAACGCACCCACGACGCTCAACCAACTCATCGCGGCGGCCGACGACGCGCCGCGCCTGCGCGAGATCCCCTACAACTACACCTCGTTCTCCGACCGCGAGATCGTGATCCGCCTGCTCGGCGCGCGCGCGTGGGAGGTGCTGAACCGCCTGCGCGAGGAGCGCCGCACGGGCCGCTCCGCGCGCATGCTCTACGAGGTGCTGGGCGACATCTGGGTCGTGCAGCGCAATCCCTACCTGCAGGACGACCTGCTCGACAACCCCGGCCGGCGCAAGCAGCTGGTCGAGGCGCTGCACCACCGCCTGCACGAGGTCGAGAAGCGCCGCTCGCCCGAGGGCGACGCCGAACGCGACGCGCTGGTCGGCGAGCTGCTCGACGACGCGAAGCGCGCCGTGCACGCCTTCGATGCGTCGTTCCGCGAGGTGTCCGACCTGCGCAAGCAGGCGCTCAAGGCGCTGCGCCGCTGCACCGCGAAGGACAACATCAAGTTCGACGGCCTGTCGCGCGTGTCGCACGTGACCGATGCGACCGACTGGCGCGTGGAGTACCCCTTCGTCGTCCTCACGCCCGACACCGAGTCCGAGATGGCCGCTCTGGTGAAGGGCTGCATCGCGCTGGGCCTGACCATCATTCCGCGCGGCGGCGGCACCGGCTACACCGGCGGCGCGGTGCCGCTGACGTGGAAGAGCGCCGTCATCAACACCGAAAAGCTCGAGGCGATGACCGAGGTCGAGATGACCGCGATCCCCGGTCACGCGCAGCCGGTGCCGACGATCTGGACCGAGGCGGGCGTGGTCACGCAGCGCGTGGCCGACGCTGCCGAACGCGCGGGCTTCGTGTTCGCGGTGGACCCCACCTCGGCCGAGGCATCGTGCATCGGCGGCAACATCGCGATGAACGCCGGCGGCAAGAAGGCCGTGCTGTGGGGCACGGCGCTGGACAACCTGGTGTCGTGGCGCATGGTGACGCCGCAATCGCAGTGGCTGGAAGTCAGGCGCACCGACCACAACCTGGGCAAGATCCACGACGCCGAAGTCGCGCGCTTCGACCTGAAGTATTTCGAGGCCGACGGCAAGACCTTCGTGCGCGGCGAAACGCTCGAGATTCCCGGCTTCACCTTCCGCAAGGAGGGCCTGGGCAAGGACGTCACCGACAAGTTCCTCTCGGGGCTGCCGGGCATCCAGAAGGAAGGCTGCGACGGCCTCATCACCAGCGCGCGCTGGGTGGTCCACCGCATGCCGGCGCATACGCGCACGGTGTGCCTGGAGTTCTTCGGCAACGCGAAGGATGCGGTGCCCTCCATCGTCGAGATCAAGGACTTCATGTTCGCCGAGCAGAAGCGTTCGGGCGTGCTGCTGGCCGGCCTCGAGCACCTGGACGACCGCTACCTGAAGGCGGTCGGCTACGCGACCAAGTCCAAGCGCGCCGTGCTGCCGAAGATGGTGCTGGTCGGCGACATCGCCGGCGACGACCCCGACGCGGTGGCGCGGGCGACGTCCGAGGTGGTGCGCATCGCCAACTCGCGCAGCGGCGAGGGCTTCGTCGCCATCAGCCCCGAGGCGCGCAAGAAGTTCTGGCTGGACCGCAAGCGGACGGCCGCGATCAGCAAGCACACCAACGCCTTCAAGATCAACGAGGACGTGGTGATCCCGTTGCCGCGCATGGCCGAGTACACCGACGGCATCGAGCGCATCAACATCGAGCTGTCGCTGGCCAACAAGATCCAGCTGGCCAACCAGCTGGAGCTGTTCTTCGAGCGCGGCAACCTGCCGCTGGGCAAGGGCGACGACGCCAGCGAGATCGCCTCGGCCGAAATCCTCGAGGACCGCGTGCAGCAGGCCCTCGCGCTGGTGCGCGAGGTGCGCGCGCAGTGGCAGGGCTGGCTCGACGGCGTCGAAACGCTGTTCCCGCAGCTGCAGGACCACACGCTGCGTGCCAGCTGGAAGACGCAGATCCGCGCGCCGCTGCAGGCCATCTTTGCCGGCAACGCGTTCGTGCAACTGCTGGCGGAAGTGAACGCCATCCACAAGCGCGTCCTGAAGGGCCGTGTGTGGGTCGCGCTGCACATGCACGCCGGCGACGGCAACGTGCACACCAACATCCCGGTGAACAGCGACGACTACCAGATGCTGCAGACGGCGCACACGGCCGTGAAGCGGATCATGATCCTGGCGCGCTCGCTCAACGGCGTGATCTCGGGCGAGCACGGCATCGGCATCACCAAGCTGGAGTTCCTGACCGACGACGAGCTCAAGCCCTTCGCCGACTACAAGCAGCGCGTGGACCCGGAAGGGCGCTTCAACAAGGGCAAGCTGCTGCGCCACGCGCAGGAGGACCGCGCGGGCTCGGTCTATGCCGACCTGACGAACGCGTACACGCCGTCGTTCGGCCTGATGGGGCACGAGTCGCTGATCATGCAGCAGAGCGACATCGGCGCCATCAGCGATTCGATCAAGGACTGCCTGCGCTGCGGCAAGTGCAAGCCGGTGTGCGCCACGCACGTGCCGCGCTCGAACCTGCTGTACAGCCCGCGCAACAAGATCCTTGCGACCTCGCTGCTCGTGGAGGCTTTCCTGTACGAGGAGCAGACGCGCCGCGGCGTGTCGATCAAGCACTGGGAACAGTTCGAGGACGTCTCCGAGCACTGCACCGTGTGCCACAAGTGCGCTTCGCCGTGCCCGGTGAAGATCGACTTCGGCGACGTCTCGATGAACATGCGCAACCTGCTGCGCAAGATGGGGCAGAAGAGCTTCCGCCCCGCCAACGCGGCGGCGATGTTCATGCTGAACGCCACCAACCCGGACACCATCCGCTTCGTGCGCACGGCGATGGTCGACGTGGGCTTCAAGGCGCAGCGCCTGGCCAACGACTTCCTGCGCGGTCTTGCGCGTAAGCAGGTCACGCGGCCTCCTTCCACCGACGGCGGCCCGCCGAAGCTGAAGGAGCAGGTGGTCCACTTCGTCAACAAGAAGCTGCCCGGCGGGTTGCCCAAGAAGACGGCGCGTGCGCTGCTGGACATCGAGGACAAGGACTACGTCCCCATCATCCGCAACCCGCAGGCCACGACGCCGGAGACGGAGGCGGTCTTCTACTTCCCGGGCTGCGGCTCGGAGCGCCTGTTCTCGCAGGTCGGCCTGGCGACGCAGGCGATGCTGTGGCACGCCGGCGTGCAGACGGTGCTGCCGCCCGGCTACCTGTGCTGCGGCTACCCGCAGCGCGGCTCGGGGCAGTTCGACAAGGCCGAGAAGATCATCACCGACAACCGCGTGCTGTTCCACCGCGTGGCCAACACGCTCAACTACCTGGACATCAAGACGGTGGTGGTGTCGTGCGGCACCTGCTACGACCAGCTGCAGGGCTACGAGTTCGACAAGATCTTCCCCGGCTGCCGCATCATCGACATCCACGAGTACCTGCTCGAGAAGGGCATCAAGCTGGAGCCGTCGACGGCCTACATGTACCACGACCCCTGCCACACGCCGATGAAGCTGCAGGACCCGATGAAGACGGTGAAGGCATTGGTCGGCCCCGACGTGCGCAAGTCCGAGCGCTGCTGCGGCGAGTCGGGCACCTTCGGCATCACGCGCCCCGACATCTCCACGCAGGTCCGCTTCCGCAAGGAGGAGGAGCTGCGCAAGGACGAAGCCGCGCTGCGTGCCAGCGGCAAGGTCGGCGAGAAGGACAACATCAAGATCCTCACCAGCTGCCCGAGCTGCCTGCAGGGCCTGTCGCGCTACGGCCACGACCTGCAGAACGGCCTGCTGGAGGCCGACTACATCGTCGTGGAGATGGCCAACCGCATCCTCGGCGAGAACTGGATGCCCGACTACGTGCACGCCGCCAATTCGGGCGGGATCGAGCGCGTGCTGGTCTGATGCGCGCCGCCGGCTGCCCCTTGTGCGACACGGCCGGCGGACACATCGTGTTCGCGGGTGACAAATTCCGGCTGATCCGGGCCGAGGAGGCGGGGTTCCCCGCCTTCTACCGCGTCGTCTGGAACGACCATGTCGCCGAGTTCACCGACCTGGGCGCCGCCGATCGCGCCCTGTGCATGGAAGCCGTGGCGCAGGTGGAGGCCCTCGTGCGCCAACGCCTGAAGCCGCACAAGGTGAACCTGGCCGCCCTGGGCAACGTCGTGCCGCACCTGCACTGGCACGTGGTCGCGCGCTTCGAGTGGGATTCGCACTTCCCCGCTCCGGTGTGGGCCGAAGCACGCCGGCCCCCGGATGCAACCGGCGTCGCACAGGTTGCGGAACAACTGCCCGGGCTCGATGCGGCCTTGTGCGAAGCGCTCGGAAACGGGCGTGGAAATTGCACGGCAGCGTGACAATCCGCACGGCACGCCGTGCACGCCCGGGGATCGGCGGGTAGTTGCCGCGCCGACAACCGTGTATAAACCCACGGAGAAGGGCTATTCAGAGGAAACAAGAGTGTCCGGAGGTGCCATGTTCCCCCAGAAGCGATACCCCCTCGCCGCGCGTGCCGCGCTCGGGGCCTGGCTGCTGCTTGCCGCGGCGGCCGCTGGGGCGCAGGTTGCCGGCCAGGTGGAGTTCTCGCGCGGCGTCGGCTTCGCGCAGACCGCCGGGCAGACCCCCCGCACCCTCGGCCAGGGCCTGGACCTGAGGGAAGGCGACCGCCTGACCACGTCCGACGGCGGCTCGGCCATCATCAAGATGCAGGACGGCACGCGCATGACCGTGCGTCCCAACTCCGAACTGGTCATCTCCCAGTACCAGTTCAAGGAGAACGCCAACGACAACGGCATGGTGATGCAGCTCGTGCGCGGCGGCTTCCGCGCCGTCACCGGGCTGATCTCCAAGAGCTCGCCCAACGCGGCCCGCGTGCAAACCAGCACGGCCACCATCGGCATCCGCGGCACGGACTTCGACGCGCGCGTCTGCACGCGTGAGTGCGGGCAGGAGTCGCAGCAGCTCGCCGCCGCCGTCGCGCGCCCCAACACGGTGGTCGCCAGCGCCAAGATCGCCAACGCGGTCGGCGAGGTCTTCGCGCTCGACACGGCCGGCCAGCGCCGCCGCCTGGTCGAAGGCGGCAGCATCTACCCCGGCGACGTCGTCGAGACGCTGCCCGGCGCGCGCGCCGTGCTGGCTTTCCGCGACGACAGCCGCGTGAGCGTGGGCTCCAACAGCCGTTTCCGCGTCGACAACTTCGTCTACGACGAGAAGAACGCCGGCGAAGGCCGCTTCCTCGCCAGCATCCTGCGCGGCTCGGTCCGCGCGCTGACGGGCCTGATCGCCAAGGCCGACAACCGCAACGCCAGCTTCTCCACCGCCACGGCCACCATCGGCATCCGCGGCACGGGCTTCGATGCCGTGTGCGAGGACGCCAGCTGCAACAACGTCACCCTGTGGACCTGGCTGGGTTCGATCGCCGTCACCCCGCAGGGCACGACCGCGCTGCAGCTGCTGCAGTCCGGCCAGGGCCTGTTCATCTCGCCGCAGGGCATCCAGCCGGTGCTGAACGCGCCGCCCATGGGCGACAACGCGCGCCCCGACACGGTCAACATCCCGCCCAAGCTGTTCGGCAACCAGGAAGTGTCGGACGCGCAGGAGGGCCTGTTCGTGTTCGTGCGCGACGGCCACATCGAGATCGCCACCGCCAACCAGGTGCTGCAGCTGGGCAAGGGCGAGGCGGGCTTCGCCGGCAACAACGGCGACACCGCGCGGCCGAACAACATCCCCAAGTTCATCGACTTCGACAAGATCCCCTTGCCGAACTCGAAGAACCCCTTGCTCGTGAGCGTGCTCGCCGATGCAGGCGTGAAGCAACAGAACCAGTGCAAGTGAGTGCCTTGCCACCCGTCCAAGGGTGACAAGGCGGTAACCGGATGACACAATCGCCGATCATCCGGTTCCAAGAACAAGAGGGGCGAATCCGAATGCTGACAACGACTTGTGCGCCCCGCCGCGAGTGCGGGCGCGTGCGGCTGGGGGTGTTTGCCTTGACGGCGCTGGCAGCCGCGGCGTCGGCGCTCGCGCAGGCTCCCGCGCCGGCCCCGGCACCGGCACCGGCACCCGCGCCGCCGCCCATGGCCGCCTCGGTCCCGCCGCCCACGTTCGCCATCAAGGGCTTCACCGTCACCGGCGAGAACCCGCTGGGCGATGCCGAGACCCAGCGCATCCTGTCGCCCTACGTGCGCAACGACGCCAGCATCGACACGCTGCAGCAGGCCTCGGGCGCGCTGGAAAAGGCGCTGCGCGAGCGCGGCTACGGCCTGCACCGCGTCTCGCTGCCGCCGCAGGAGGTGGGCCAGTCGGTACGCCTGACCATCATCAAGTTCACCATCGCCAAGGTGGACTTTGAAGGCCGCAGCATCTACAGCGAGGGCAACATCCGCCGTACGCTGCCCGAGCTGAAGGAGGGCGGCACGCCCAACTTCTCCAAGCTCGCCATCCAGACGGCCATCGCCAACGAGAACGCCAACAAGCAGATCCAGGTGAACCTGAAGGAATCGGAGGAGATCGACAAGATCGACGCCGTGGTGATCGTGAAGGAGCAGAAGCCCTGGAACATCGGCCTGGGCATCTCCAACGCCGGCACCAAGAATTCGGGGCGCGACCGCTTCACCATCACCGCCTCGCACAGCAACCTGTGGGATGCGGACCACCAGTTCGTCGGTGCGTACACCACCTCGCTGCAGCGCTCGGGCGACGTCAAGCAGATCGGCCTGACTTACAAGGTGCCGCTGTACACGCTGGGCGGCGTCATCGGCCTCACCGCCACGAAGTCCGACGTGGTCGGCAACTTCGGCGCCTTCTCCAGCACGGGCGCGGGCCACACGCTGGGCGCCAACTACACGCACTACCTCGCGCCCGAAGGCGGCCGCCGCAGCTACGTCAGCATCGCCATCGACGACAAGGTCTTCAACGCGACCGAGATCGACGGCGTCGTGGCCGGCGTGGACCGCCGCAGCCGCCCGATCACCCTGGGTTACGCGGCCCGCATCGAGAACGACGCCGCCGCCTATGGCTACGACGTCGGCGTGGCGGTCAACACCGCCACCGGCTCGCACAACGATTCCGCGTCGTACGCGGCCGAGGCGGTGGACACTGTCCGCTGGAAAGCCCTGCGCGGCTCGGCCAACTACACGGCGCCGTTCGCCGGCACGTGGCTGTGGTCGATGCGCGGCAGCTGGCAGTACAGCCCCGATCCGCTGATCTCCGGCGAGTCCTTCGGCCTGGGCGGCCTGGGCTCGGTGCGCGGCACCAGCATCGACCGGCCGGTCACCGGCGACAGCGGCCTGGCCGGCACGCTCGAGGTCAGCACCCCCGAATGGGTCGGCGGCCTGCGCCTGCTCGGCTTCGTCGACGCCGGCTGGCTGTCCAGCAACGACGCCGCCGTGCGCGGCAAGCCTTCGAGCGACCGCCTCGCCAGCGCCGGCCTCGGCCTGCGCTACGTGAAGGAGCCGTTCGCCTTCTCGGCCGACTACGGCCGCATCTTCGTGGGCAGCAAGGTGCCGCTCACGGCGAACTCGGCCGCGCCCAAGAACGGCGACGACCGCTTCTACGTCAACTTCCAGGTCCGCTTCTGATCGCACATGGGTCCTAGAATGGGCCCATGGCAGGACTCTCCACCGATACGCCCACGCCCGTCGAACTGACGGTGCACGGGCGTTCGCGCGTGCTGGAAGTGGCGTTCAGCGACGGCGCGCGCTTCCGCATCCCCTTCGAGCTCATGCGCATCTACTCGCCCTCGGCCGAGGTGCAGGGGCACGGCCCGGGCCAGGAAGTGCTGCAGACGGGCAAGCGCGAGGTCGAGCTCGCCGACCTCAAGCCCGTCGGCAACTACGCCGTGCAACCGACCTTCTCCGACGGCCACGACACCGGCATCTTCTCGTGGGACTACCTGTACTTCCTGGGCTCGCAGGAGGCCCAGCTGTGGGCCGACTATGAGCGGCGCCTGACGGAAGCCGGCGTCGAGCGCGATGCGCCCATGGCCGCCAAGGGCGGCCACGCCTGCGGGCACCACTGAGCATGAGCCAGACGCATTTCGGCTACGAAACGGTCGACGAGCAGGAGAAGGCGCGCCGCGTGCGCGGTGTGTTCGACTCCGTCGCGCCGAAGTACGACGTGATGAACGACCTGATGTCCATGGGCCTGCACCGCGCGTGGAAGGCCTACACGGTGCTGGTCGCCAACGTCGCGCCGGGTGCGCAGGTGCTGGACATCGCGGGCGGCACCGGCGATCTCGCGCTGGCGTTCGCGAAGAAGGTGGGGAGCACAGGCCGCGTCGTGCACACCGACATCAACGAGGCCATGCTGCGCACCGGCCGCGACCGGCTGCTCGATGCCGGCGTCGTGTTGCCCACGGCGGTGTGCGACGCGGAGAAGCTGCCCTTCGCCGACGCCAGCTTCGACGTGGTGAGCGTGGCCTTCGGGCTGCGCAACATGACGCACAAGGAGGCCGCGCTCGCCGAGATGAACCGCGTGCTGAAACCGCGCGGCAAGCTGCTGGTGCTCGAATTCTCGAAAGTGGCGCAGCCGCTGGCCAAGGCCTACGACTGGTATTCCTTCAACGTGCTGCCGCTGCTGGGCCGCTGGGTGGCCGGCGACGAGGCGAGCTACCGCTACCTGGCCGAGTCGGTCCGCATGCATCCCGGGCAGGAGGAACTGAAAGCCCTCATGCGCAAATGCGGTTTCGGGCATGTGGACTACCACAACCTCACCGGCGGCGTGGTAGCGTTGCATGTTGGAATCAAGTGCTGACGCGCGCCGTGCGTGTCCTGGAGGCATCATGAAATTCTGGATTTCCGTTTTCGCGCTGGTGATGGCGACGTTCGCATTCGATGCGGAGGCCGCGCGCCGCCTGGGCGGCGGCAGTTCCGTGGGCCGCCAGTCCTCCAACGTGACGCAGCGCGAGGCCCAGAAGCCCGCGGCGCCCAACCAGGCGCAGCCCACCGCGCCCGCCAATGCCACGCCGCCCGTGCAGCAGGGCCCGCGCTGGGGCGGCATGCTAGGCGGCCTCGCCGCCGGCCTGGGCCTGGCGTGGCTCGCGCATTCGCTCGGTTTCGGCGAAGCCTTCGGCCAGTTCATCCTGATCTTCCTGGTCGTCATGATCGCGATGACGCTGATCGGCTGGGCCATGCGCCGCCGCGCGCAACATGCAGCGCCTTACGCCTATGGCGGTGCCGCGCCGGCAGACGTCGCGCGGGCCCCGCGCCAGTACAGCCCGGACAAGGTCGGCAATGACGCCTCGGCCCGCCCGTGGGAGCGCGCCAGCATGGCGTTCGACGCCGCCAAGTACGCCCCGCAACAGCCGGGCGAGCCCGTGCGCATCGGTTCCGCCCTGGAAGGCGCGCAGAACTGGGGCGTGCCCGCGGGCTTCGACACCCCGGGCTTCGTGGAAGCCGCCAAGCGCAACTTCGTGACGCTGCAGGAAGCCTGGGACAAGTCGGACCTGCCGACGCTGCGCTCGATGATGACCGACGAGATGCTGGGCGAGATTCGCTCGCAGCTGGCCGAGCGCGAGCGCCAGCAGGCCGGCCAACCCAACCGCACCGAAGTCGTGATGCTCGAGGCGCAGTTGCTCGGCATCGAGGACCTGGGCGGCGACTACATGGCCAGCGTCGAGTTCTCCGGGATGATCCGCGAGGAGCCCGCAGCCGCGCCCAGCCCGTTCCGCGAAGTCTGGAACATGACCAAGCCGAAGAGCGGCGCCAGCGGCTGGCTCGTGGCCGGCGTGCAGGCCCTGCAATAGCCGCGGCGGCCCTCGTCTTTCGGCGAGAATCCGGGGCCATGGCCAGCCCCTTTCCCTTCCAGCCCCCGCCTTGGCTTGTGGATGAAGTGCAGCGCCGCGTGGTGCTGCTGATCAACCACGTGCTGATGCAGGAAAGCGAGGCCCAGGCGCGCCTCGTGCGCCAGGCCGGCAAGTCCGTGCAGGCGAGCTGGCGCTCGTTCTCGATGCGGCTCGCGGCCACGCCCGCCGGCCTGTTCGAGGTGGTCGGCGACAGCGGCACGCCCGCCGACCTGACGCTCACGCTCACCGAGACCTCGCCCTTCCAGCTGGCGCAGGCCGCGCTCAAGGGCGACAAGCCGCCGGTGCACATCGCGGGCGACGTGCAGTTCGCCGCCGAGATCAACTGGCTCGTCGAGAACGTGCGCTGGGACCTCGAGGAGGATCTCGCGCGCGTGATCGGCGATGCGCCTGCGCATGCCGTGGGCGATGCGGCACGGCGCGTGCTCGGCGCCATGCGCCAGTTCGTCGCCAGCGCCACAGCGGTGGGCGCGCCAACGCCCGCGCCGGGCCCGGGCCCGGGAGGCCCGGGAAGCGCATGACGCGTTACCTGCGCGGCCTCTACATCGTCTGGGTCGCGCTGCGCTACGGCCTGGACGAGCTCGTCCTCAAGAGCTTCCGGCTGGCGTCCATCGCCCGTGTCCTGGCCGTGGGCCGCGACCTGCGCGCGCCGCGCGGCCAGCGCCTGCGCCAGGCGCTGGAGCACCTGGGCCCCATCTTCGTGAAGTTCGGGCAGGTGCTGTCCACGCGCCGCGACCTGCTGCCGCAGGACATCGCCGACGAGCTCGCGCTGCTGCAGGACCGCGTGCCGCCGTTCCCCACCGAAGTCGCGGTCGCCACCATCGAGCGAGCCTTCCGCCGCCCGCTCGATTCGATCTTCGTGAGCTTCGAGCGGGAGCCGGTGGCCAGCGCCTCGATCGCGCAGGTGCACTTCGCGACCATGCGCGACCGCCAGGGGCAGCTGAAGGAAGTCGCGGTGAAAGTGCTGCGCCCCGGGATGCTGCCGGTGATCGAGAAGGACCTGAGCCTCATGCGCATGATGGCCGGCTGGATCGAGCACCTGTCCGAGGACGGCCGCCGCCTGAAACCGCGCGAGGTGGTCGCCGAGTTCGACAAGTACCTGCACGACGAGCTGGACCTGGTGCGCGAGGCGGCCAACGCCGCGCAGCTGCGCCGGAACATGGCGGGCCTGAACCTGGTGCTGATCCCCGAGATGTACTGGGACCTGTGCCAGCCCGACGTCATCGTGATGGAGCGCATGCACGGCGTGCCGATCTCGCAGCGCGAGCGGCTGGTGGCTGCGGGCGTCGACATCAAGCAGCTCGCGCGCGACGGCGTCACCATCTTCTTCACGCAGGTGTTCCGCGACGGCTTCTTCCACGCCGACATGCACCCGGGCAACATCCAGATCAGCCTGGCGCCCGGCTCGTTCGGGCGCTACATCTCGCTGGACTTCGGGATCATCGGCACGCTCACCGAGTACGACAAGGAATACCTGGCGCAGAACTTCACGGCCTTCTTCCGCCGCGACTACAAGCGCGTGGCGGAGCTGCACATCGAGTCGGGCTGGGTGCCGCCGGGCACGCGCGTGGACGAACTGGAGGGCGCGGTGCGCACGGTGTGCGAGCCGTACTTCGACCGGCCGCTCAAGGAGATCTCGCTGGGCATGCTGCTGATGCGGCTGTTCCAGATGTCGCGGCGCTTCCACGTGGACATCCAGCCGCAGCTGGTGCTGCTGCAGAAGACGCTGTTGAACATCGAGGGGCTGGGGCGGCAGCTGGACCCCGACCTGGACCTGTGGGCCACGGCCAAGCCCTTCCTCGAGAAGTGGATGCAGGAAGAAGTGGGCCCGCAGAAGTTCCTGGACGAACTGCGGGACCAGGCGCCGCGCTACGCCAAGCTGCTGCCCGAGCTGCCCCACCTGGTCCACAAGTACCTGCGCGAGCGCTCGTGGGAGGTGCGCAACATCGACCGCGAGCTGCTGCAGGAACTGAAGCGCACCAACCGCCTGCTGCAGACGGTGATGTACGCCGCCGTGGGCTTCGCGGCCGGCCTGGTCGTGGTGCAGTTCCTGCTGAGGATGCGCGGGTTCTAGGGGATAATTCCGCCCCAATACGAGAGGGGCTTGGACGGCGATGAACTACACGCTGATCACGTTTGTCGTGCTGTACCTGGTGGGCACGCTCGCCATCGGCGTGTGGGCCGGCACGCGCATCAAGAACACGGCCGACTTCGCCATCGCCGGGCGCAGCCTGCCGCTGATCATGGTGGTGACCACCACCTTCGCCACCTGGTTCGGCGCCGAGACGGTGATGGGCATCCCGGCCAAGTTCGTGCAGGGCGGCCTCAACGCCATCGTCGAAGACCCTTTCGGCGCCGGCACCTGCCTGATCCTCGTGGGCCTGTTCTTCGCGGCCAAGCTGTACAAGCAGAACCTGCTGACCATCGGCGACTTCTACCGCCAGCGCTACGGGCGCGGCGTGGAGATCTTCTGCTCGGTCGCCATCATCCTGTCCTACCTGGGCTGGGTCGCGGCGCAGATCACGGCGCTGGGCCTGGTGTTCTCCGTGCTCACCAACGGCGCCATGTCCGAGACCACCGGCATGATCGTCGGCACGCTCGCGGTGCTGGTCTACGTGGTGATCGGCGGCTTCCTCGCGGTGGCTTGGACGGACTTCATCCAGATGATCGTGCTGGTGATCGGCCTGTCGGTCATCGCCTTCTTCTCGGCGGAGCTCGCGGGCGGCGCCGACAAGGTGATGGCCCTGGCGTCGTCCAAGGAGCTGTGGAACTTCCTGCCGCCGCCCACGTTCACGGACATCGCCTTCTTCATCGGCATGGGCCTGACCATGATGCTGGGCTCCATCCCGCAGCAGGACGTCTTCCAGCGCGTGATGTCGGCCAAGGACTCCAACACCGCCCGCAACGGCGCGGTGATCGGCGGCGTGAGCTACATCCTGTTCGCCTTCGTGCCTATGTTCATCGTCGCCAGCGCGGTGGTGGTGATGGGCAACAGCGCGCTCGAGCTGGCGAAGAACGACTACCAGCGCGTGCTGCCCACCTTCGTGCTGACGAAGATGCCGCTGGTGATGCAGATCCTGTTCTTCGGCGCGCTGCTCTCGGCCATCAAGAGCACCTCGTCGGCGACGCTGCTGGCGCCTTCGACCAGCTTCGTCGAGAACATCCTGAAGAACATGCGCCCGCACATGAGCGACAAGCAGCAGCTGCTGGCCATGCGCGTGACCATCGTCGTCTTCACGGCCTCGGTGCTGGCCTATGCGATCGCGATGAAGGGCACCTCGATCTACGACCTGGTGTCCTCGGCCTACCAGGTGACGCTGGTGGCGGCCTTCGTGCCGCTGGTGATGGGCCTGTACTGGAAGCGCGCCACCACCCAGGGCGCGATCTTCTCGCTGGCGGCGGGCATCGCGGTGTGGGTGCTGTTCTTCCCGCAGGTCGGCGGCGAGGCGCTGTCCAAGATGTTCCCCGGCCAGCTCGCCGGCCTGATCGCCGCCTTCGCCGGGATGGTCATCGGGTCGCTGATGCCGCAGGTCCTGCGCAACCGCCACGAGCCGCGCACCCCCGTGGCGGGCCTGCAGCCGCACTAGGGAGAGCCGGGGTTGAAAAACCCCGCCCCCTCTATAATTGAGGGCTTTGCACCGCCGCAACGACCCCTAGACAACGCCATGCCGATCTACGCCTACAAGTGCGCGTCCTGTGGCCATGCCAAGGACGTCCTGCAGAAGATCTCGGACGACCCGCTCACCGTGTGCCCCGCGTGCGGCGCCGACGCGTTCGCCAAGCAGGTCACGGCGGCCGGCTTCCAGCTGAAGGGTTCGGGCTGGTACGTGACGGATTTCCGCGGCGGCAACAAGGCCGGCGCCGAAAAGTCCACGGATGCCGCCCAGCCGGCTGAAGCGGCCAAGACCGAGGCCAAGCCTGCCGAGTCGAAGCCCGCGGAGTCCAAGCCCGCGGACAGCACGCCCGCGACCAAGCCCGCGACCAAGCCCGACACGCCGGCGGCGGCGGGCTGAAAGCCGGCACCATGCTCGCCCTGCGCAAATGGCTCGTCGCCGGCCTGCTGGCCATCGTGCCGCTGGCCGTCACGTTCGCCGTGCTGCGCTGGATCGTCGAGACGCTCGACAGCACGCTGCTGATCCTGCCCGAGGCCTGGCAGCCGGACAAGCTGATCGGCTTCCACATCCCCGGCTTCGGCGTGCTGCTCACGCTGGCCATCCTGCTGATCGTCGGCGCGATCGCCACGAACTTTTTCGGCCGCAAGCTCGTCGAATGGGGCAATGGCATCGTCGCGCGCATCCCCGTCGTCCGCTCGATCTACTCCAGCGTCAAGCAGGTGTCGGACACGCTGTTCTCGCCGGGGGGCAACGCCTTCCGCACGGCGGTGCTGGTGCAATGGCCGCGCGAGGACGTCTGGACCATCGGCTTCGTCACGGGCACGCCCGGCGGCGACGTCACCAACTACCTGGTGGGCGACTACGTGAGCGTCTACGTGCCGACCACGCCCAACCCCACCGGCGGCTACTTCGTCATGCTGAAGAAGAGCGACTGCATCGAGCTGAAGATGTCGGTCGACGAGGCGCTGAAGTACGTCATCTCCATGGGCGTGGTCGCACCCGCCCACCACAACGACAATCCCTGACGCGCCGCGCGAAAGCGGCAGCGTCTTTCCCCGGAAAGAAGGTACCTCCATGCAACTTCGCACCACCTATTGCGGGCTCGTGACCGAAGCCCTGATGGGCCAGACCGTGACCCTGTGCGGCTGGGTCAATCGCCGGCGCGACCATGGCGGCGTGATCTTCGTGGACCTGCGCGACCGCGAAGGCTACGTGCAGGTCGTGTGCGACCCCGACCGCGCCGAGATGTTCAAGACGGCGGAGGGCCTGCGCAACGAGTTCTGCGTGCAGGTCAAGGGCGTGGTGCGTGCGCGCCCGGAGGGCACGACCAACGACAACCTCAAGAGCGGCAAGATCGAGGTGCTGTGCCACGAGCTCACGGTGCTCAACGCATCGGTGACGCCGCCTTTCCAGCTGGACGACGAGAACCTCTCGGAGACCACGCGCCTCACGCACCGCGTGCTCGACCTGCGCCGCCCCACCATGCAACGCAACATGATGCTGCGCTACAAGGTGACGATGGAGGTGCGCAAGTTCCTCGACGCCAACGGCTTCATCGACATCGAGACGCCGATGCTCACCAAGAGCACGCCCGAAGGCGCGCGCGACTACCTCGTGCCCTCGCGCGTACACGATGGCCTGTTCTTCGCGCTGCCGCAGTCGCCGCAGCTGTTCAAGCAGCTGCTGATGGTGTCGGGCTACGACCGCTACTACCAGATCACCAAGTGCTTCCGCGACGAGGACCTGCGCGCCGACCGACAGCCCGAGTTCACGCAGATCGACGTCGAGACCTCCTTCATGCTCGAGGAGGAGATCCGCGAGATGTTCGAAGGCATGATCCGCAGCACCTTCCAGAACGTGCTGGGCATCGACATCGGCGCCTTCCCCGTGATGAAGCACTCGGACGCGATGCGCCTGTACGGCTCCGACAAGCCGGACCTGCGCGTGAAGCTGGAGTTCACCGAGCTCACCGACGTGATGAAGGACGTGGACTTCAAGGTGTTCTCCAGCCCCGCGAACCAGCCTGACGGCCGCGTCGTCGCCCTGCGCGTGCCGGGCGGCGGCGAGATGAGCCGCGGCGAGATCGACGGCTACACCGAGTTCGTCAAGATCTACGGCGCCAAGGGCCTGGCGTGGATCAAGGTCAACGAGGTGGCCAAGGGCCGCGAAGGCCTGCAGTCGCCCATCGTCAAGAACATCCACGACGCCGCGATCGCCGAGATCATCAAGCGCACCGGCGCCAAGGACGGCGACCTGGTCTTCTTCGGCGCCGACAAGGCCAAGGTGGTGAACGACGCCATCGGCGCGCTGCGCGTGAAGGTCGGCCACAGCGAGTTCGGCAAGAGCCGTGGCCTCATCGAAGGCGCGTGGCGCCCGCTGTGGGTCGTCGACTTCCCGATGTTCGAGTTCGACGACGACGCCCAGCGCTGGAACGCGGTGCACCACCCGTTCACGTCGCCGAAGGACGGCCACGAGGACCTGCTCGAGACCGATCCCGGCAAGGCGGTCGCCAAGGCCTACGACGCGGTGCTCAACGGCATCGAGCTCGGCGGCGGCTCGGTCCGTATCCACCGCGAGGAGGTGCAGAGCAAGGTGTTCCGCGCGCTGAAGATCGACGCGGAGGAAGCCAAGCTCAAGTTCGGCTTCCTGCTGGACGCGCTGCAGTACGGCGCGCCCCCGCACGGCGGCATCGCCATCGGCCTGGACCGCTTCGTCATGCTGATGACGGGCGCCGAGTCGCTGCGCGACGTGATTGCGTTCCCCAAGACGCAGCGCGCGCAGGACCTGCTCACGCAGGCGCCGGGGCCGGTGGACGAGAAGCAGCTGCGCGAGCTGCACATCAAGCTGCGGAATCCCGCGGCCGCCTGACCTGTCGTCCCGGCGCAGGCCGGGACCCAGTGACTGTTGTTCGGACGCCGGCGCTCAGCCGGCAACGCCTTTCCGCAGGTTGGCAATGAAGTTGCCCCGGAACGTTTTCTCCACCAGCTCGCGTATGTCCGGCGGTGCCCCAGGGGTCGGATCGAAGTTCGCGCTCCACTCGATGGCGCACCGGTTCGCACCGAGCGAGGCCAGGCGCACGGTGGCGACATAGTTGGCCAGCGGCCACGGGGACTCGACCAGGGAATAGCTGAAGCTGTGCGCCGCCTCGTCATGGGCCTCGCAGCGCTCGACGACGGGGCCGGCACTGCCTTCGACGTGGCGGATCGCCCCGACACCCGTCCCGTCGACCCGCACCACGCGGGCCTTCGCCCAGATCTCGATGTCGCCGAAGTTTCTCAGCAACGCCCACACTTCGGCGATGGGTGCGGCGATTTCCTCTTTCACGTGAGCACGCTCCATGGCGATCCCCTGTTGCGGCGGGCAGGCCGGCGGCTGCAAAGCTACGCCTGTGGCTGGCGACCTGCAAGAGTGAACACCAACAGCAGGTTGTTGGCCGGCATCGCGTGCCGCTGCGTGAGCGCGAGCCCGTTGCGGGCGGCTTCCGCCACGACGTCATCGAGCTGGCGGATGCCCCAGGAAGGATCGCGCGCCTTCAAGCTCTCGTCGAACGCGAGATTGCTGGGGGCGGTCGGCACTTCCCTCTCGAAGTAGGGGCCGTAGGTGACCAGCAGGCCGCCCGGCACGAGGTGGCGTGCCGCCCCGGCCATGAGGCCGGCGCATGCTTGCCACGGCGCGATGTGCAGCATGTTGGCGCAGAAGATGGCGTCGAACGTGCTCGTCAAGGGCCACTGCTGTTGCGTGACGTCCAGCTGCAGCGGGGGCAGGACGTTGCCCACGCCCGACTGGGCGATCCTCTCGGCGATGAGGGGCACCGTGTCCGGATCGAAGTCGGTCGGCTGCCACGTCCACCCGGGCAGGGCGGCGGCGAACCAGACCGTGTGCTGCCCGGTGCCCGAGGCGATCTCGAGGGCCGCCCCGTGGCTGCCCAGGATGGCCAGCAGCCGCGCAAGGATCGGTTCCTTGTTGCGTTCGGCAGCGGGGCTGTGGGGGAGGCTTGGCATGGGTAGAGGGGAAGCATAGCGGACGTCATCAGCACCGACGGACCCGGTCGGTCGCCAACGTCCGACGAATTGCTCAGGCATTTCGAAACGCAGGCGGCTTCCGCCAGGGTGAAGCTCTGGCAATGAAAATATCGACGATCCGACTGTGTGCCCTTGCCCTTCTTGCGACCGCGGTCGTCGCTTGCGGGGGAGGCGGAGGGTCACCGTCGCCGGCTGTGGCCGCAGCCGCGGCCGCCGAGCAGCCCCAGCCGCAACCACCCCAGGCGCAGTTCTCGGACCTGCTCGTCATCGGCAACAGCATCACCAAGATCGGCCCGAACGCCATGGTGGGCTGGACGGGCGACTGGGGCATGGCGGCATCGTCGGCCGACAAGGACTTCGCCCACCTCACGGCGGCGGCCCTGCACCTGCCGCTCACGGCGCTGAATTTCTCCCCGCTCGAAAAGAACCCCGCGGACAACGTCTGGCAGATCCCGTCGTACGTGCAGGCGGCTACGCCACGAACCGCCGTGGTCGTCGAGCTCGGTGACAACGTGCCGTTGGCATCCGTGCCCGCGTTCGGCGCCGCATACGGCTTGCTGCTGGATGCGCTGCACGTCGCGAAGCTGGCCTGCGTGTCCACGTGGTGGAAGGAAGAATCCAGGGATGCCGTGATCGAGCAGGCCTGCAAGGCCCATGGCGGCAAGTACGTCTACATCGGCGACATCTACCCGCAGCGGGCCGACGACATTGGCCGCTACGCCGATGTGGATGTCGACCGGCATCCCCACGACTGGAGCATGCGGGTGATCGCCGAGCGCGTGACGGCGGCGCTGCAGAACTGACTCAGAGGCTAGTCACCTGTCATTGCGGGCTTGACCCGCAATCCAGCGTCTTTGAGTTGTCCGCATTGGATCGCTGATGCATTGACACTGCCGGACAGGTCAGTGACCATCCTCCGCTGAGTCGTTCATCGACGCGCCATCCGCAGGAGGTACTGTGTTTCGACAATTGCACGTAGCAGCAGTCGCGCTGGGCCTGTGCTGTGCCTCTTTCATCGCAGGGGCACAGACCGGATTTCGGCCGGGGCCCATCTTTGGGGCGGAAGCGAAGCTCGATCCGGTCTTCTCTGGCGGCTTTTTCCTCGAAGGGCCGGCGGTCGCGGAAGATGGCACTGTCTTCTTCAGCGATATCACGATCACCGCCCAGTCCAGTGCGCAGGCAGGACACGTATGGCGCTACGACCCGCGCACGGGCAAGACCGTCATCTTCCGCTCGCCGAGCGGCATGAACAATGGGAACCGGTTCGACGAGGATGGGAGCCTGGTCAGCGCCCTCGGCGCCGACTTCGGCTGCCGCTGCGTGATCCGCACCGACATGAAGACGGGCAAGAGCTCCATCCTCGCCGGGTTGTTCAATGGGCGTCCACTGAATTCGCCGAATGATCTCGTGATCGACCGGCAGCGGCGCATCTATTTCACCGACCCCCGGTACTACGGCCACGAGTCCGTGGAGCAGCCGGTCGCGGGTGTGTACAGGATCGACCCAGGCGCACCGGCCAGGCTGGTCATCGCCGATGCCGGGAAGCCCAATGGGATTGCCATCTCGCCTGACCAGCGCACCCTTTACGTATCTAGCATCGGGCCGCCTGCGACCGCACAAATGGCCAGCAACCTCCCGGCAGCCATGAACTGGAACGCTGTCTACGCGTACCCGCTGGGGGCGGATGGCAGCGTGGGTCCCCGGCAGACCTTGGTGGACTACTGGGGCCGCCGGACAGGGATCGACGGGATGACGGTGGACACGGAAGGAAACATCTATGCCGCCCGCGTCAGCGCGGTGCCGCAGGATCGCGGCGTTGTCGTGTTTTCGCCTACGGGAGAAGAATTGGCCTTCGTTCCGATGGCCGACAACCCCACAAATGTTGCATTCGGCCGTGGCGGCGATCGGCGCAAGCTGTACATCACCGCGCGAGCGAACCTTTTTCGGATCGATGTGCTGAAGGATGGGTTCCACCCCTTCGAAAAGTGAGGGCCCCGACGCCAAGCGTCCGCTTCTCAGACGCGCACCTGCGGGCGGTCAATCCGTCGGTCCGTGTCCGTCAGTGCAGCCGATCCGCCTTGGAGCGTCGATCTTTCCGGGGCCAGACCCTTCTCATCGATTGGCGGGGGTTGGCGCTGGCCATCGCCCTACCGAAGCGGCGCGATCCGGAGCAACGCGCGCCCTGAAGCGAAGACCAGCCCCTCCGGCGTCCAGACCATGGCAGCAGGCGCGTAGAACTGTCCCGGCAATGCACCCAGTGCGATGCCGGTGCGCGTCGGGTTCCCTGCGAACCTCGTGATTTCGCCATCGGGCGTGACTTTCAGGATGGAGCCAGCCTGGATGACGATGGTCGAGCCCACGTAGAAGCCTTGCGGCACGTAGACGTTGCCCTCCGGATCGATCGCAAGCTCAGGACTGCTGGTAAATGCCGGGATGGAGCCCGGCGCCCCCACCGTCGCGGTCCGGCCGTCGGGTGTGACGCGGTGCAGCGTCTGTCCTTCGGGCGAGTATGCGAGCGCGTACGCGGTGCCGCCTGAATCGACTCCAAACGATTCGATGCCGCCCGCCACGGGCGGAATGAGGTCGTCCGTCACCGTCGTCATCGTGCCCGCGGGGGTGATCCTGACCAGTCGCGAGCCATCGACCACGTACACGTTGCCCTGCGCGTCGATGTCCGGCCCGACCAGCGCGTGGCCGAAGGAGGTGCGGTGGCTCCCCTCCGGGTCGGCGGCGCCGGCGATCTCCGCCCAGGTACCGTCGCGCTCGAGCCGCCAGACCGCCGATCCGCGCAGCTGGCAGAACTCCGGCAAGCATTCCGTGTTACTCACTGCGAGGTAGTGGACGCGGCGGCCGGGGTCGTATGCATATCCGGTGGCGGCAATGAGGCGGCCGCCCGCGCTCGGCTGCAGAAGGGGGATCTCGGTGGTCACGTTGCCCGCCGGTGTGACGCGGCGAATCGAGTAGCCCGCGGTCTCACGCGACAGGACGAGTACGTCCGCACCGTCCGCAGCCGTTGACAGGACGCCGAACGGGCTGAATCGCGCGTCCGCGCCTTGCCCATCACGGGCCGGGCCGTAGTCGAATGGCATGCCCGCGAAGAGCTCAAAGTGCTCGCTGCCCGGGCGAAGCACTCCCAGCACGGCGTTCCCTCCCGAGGCGTAGAGGTTGCCCGCCGCGTCGGCTGCGATGTCATCGATGAAAGGCAGGAGCGCATCCGAGGCGGCGATCGTCGTCACCTGACCCGCGGGATCGAACCGGCGGATGGTCTGGCCATCGGAGAGGAACACATTGCCACGGCCATCCACTGCGATCTGCCTCGCGCGCGGGAAGCGCGCGGTGTTCGCAGGACCGTCGACGTTCGTCGCGCCCTCGCCACCCGCCACAGTGGTGATCGCGCCATCGGGGCTAAGCCGCCGCAACGCGGTCCAGAAATATTCGATGGCGCCGTTCGACTCCCCGTCCAGCACGTACAGGCCGCCCTGTCCGTCGCTGGCCATGTCGAGCACATAGCGCAGCGTGCCCTGGCCTCGGGGGCCATCCGTGCGCCCCGGTGTGTACTCGATGCCGGCGAACAGCGTCTTTTGGTTCGAGGGCGACACCTTCCAAATGGTGTCGCGCAGCGTCTCGTCGGTGACGTACGTGTTGCCCTGCGCGTCGAAGACGCTGCCGAAGGAGACGGGCAGCGAATTCCTGAAGGCGTCCTGCGGGGGCGTGCTGACAGCCCCTTCGGGTGTCACCGTCCGGAGAAGGCCACTGTTCTCGAAAACGACCAGGTTGCCGTGCGGATCGATCCACAGTTGCATCGGCCCCTGGAGCCGCGCCACGGGGCCGAGGCCGTCGACTTCGCCGGGGCCGCCGCTGCTGCCCGCCAAGAGCGTGAGCGCGGGCTGCACCGCCTCGGCGGCGGGATGGGTGCCGCCCCCGCCGCAGGCCGCGAGCAGCAGCGTGCAAGAGAGCGCTGCGAGCGACGCGAGCCGCGCAATTTTGATCGCCATCGTTCCCCCTGAGATCCCGGGGATGGTAAAGAGACTGCCGCGCTGCGACCGTGGCGCAGGTCACGGTTTGGAAGAAGTGGCTTTAGCGACGGCCTATTGCCGGATTTTCAGCAGCGCGAGCCCCGAGCCGACAACGAGCCCGTCGGGCGTCCATAGCATGGAGCTGGGCGCATAGAGGATTCCCGGGAGCGGGCCGAGCTGAATGCCCGCGCGACCCAACTGACCAGCGATGGTCGTCACAGTGCCGTCGGGGCTGACCTTGCGCACCGCGCCTGGGGTGTCTGGCCCTAAGTAAACGGACGCGTCCGCCACCGCCGCTGCAGGCATGTAGACGTTGCCTTCGGGGTCAACGGCCATGCTGTTGGCCAAGACCTGTGGCCCCTGCAGCCGTGCAGCCGCGCCTTTCCCATCGACCCACCCCGGCTGGTTGGCGGCACCGGCCATGAATGTCACTTGGCCGTCGGGGCTGATTTTCCGCAGCACCCAGTCGTTGCTGAACGCATAGGCGGTCCCTTCGGCATCGACCGCCAAGGCGCGCACGGCGACGTTTGCCGGCGCTATCGCCTGCACGACTGTCGAAAGTGCTCCCGTGGGCGTGATCTTCCGCAGGGCATTGCCATCGGCTACATACAGATTCCCCTGCCCGTCGATCACCGGCCCGGTGACCGGTGCGTTCTCGAGGTCCGCGAATTTGCTCAATGAGCCGCTGGCCGTCATCCGCCAGATCGCGTGCCCTGGCAGGCACACGCTGTCGCTGATGCAGTGGCTGCCCTCTGAAAAGTAATGGATGCGGCGCACCGCGTCGAAGGCATAACCATTGGGATAGGAGACTGCCGACGCCGGGGCCCCGGTAGGAGCCACGAATTCGGTCGTCACCTTGCCGACCGACGTTACGCGCCGCGTGGTGAGGCCCGCCTTCGCGCCGAAAATCTCCCATGACGCGACGAGCACGTCCCCGTTCGTGTCAAGTGCCGTTGGCGCGACCGACGAAAAGCGCGCTTCGGCGCCAGTACCGTCGATCGTCCCGCCCTCTGCGGGCTGGCCGACTAGGCGCGATGCGTTCCCCGTCCCGGCGGGCACCTTGTAGATGGCGCCGCCGTCCGTCGTGAAGTAGATGTTGCCCGCTTCGTCCGCGGTAAAGCGCCTGGGATACGGCACGTCGGCAGGGATGGGCAAGACCGTGTCGTTGCCGGCACCGTCCACGCGCACGATGCCACGCGCGTCCAGTACGTATGCGTTGCCCTTGCCGTCGGCGGTGATGGTGTCGATCCACGTGAAGCGGCCGCCCGTACCTGGGTCCTCGACGAGGGTCGTGACGGTGCCGTCGGCGGCGATCTTGCGCAGCCGCTGCACGACGGGCTCCGGCGGCTCGTCCCACTCATTGCCCGTTTCGTCCGCGACGTAGATGGAGCCATGCCGATCGGAGGCGAGGGCGAAGATCCGGCCGAAGCGCGCCTGGTCGAGCGCGCCGTCGATCGCGCGGCAATCGTCCGCGAGGCCGCCGAGGACCGAAGCCACGAGCGCGGGCGTCACCTTCCAGAGCACGCAGTGGTAGCTATCTGCCACGTATCCATTGCCATTCGCGTCAGCCCCGATCGGGTAGAACTTGCGCGACATGTCCAAGGGATCGGCGGCAAATGCGAGGCTGTTGTTTGCCCCAGCGCGGCGATGCACTCCTTTGCCATCGGAGACCCACAGCGCCCCGTCGCCAGCGATCGCGACGCGGATGGCGCTCTGGTAGTCGCGCTGCGGCGTCGTTCCATCGTTGCTGCCCAGTGTGGTCACGGTGCCGGTCTGCGTCACTGCGCGTAGAACGCTGTCGTCGCTGACGACGATGTTGCCTTGCGCGTCGGACGCGATGGCCAGCAGCGACGAGAAGCGCGCCGTGACTGCATCACCGTCCGTGAAGCCGGGGCCGCCAGTGCTTCCGGCAAGCAAAGAGAGCGACGCGGCGGGCGATTGGGGCGCCATGCTTGCGCCGCCGCAAGCAGCGAGGACGACGGAAGCGGCGAGGGCCGCGCACACAACAGCTCTAAGCAACATCAGGATCGGGCACCGGAACAAGTGGGCGGTCGCGTAGGGTTCGAACCTGAAGCAACCAGTTCAAAACTGCGCGTCGCACAAGGATACTCGGTCGACAGAGGGTGAAAAGAGGAAGTCGGTGCATGGTGAAACCGCGGGTGCCAGAACCCCCAACTGAATCACGCTGGGTAGATGCTGCTTAGATTGACAGAGACTTGGCTGGCTTGTCACCGGCCAACAACAACTTGTGTGCTGCGATCTGTTCATCCTTTGTCTGAAGCCGAATTGCCTGACCACCGGATCGGTGTGACGGCTCATGGCAGTCGGTGCTGAAGGTCCAATGGGGGCGAAGGCAAGGGAGCGCGGACGGACAATCCGTCGGTAGGTGCGTTTCCGGTTAACACCGACGCCGGCGACCTCGGGCTGAGGGGGAACTCTCCGGCACGAAATAAAGGAGGAGGTGCGCATAGCGCAGACCGGGGGACATTCGTGCCAGAAAGTTCCCATTCAGCCCCGCCCCACAGTCAAAATGGGCCCGTGCAACAGCCGCGCCCTTACAAGATCCCGCACTCCGTCCTGGTCGTCATCCACACGCCCAGCCTGCAGGTGCTGCTGGTCAATCGCGCCGACATGCCGGACTACTGGCAGTCGGTGACGGGTTCGAAAGACACCATCGACGAACCGCTCGAAACCACGGCCCGCCGCGAAGTCATGGAAGAGACGGGCATCGACTGCGCGATCGGGCGCCTTTCGGACTGGAACCTCGAGAACGTCTACGACATCTACCCGCGCTGGCTGCACCGATACGAGCCCGGCGTGAGGCGCAACACCGAGCACGTGTTCGGCCTGTGCGTGCCCGAGAACACGCCCGTCACGCTCAACCCGCGGGAGCACACGGCGTACCAGTGGCTGCCCTGGCGCGACGCGGCGGACACCTGCGCTTCGTTTTCCAACGCCGAAGCGATCCTGTTGCTGCCAGAATTTGCCGATGGCAACGCTCTTTAGGGTCGCGACCTACAACATCCACAAGGGTGTGCAAGGCCTCGGCCCTGTCCGCCGGCTGGAGATCCACAACATCGGGCATGCCATCGAGCAGCTCGACGCCGACGTGGTGTGCCTGCAGGAGGTGCGCAAGCTCCACCGGCGCGAGGAACGCTGGTTCAAGCGCTGGCCCGAGCTGCCGCAGCACGAGTTCCTCGCGCCCGAGGGCTACCACGCCGTCTACCAGACCAACGCGACCACGAAGCACGGCGAGCACGGCAATGCCCTGCTGTCGCGCTGGCCCGTGGTGTCGCACGGCCACGAGGACATGTCGGACCACCGATTCGAGCAGCGGGGGCTGCTGCACGTGGAACTGGTGGTGCACAAGCACAAGCTGCACGTCATCGTGCTGCACCTGGGCCTGATCGCCGGCAGCCGGCTGCGCCAGGTCGAGCAGATGTTGCGCTACGTCCACCGGGTCATACCGCGGCGCGAGCGCCTGATCATCGCCGGCGACTTCAACGACTGGGGCGCGAAGCTGCGGCCCGCGATGCGCGCGGCGGGGCTTTACGACTACGTCGCGGAGCGCACCTACACGTATCCGTCGCGGCTGCCGCTGACGCAGCTCGACTACGTCTACGCGCGCGGCGTCAAGCCCACGGGCGTGCTCATCCCGAAGGGCCGCATCTGGTGGCGCATGTCGGACCACCTGCCGCTGATCGCGGAATTCAAAGCCTAGGCGCCATGGCGATCGCTTCCTGGATGCCCCGGCCCGGCCACGAGCTCGTGTTGCTCGAAGGCAGCCAGCAGTACTTCGCCGCGCTGGTGGCGGCGATCGACTCGGCGCGGGCGGAAGTGCTGCTCGAAACGTACATCTTCGATTTCACCGGCGGCGCCGCGGAGGTCGCGTATGCACTCGAGCGCGCGGCGCGGCGTGGGGTCACCGTGCGCGTGGTCGCCGACGGCTTCGGCAGCGCGCCGCCGCCGCCCATCTGGGAAGAGCGCTTCCTCGACGCGGGTGTCCAGTGGCGGATGTACCGCCCCATCGGCAACTGGGACCTGCTGTGGCCGGGCAGTTGGCGGCGATTGCACCGCAAGCTGTGCGTCGTCGACGGCAACCTCGCTTTCTGCGGCGGCATCAACATCCTCGACGACTTCCACGACCCGAACCACGGCCCGCTGACGTCGCCGCGCTTCGACTTCGCCGTGCAGGCGCGCGGGCCGCTGGTGGGCTATGCGCACCTGGCGATGCGGCGCACGTGGCAGCGCTTCAAGACCGTCAAGGGTTATGCGCGGCTGGCGGGCGCGCTGTCGTCGCTGCGCCCGTCGACAGCTGCTGCCGTGCCGCTGCCGCCGCCGGAACATCCCGAGTCGCGTTCGCGCGCGGCACTGGTCCTGCGCGACAACGTCCGCAACCGCGGCCGCATCGAGAAGGCCTACCGCCGCGCCATCGGCCGCGCACACGACGAGATCATCATCGCCAACGCCTACTTCGTGCCGGGCGGCAAGATGCGGCGTGCCCTGATCTCGGCCGCAAAGCGCGGCGTGAAGGTGAGCCTGCTGCTGCAGGGGCGCTACGAATACTTCATGCAGTACTACGCCTCGCGCCCCGTCTATGGCGCGCTGCTGGCCGCGGGCGTGGAGATCTACGAATACTCGGCGAGCTTCCTGCATGCGAAGGTGGCGACGGTGGATGGGCACTGGGCCACGGTGGGCTCGTCCAACCTGGACCCGCTGAGCCTGCTGCTGGCGCGCGAGGCCAACATCGTCGTGGAGGACCGCGAGTTCGCCGGGCAGCTGACGGCGCGCCTGCGCCGCGCCATGGCCGAGGAGGGCCGGCGCATGAACCCGGATGAGTACGCCAACCGCCCGCTGCACCAGCGCGTCCTCGAACGCCTTGCCTTGGGCATCATGCGGGTGTTGCTCATGATCCAGGGAAAGAAATACCTGTAGTGCCCGACCTCGTGGTCCAGCGGCCCGAGGGCCTGTACTGCCCGCCGGGCGACTTCTACATCGACCCGTGGCGCCCGGTCGCGCGCGCCGTGATCACGCACGCGCACTCGGACCACGCGCGCTACGGCAGCGGCCACTACCTCGCGTCGGCGCCGTCGGAAGGCGTGCTGCGCGCGCGCCTCGGCGAGATCAACCTCCAGCTGCTGCCGTACGGCGAGCGCATCGTGCACAACGGCGTCACGCTGTCGCTGCACCCGGCGGGGCATGTGCTGGGCTCGGCGCAGGTGCGGCTCGAGCATGGCGGGCAAGTGTGGGTGGCCAGCGGCGACTACAAGGTGGCGCCCGACCGTACCTGCGCGCCGTTCGAGCCGGTGCGCTGCGACGTGTTCATCACCGAATCGACCTTCGGCCTGCCGATCTACCGCTGGTGCGACGACGCCGACCTGTTCGCGCAGATCAACGCTTGGTGGGCGCGCAACGTGGAGCACAACCGCGCCAGCGTGCTCACCTGCTACTCCTTTGGCAAGGCGCAGCGGCTGCTGTCGGGCGTCGACCCGTCGATCGGCCCCATCGTCGTGCATGGCGCCGTGGAGCCGCTCAACCGCGCCTACCGCGAAGCGGGTGTCGAGCTGCCCGAGACGCAGTCGGCCTTCACGATCGCGCGCGCGGACATCAAGCGCGCGCTGGTCGTCTGCCCGCCGAGCGCCGCGGCCAGCCCGTGGATGCGGCGTTTCGGCGCCGACGCGCAACTGGCCTTCGCCAGCGGCTGGATGCAGGTGCGCGGCAACCGGCGCCGCGGCGGCTACGACCGCGGCTTCGTGCTGTCGGACCACGCGGACTGGCCGGGGTTGTTGAAAGCGATCGGCGCGACCGGCGCGTCGCGCGTGATCGTCACGCATGGCAGCTCGGCCGCCATGGTGCGCTACCTCGCGGAGCAGGGACTCGAGGCGGGCTCGTTCGAGACGGAGTACGGCGACGACGTCGTGGAGGCCGATGCGGCGGCGGAGGAGGGCGCGAAGTGAAGCGCTTCTCGCAGCTGTTCGCCGAACTCGACCAGACGACGTCGACCAACGCCAAGGTCGAGGCGCTCACCCGCTACTTCAACGAAGCGCCGCCGCGTGATGCGGCATGGGCCGTGTACTTCCTGGCCGGCGGCAAGCCGCGGCAGGTCGTGCCGATGGGGTCGCTGGGGGTGCTGGCCTGCGAAGTCGCGCGCATCGAGCCGTGGCTGTTCGACGAGTGCTACGAGCAGGTGGGCGATTTGGCCGAGACGATCGCGCTGGTGCTTCCCCTGGATGGCGAGACCACCGACCTGGGCCTGGCGGAGTGGATCGAGGACCGCCTGCTGCCCTTGCGCGGCTTGCCCTTCGAGGACATCGCGCCGCGCATCAAGTCCTACTGGCTGGAGCTCGATTCGCAAGGGCGTTTCCTGCTCACCAAGCTGATCGGCGGCGCCTTCCGCGTCGGCGTGAGCAAGTTGCTGGTGCAGCGGGCGCTGGCCGCGCACGCGGGTGTCGACGCCAAGCGCGTCGCGCAGCGCATGATGGGCTACACCGACGGCAAGGTCGTGCCTTCGGCGCAGCGCTACGAAGCCCTCGTCGCGCGGGAAGGCGCCGAGGAAGTGCGCGACGTCGGGCAACCCTATCCCTTCTTCCTGGCCCACCAGCTCGACGCGCCGGTCGAGCTGTTCAAGCCGCGCCTGGGCCCGGTCGAGGACTGGATGGTCGAGTGGAAGTACGACGGCATCCGCGGGCAGGTGATCAAGCGCGAAGGGCAGGTGTGGATCTGGACGCGCGGCGAGGAGCTCGCGACCGAGCGCTTCCCCGAAATCGTGGCGCTCGCACAGGCGTTGCCCAACGGCACGGTCATCGACGGCGAGATCCTGGTGTGGAACGAGGCGGACAACCGCCCGGCGCCTTTTTCCATCCTGCAGCAGCGCATCGGCCGCAAGAACCTGTCGAAGAAGATCCTGGAGGAAGCGCCGGTCGGCTTCATGGCCTACGACCTGCTGGAGCAGGACGGCGAGGATGTGCGCGCGCTGCCGCAGCGCGAACGGCGCGCACGGCTCGAGTCGATCCTGCAAGGCACGCGCATCCGCATCTCGCCGATCGAACGCGCCGCGTCATGGCTCGAGTTCGCCCGCCAGCGCGAGCGCTCGCGCGAGCTCGGCGTCGAGGGCTTCATGCTCAAGCGCATGGACGCCGCCTACGGCACGGGCCGCACCAAGGCCGAGGGCCTGTGGTGGAAGTGGAAGGTCGACCCGATGTCGGTGGACTGCGTGCTGGTCTATGCGCAGCCGGGCTCGGGCCGGCGCTCGTCCGTCCACACCGACTACACCTTCGCCGTGTGGAACCGCGCGCCGCAGGGCAAGGAAGAAGCCGACGCCGTCGTGCAGGCCATCCTGCGCAAGGAGCCGCCGAAGGAGGGCGAGCTGCAGCTGGTGCCCTTCGCCAAGGCCTACTCGGGCCTCACCGACGAGGAGTTCCGCCAGGTCGATGCCCTCATCCGCAAGAACACGGTGGAGAAGTTCGGCCCCGTGCGCAGCGTCAAGCCCCAGCTGGTCTTCGAGCTGGGCTTCGAGGGCATCAACCGCAGCAAGCGCCACCGCAGCGGCATCGCCGTGCGCTTCCCGCGCATGCTGCGCATCCGGCACGACAAGCCTTTGCACGAAGCCAACACATTGGGCGACCTGGAGGCACTCCTGGGACTGTAGGGGCATAGAGCGAGTGCTAACATTGTGTTAGTTCTATGAAAGCCGAACCTTCCGCCAACCTCGCGAAGCAGGCCGCCGACGAAGGCGTGCCGGTGTCGCAGAAGATCCGCGAACGCCTGATCGCGGCGCGCAAGCGTTTCCACTCCAACGACAACATCTCGGCCTTCATCGAGCCCGGCGAGATGGAGAAGCTGCTGGACGAGGTCGAGCACAAGATGCAGGGCGTGCTGGACGCCATGGTCATCGACACGGCCAGCGACCACAACACCAACGACACCGCGCGGCGCATCGCCAAGATGTACCTGAACGAGGTGTTCCGCGGCCGTTACGCCAAGCAGCCCACCATCACCGAGTTCCCCAACGCCGAACACCTGAACGAGCTGATGATCGTCGGCCCGATCACCGTGCGCAGCGCCTGCAGCCACCACTTCTGCCCCGTCATCGGCAAGCTGTGGGTCGGCGTGATGCCCAACGAGCACACCAACGTCATCGGCCTGTCCAAGTACGCGCGCCTGGCCGAATACATCATGGGCCGCCCGCAGATCCAGGAAGAGGCCGTGGTGCAACTCGCGGACCTGATCATGGAAAAGACGCAGCCCGATGGCCTCGCGGTCGTCATGGAAGCCAGCCACTACTGCATGGCGTGGCGCGGCGTGAAGGACCTGGACAGCAAGATGATCAACTCGGTGATGCGCGGCGTGTTCCTGAAGAACTCGGCGCTGCGCCGCGAATTCCTGTCGCTCATTCCGCAGAAGGGCTGACCACGATGCTCGTCCGCCTCCTTTATTGCAGCCGCGCCGTCGACACCAGCCCCGAGGCGATCGAGGCCATCCTCACGCAATCGCGCCAGCACAACCCGGTCAGCGGCATCACCGGCATCCTCTGCTACGGCGGCGGCATCTTCCTGCAGGCCATCGAGGGCGGGCGCATGCAGGTGAGCGAGCTGTTCGGCCACATCATCAAGGACGCGCGCCACAAGGACGTGGCCGTGCTCTCATTCGAGGAAATCTTCGAGCGCCGCTTCGGCGGCTGGAGCATGGGGCAGGTGAACATCTCCAAGGTGAACCACTCGATCCTGCTCAAGTACTCGGAGAAGGCCGAGCTCGACCCGTATGCCGTCTCCGGCAAGGTGTCGCTGGCGCTGCTCGAAGACCTGATGGCCACGGCCTCCATCTGCGGACGGGCGTAGCATTCCGATGACGCACCCGTGCGTCACCCGCCGCACGCTCGCCTGGGGCGAATGCGACCCGGCGGGCATCATCTTCTACCCCAACTACTACCGCTTCATGGACGAGGCCACGTGGGCCTTGTTCGCCGAGGCGGGCTTTCCGGCCGACCGCATGCGCGCCGAGCATTTCTCGCTGCCGCTTGTCGATTCGCGCTGCGAGTTCATGGCCTCGCCCTTCTTCGGCGACGAGATCGAAGTCCGCTCGCAGGTCTCCAAGTGGGGCCGCAGCTCGTTCTCGCTGTCGCATGAGTTCGTGATGGCCGACGACGGCCGGCTGCTCGCGCGCGGCAGCGAGTCGCGCGTGTGGTGCCGCTACGAATCCGGGCCGGGCTCGCCGCTCAAGAGCGTGCCGATCCCGGACGAAGTGCGCGCCGCGCTCGGCGCGCCGAAGTGAACCCGCCGCCGGTCCTCGGCTGCGACTTCTCCAGCACGCCGACGCGCCGCAAGCCCATCGTCATCGCGTGGGGCGCCGTTGCGCGCGAGGCCGTGGTGCTGCAGCGGATCGAAAAGCTCGAGTCGCTCGAAGCATTCGGCCTGTGGCTGAAGCAGCCGACCGATTGGGTGGGCGGGTTCGACTTTCCCTTCGGCCTGCCGCGCGAACTCGTCGAGCACTTGGGATGGCCGCTCACGTGGCGCGAGTGCATGGCGCACTACGCCACGCTGTCGCGCCCGCAGATCCGCGAGACCTTCGCCGCGTTCTGCGATGCGCGGCCCGTGGGCAACAAGTTCGCGCACCGCCTGTTCGACAAGCGCGCCGGCTCCAGCCCGTCGATGAAGTGGGTGAACCCGCCGGTGGCGTACATGTTGCACGCGGCGCTGCCGCTGCTGATCGAAGCCGGCGTGCACATGCCGGGCCTGCACGCCGGCGACACGAAACGGGTGGCGCTCGAAGCCTATCCCGGCTTGCTGGCGCGCGAACTCATCGCGCGGCGCAGCTACAAGGCCGACGAGAAGGCCAAGCAGACGCCCGAGCGCCTAATCGCGCGCAAGGACCTCGTCACGCGCCTGGAGCACGGCGACACGCGACTGGGACTGCGCCTGAAGCTCACGCACGCGCAGCGCGATGCGCTCGTGGCCGACGCGATGGGCGACAGCCTGGATGCCGTGCTGTGCATGGTGCAGGCGGCGTGGGCCGCGCGGCAAGGGCCGCCGAACTACGGCTTGCCAGCGGAACTCGATCCGCTGGAAGGCTGGATCGTCAGCTGCTGACCGTCAGCGGCCGAGCAGGCGCAAGGCCTGTTCGCGCAGAGGCGAAGGCTCCGGCCCGACTTCCAGCACGGTCACACGCTCGCCGTCGCGCAGCAGCTCGATGCGCAGGTCGCCGTCCGGCGCTCGCGCATCGGCACTCTTGCGCGCCGCGAAGCGCTCGGTGACCAGCGAAGCGAGTTCCGCCGCCTGCGAACGCGGGACCAGCACGGAGCGTGCGCCGCTCGTGATGCGCAAGTCCGTCCACGGGGGAGGGGCGGATTCGGCGCGTTGCGACCGAAGGGCGGGTGCAGCAGCGGGCGCCGGGGCGGCGGCCGCCGCGCGCCCTTCGGCCATCGGCGCCGCATCGCGGCGTGCGAGGTCTTCCGCGGGGGGAAGCGTCTTCGCGTCCGCGAGCGCGGGTGGAGCGGCAGGCACCGGCTTCGGCGCGGGCGCAGCCTGGCTTTTCGCGCGGGACGCGAGCGCGGCCTGGTCTTTCGGCGCAGGAGCCTGCTGCGCCACCACCACCGGAGGCGTGGCCGGAGCAGAGGCCGGGGGCGGTGCGGGTGCTGCGGCCATGGGCGCTTCGCGCTCCTGCACCGGCACCTCCTGGCCATGCCACATCACGCCGACCACGACCGCGAGCATGACGCTGGCCAACGCGGCGTTCCACGGCATGCGCGATTCGGGCACGAGCAGGCGCCGCCACCAGGGAAGGGCGATGACAGGCTTGGCGACCGCGTGCCGCGCCGCATCGCGGATGGCTTGCCTTGTCGCCGCGCCGGGTTCGGCCGCCACATCCGGCGCCGCCTGCAGCGCGCGCTTCAACCTCGCATCGCGCAGCTCGGTCATGCCGCCGCCCCCAGCGTCTGCAGGTAGTGCTTCATGCAGCCGCGCAGCTTCGTGAGCGCGTAGCGCAGCCGGCTCTTGGCCGTCTCGAACGGCAGGCCCAGGTGGCGGGCCATGTCCTCCACGCTCGCGCCGTCCTCGTGGTGCAGCAGGAACGCCGCACGCTGAGCCTCCGGCAATTCGTCGAGGCAGTGCAACAGCTGGCGGCCCGCGGCGCGCCAGAAGGCCTCGTCCTCGCTGGACGGATGGCTCGCATCGAGCGCGCCTTCGAGCCAGTCGAGCGGATCGTCACCGTCATCCTGCGTGGCCAGCGAGACTTCGCGGCCGCTGGTGCGCAGCCGGTCGATCGCGAGGTTGTGCGCGATGGTGAAGGCCCAGGTGCGCCAGCTCGCGCCCTGCGGCGAGAAGGACTCGCGCGCCGCGATGATGCGCACCCACGTGTCCTGGAACACCTCGTCAGCCTGCGCGGCCAGTGCGCCGCCGAGCACGCGCCGCACGAAGCGGAACAGCGCGCCTTCGTGCCGCGCGTACAGCTCGTCGAAGGCCTGCACGTCGCCCTTCGCATAGGCAAGCATCAGGTCCTCGTCGGGCATGTCGCGGGGCAGCCTCGGCATGGGCGGATTGTCACACCACGTTGTACGGGCGGCGCCGCGGATCGGGGTTAAACCCGGCGCGATCTTTTCACCCCACCGGCGCGCGTGGCCCGTGTGAGCCTGCATCCCAACCCCAGGAGCTGCCATGCACCGCCCGCCCTTCTTCCGCACCGTCGCCGCGCTCGTCGCCGCCCAGCTCGTGCTCTCGGCCTGCAGCGTTTCGGCCCAGCCGCAAGGCCTGTGGCCCGACCCCGAGCCGGCCATGCCTTCGACACCGGGGCCCATCGTGCGCAGCGTGCCGAACTTCCGCGCGCCTTCGGCCACGAACTGCGCCCGCCCGGTCTCCACCCGCGAGGTGCCCGGCTTCGCCCAGGGCCGGCGCGACGCGCGGGATGCGCTGGCATCGCGCGACGCGCGTGCGAAGTCGGCCCCCGCGGAAGGCGCGGCGGCGCCAGCCGCCCCGTCCACGCGCGGCGAGGGCCGTGCACTCGCCGACGCCGAATCGCTGCACCGGATGTTCCCCTCGCCACAGCCCGCGCCGCAGCGGCGGCCCGTCGAACCCGTGACCGTCGGCATGGTCGACGACAACGCCAGCTTCGCCGAGTACCTGGCCTTCGTCGCGCGCACGCCGGTCGTGCACCGCCCGCGCGACGTGCGCGAGCGCTACCTGCTGGACGTCAAGGACGCGCGCGGCCGCGGCGTCGCCGACGCCGAGGTGGCGGTGCAATCCCCGTCGGGCCACGCGATGTGGGCGCGCACCGATGCCGGCGGCCGCGTGTGGCTGCATCCGGACGCGTTCGACCCGTGGCGCTCGCCCACCTATGACGTGGCCGTGCGCAAGGAAGGGCGCGTGGCCTGGGGCCGGCTCGCGCGCGGGCAGAAGAGCGCCGTCGAGGTCCGCCTCGATGCCGCGGCGGCGACCTGGCCCGCCCGCCTCGACCTCGTCTTCCTCATTGACGCAACCGGCTCCATGTCAGACGAAATCGACAAGCTCAAGGCCAGCCTGCGCGCCATCGTCTCGGAAGTCTCCGCGCTGCCGAGCCGTCCCGACGTGTGCCTGGGCCTGGTGGCCTACCGCGACCGCGGCGACGCCTTCATCACGCGCACCCACGACTTCACCAACGACGTGGGCGGCTTCCTGCGCCAGGCGCTCATCCCGCTGCGCGCCGATGGCGGCGGCGACTATCCCGAGGCAATGAACGAAGCGCTGCACGAAACGGTCCATCGCCTGAGCTGGCGCGGCGACGGCGCGACCCGGCTCGTGGTGCTGCTGGCCGATGCGCCGCCGCACCTGGACTACGGCGCGCCGCACTACGACGACGACATGGTCGCCGCGCTGGGCAAGGGCATCAAGGTGTTCAGCGTGGGTGCGTCGGGCCTGGACCGCCAGGGCGAATTCATCCAGCGGCAGATCGCGCAGTACACCGGCGGCAAGTTCGTGTTCCTCACCTATGCCGACGCGCACGACCCGTCGAGCGGGCCGGGCCGCGAAACCGGGCACGACGTGAAGAACTATTCCGTCGACACGCTGGACCGCCTCATCGTGCGGCTGGTGTCGGAGGAACTGGCGAAGCTGGCGCCGCGTGGCTGAGCGCGGCGCTCACAGGAACGCCAGCTTCTTCACCGTGAAGTTCGCGAGGTTGGGCAAGGCGGTTTCGAGGTCGGCGTCCGCCACGCCCAGCCACGAGGCGATGGTCGCGGCATACTGGTCGACGGAGGTCGTGGGAACCCAGCGGCCTTCGTCGCTGCCGTCGTCGGGGCCACCGACCTGCAATTGCGGGAAGGTGCCGTACATGTCGCCGCCGCGCACGGCACCGCCCATCACGAAGCTGTGCCCGCCCCACGCGTGGTCCGTGCCGTCGCCGCCGTCGCCCGCCGCCATCAGCGTGCGCGAGAACTCCGAATGCGTGAAGGTCACGACGTTCGGGTCGACGCCGAGCGCGAGCATCGTCGCGGCGAAGGCGCCCAGCGCCTCCGACAACTCGCCCAGCAGTTCCTGCAGCGAATCGGCCTGGCCCGCGTGGGTGTCGTAGCCGCCTTGCTCCACGTAGAACAGCTGGCGCGACATGCCCAGCGCGCCGCGCGACGCGATGAGCTGGGCCACGCGGTACAGCTGCAGGCCGAGGTAGCTGTCGGGGAATTCGACGGGCAAGGTCGTCTCATACGCGGCGTCCAGCAGCCGGTCCTGCAGCAGCGCGCCGGACAGTGCATCGTTGTACGCCGAGTCCAGTTGTGGTGCGCCCGCGGCGGGCGCGAACTGGGTGAGGGCCGCCATGCGCGCGCGGTCCACCGGGGAGCCGCCCGCACCCGCGAACGACACCGAGCCCCACGGATCGATCACACCCGCGCCCGTGGCCAAGCCGTCGCAGAAGACATTGCTGCCCGCGGCCGACACCGTGGCGGGGAAGCGCGCGGTGGCGTTCGCCGGCCGCAGCAGGTCGGCGGTGCGCCCGCCCCAGCCCGTCACGGCGACGGGCATGCCCGGGTTGAGCATCACCCACTGGTTCTGCTGGTCGATGTGGGACAGCAGGTTGTCGGGCAAGGGCCACGCGCCCGACTTCGCTTGTTCCGCCGTGGTCGGCTTCACGAGCGTGCCGACATTGGCCAGCACCGCCAGGCGCTGCTGGTTGAAGAGCGCCTGCAAGGCGCCCAGTTGCGGATGCAGCCCGTAGGAGCCGCCGGAGGCCGGGGCGATGGCCAGCAGCTGCTCGCGCGGGATCGCCAGGCGCGGCCTTGCGCCGGCGTACATCGCATAGCGCGCGGTGTCGGTGGGCACGACGAGGTTGTTCGCGTCGCAGCCGCCGGCGAGGAACACGCACACGGCCGCGCGGTAGTCGCTGCCCGCGGCGCTGGCGACCAAGGACCCCAGTCCGCCCGTGGCCAGCGCGGAGAAGGCGCCAAGTTTCAGGAATTGTCGACGGTCCATCGCGATCACCTCTGGATGTTGAAAGCCGGGCTCGCGGCCACGAGGTACAGCGCCAGCATCGCGCGTTCGCGCGGCGCGGCGCCCGACGAGACCAGCGCCGTCGCCAGGGTGGACTTCATGCCGTCAGGCATCGTCCCGTGCATCAGCGTGGCATCCAGCTGCGCGACCAGCGCGGCGTCGCCGGCGGTCGCGGCCGCCACCAGCGGCGTGAAGTTCGGGAGCGTCTTGTTCGGCAGGCCGCCGTTGGCGAAGTCCCACGCAAAGTTCAGGCGTGATGCCACCGAAGGCGAGTTGAGCAGCTTGAATTCGGGGCCGTACAACGTGTAGCCCTGGGGCTTGTACGAAGGCGGGTAGAAGTTGAACACCGAGGGCGCGTCGAACACGTCCTGCCGCATCGACTGCGCGTAGTACGGCAAGCCGACGCCGGAGGTGCGCGTTGCGAACGCGCGCATCAGCCGCGTCATGTACAGCACCGGCTCGCGCAGCTTGCCGTCGGAAGCCGCCGCCGCCTGCGTGTCGCCGGCTCTGGCCTCCGCGTCCAGCAGCACCGCGCGGATCACGGCCTTCATGTCGCCGCGTTGCCCGCTGCCGTTGTTGGCGAAGGCGGCGGCCACGCGCTGCACGTAGGCCGGCGAGGGGTTGCTCTTCACAAGCGCCTGGATCAGGCGCGTGCCGATGAACGGGCCGACGTTGGGATGCCCGGCGATGTTGTCCAGGGCGACCTCCATCTCCGCCGCCGCGCCCTGCGACACCGTCGCGCCGTCGAGCAATTGCTTCGTGCCGCCCTGGTGGTATGACTCCACCAGCTGCAGCGGGCCGGTGTAGAGCGGGCCGTTGAGCGTGGGGAACTTGCTGCGCCTCTTCGAGGGATAGGTCCAGCCGGTGAACACGTGCGCGAAGCCCTCCACCGTCTCCTGCGAATAGGTGGCGATGGGCTTGCCGCCGGTATCGAGGACCGGCGTGCCGTCGGAATTGAGCTTGACCAGCCCGACGGAGAAGAGCTGCAGCACCTCGCGGGCGTAGTTCTCGTTGGGGGCGGTGCCCGCTTCCGGGTCCTCCTTCACGTTGTTCGCCATGTCCAGGTAGGTGCCCATGGCGGGCGACAGCGTCACGTCCTTGAGCAGCTGCCGGTAGTTGCCGAATGCGCCGGTGACCAGCACGCGCTGGTAGCTGGCGATGGCCGCCCGGTTGTCCAGCTTCTGGTCGCTCACCACCATCACCTGCCCGAGCGCGAAGGCCACGCGCTGGCGCAGCTGGTCGGGCGCATTGACGGCGATGTTGAAGAACGAGGCCTGCACCGCCTCGAGCGAAGTGCGGTCGCTGGCATTGGGGAACTGCGTGGGCTTCATGGCGAACTGTTCGTTCAGCCACGCGTCGAAGCCCACGGATTGAACGTGCGCGACCTCGCCCGGCGTCGGCCCGAAGGTCGCCTGCTCCAGGAAACGCACCGCCGCGGCATTCGAAACCGGCGCCGCGGCGACGAGCGCGGACTGCTGCTGCTGTCCGGCCAGCGTCATCACGGCGTCGCCTCCGCCGCACCCGGCAAGGAAGGCCGCGCCCGCGGCTGCGGCCATGTGGATCCATCGAGCCATCTCGTCCTCCACAGGCCAGCGGCCTGCGAGAACATTCTTGTCGAGCTGTGGCAAGCCCAGCAATACCGGAAATGCGTCGCGATGCGACTCGTTACACGGCTTGCACCGATGCGTTGTTGCGCAATGCTTCGAGCGCTTCCGCATCGGTTCGATACATGTGGAGCAGGGGCGAGGCCTTCAGCGCGCCGGCCTTTTCCAGCACGCGCTCCACCGGCAGCTTGATCCCGCTGACGTGCAGCGCGATGCCCCGGCCCTCCAGCATCGCGCGCAACTGCATGAAGGTTTCCACGCCGGTGGTGTCGATGCGGTTGATGGGCTGCGCGAACATCACCACGTGGCGCGTGCCGGGATGCGCGGCGATGTGGTCGACGATCGCTTCCTCGAACCAGGTGGACGAGGCGAAGTCCAGCTCGCCGTCCATGCGCAATGCGTACACGTCGGGCCCGAGCGGTTCGAGCTTCCACAGGTGGCGGTCGCGCAGGCTGCCGTCGGGGTGCAGGCCCACCTCGATGATGCGCGGGTGCAGCCGCATGTAGAGGAAGTGGCACAGGCCCAGCACCACGCCCGCCAGCACGCCCCAGTAGATGCGCGGCGCCGCCGCCAGCGTGACGGCGAAGGTGACGAGCGCAATCGCGGCCTCGATGCGGTCGATGCGCCCCACGCGCCAGAAGGTCGCCGGCTTGACGAGGTTCAGCACCGCCGCGACGACGATTGCCGCGAGCACCGCGCGCGGCACGTGGTGCAGCACGGGCGTGAAGAACAACAGGGCCAACGCGACGAACGCCGCGGCGAACACGGTGGCCCACCCGGTCTTCGCGCCGGAGTACAGCGTCAGCGCCGAACGCGAGAACGAGGTGCTGGTCGGGAAGCTGCCGCTGAACGCCGATGCGATCTTGCCCACGCCCTGGCCGATGAGGTCCTGGTTGGCGTCCCAGCGCTTGCCGTCGCGCTGGCTCTCGATCTTGGCGCTGGCCGCCATCTCCAGCGAGCTGACGAGGGCGAGCACCAGCGCCGGGATCACGATGGCGTGCAGCGTGGCCAATGTCGGCCATCCCGGCGCGTACGGCGACGGGAAACCGGCGGGCAGGTCGCCGACCACGCTGCCGTGCGCCGACCACCCGGTCCACTTGGCGATCGCCGCGGACGCCAGCAGCACGATGAGCACCATCGGCAACCGCGGCGCGAAACGTTTGCCCAGGATGAAGAGCGCCACGCTGCCCAGCCCGAACGCCAGCGCGGTGGGATGCGCGGGGCCTTGCGGGAGCGTCTCGATGCCGCCGGCGAGGCCCAGCAGGGCCGGAACCTGCGACACGATGATCAACAGCGCCGCCGCCTGGCTGAAGCCGGCGAGGATCGGCGAGCTCACGAGGTTGAGGACCCATGCCGCGCGCAACGCGCCCAGCGCCAACTGCACGAAGCCCGCGACGAGCGCCATCCACACGGCCAGCATCACCCACTCGGCCGACGCGGGTGCAGCCAATCCCGCGAGCGACGCGCCGACCAGCACGCTCGACAGCGCCGATGGGCCCACCGAGAGGCGCGTCGATGCGCTGAACAGCACCGACAGCAGCGGCGGCAGGAACGTGGCGTACAGCCCCGCGATCAGCGGCATACCGGCGAGGTGCGCGTACGCGACCGACTGCGGGATCATCACCAGCGCCACCGTCAGCGCCGAGACCGCCTCGTTGCGGGCGAGCGCCGGCGTGAGGCGCGGCCAGGCGAGGAAGGGCAGGTGGCGGGCGAAGCGCGTCATCGCTGCGGCATGTCCTTGGCGCCGAAGCCCGGGTACACGGCCGCGTCGTCGGGAATGGCGGGCATCGTCGCGTTCCACGCTTCCCAGGCTTCGCGCATGCGTTCCAGGCGGCGCGGGTCGCGGCCCGCGCGGTTGGCGCGCTCGCGTTCGTCCGCAGCGATGTCGAACAGGTAGTCGTGGCCGTCCACGCGCAGGTACTTCCAGTCGCCGTCGCGCAGCGCGCGTTGGCCGCGGTGCTTCATGCGCCAGTACAAGGGGCGGCGGAAGGTGCGCGACGGCTCGCGCAGCACCGGCAACAGCGACACGCCGTCCAGCGCATAGTCGGGGTCGGCCGCCACGCCCGCCGCGTCGAGCATCGTCGCCGACCAGTCCATGGTCATGCAGGCCTGGTCCGTCACGCCGCCCGCGGCGATGGCGGCGGGCCAGTGCGCGACCCACGGCACGCGGATGCCGCCTTCGGTCAGGTCCATCTTGCCGCCCACCAGCGGCCAGTTGTCGGAGAAGCGTTCGCCGCCGTTGTCGCTGGTGAAGACGACGAGCGTGTCGCGCTCGACGCCGGCGCGGCGCAGGGCATCCATCACCCAGCCAATGCCTTCGTCCATGTGGTGGATCATGCGGCGGTAGGTGTCGATGCTGCCGCCGTGCAGGTGGAAGAGGTTGTCCTTCACGTCCTGCGCCAGCGCCTCGTCCTCGCGCGTTTCCCACGGCCAGTGCGGCGCGGTGTAGTGCAGGCTCAGGAAGAAGGGTGCGTCCCCTTTCGCAACGCCCTCGATCCACTGCACGGCGCGCCGCGACAGCAGGTCGGTGAGGTAACCGGCGTCGGTGCGCTCCGCCTCCTTCTCCCACAGGTCATGCTCGCCGTTCGTGCCGCAGTGCGTGAAGTAGTCGACGCCGCCGGACATCGGCCCGTAGAAATCCTCATAGCCGGACTTGAGCGGGCCGAAGTGCGGCGGGTAGCCCAGGTGCCACTTGCCCACGAGGGCGGTGCGATAGCCTGCGTCCTTCAGCAACGAAGGCAGCGTGGGATGCGCCGGCGGCAGCCCGAGCGTGCCGCTGGCGCGCGTGCGGATGCTGAGCGGCTCTTCCGCCGCGCCGCGCAGGCGGTACTGGTAGCGCGCCGTCATCAGCGCGAAACGCGTCGGCGAACACACGGGCGAGTTCGCATAGCCTTGCGTGAAGCGGATGCCGTTCGCCGCGAGCGAATCCAGCACGGGCGAGACGGCGCCCCATTCCGCATCGCGGCCGCCGTAGCAGCCCAGGTCGGCGTACCCGAGGTCGTCGGCGACGATGAAGACGACGTTCGGCCGCTTCAAGGCTGGTAGCCGGACTTCTGCACCGCCGGCGCCCATTGCGCGCGGTACTTCTGCAGCATCGCGGCGCTTTGCGCCTGCGTCGCGACCACGGGCGTCATTTTCTGGTCGGTGAACTTGCGCCGCGTGTCCGGGTCCTGCATCACCTCATGGATCGCCTTCGCGAGCATGTCGACCTTGGCCTTCGGCATGCTGGCCGGCGCGAAGAACGCGTTCCAGCCGGTCGCGACGAGGTCGAGGCCCGCCTCCTTGAACGTGGGCACGTTCGGTGCGAGCGGGTTGCGCGTGGCGCCCGACACCGCCAGCACGCGCAGCTTGCCGCCTTCGTGCTGCGGCAGCAGGGTCTCGAACGTGTCGATGGCCACCGGCACCTGGCCGCCCACGACGTCGGAGACCAGCGGCGCCGAGCCGCGGTAGCCGATGACCTGGGCCTTCACGCCGGACTTGTCGCCCATCATCAGCGCGAAGAAATGCGGCAGGCTACCCGTGGCCGGCACGCCGAAGTTGGCCTGGTTGGGGTTCGCTCGCAGCCACGCGACGAGGTGCGTGAGCTCGCGCACCGGCACCGCGGGGCCCACGGCGACAGCGAACTCGTAGTCGTTCACGTGCGCCACCGGCACGAAGTCCTTCTCCGGGTCGTAGCCGTTGTCCTTGAACACCAGCGGCGCCACCACCATCGTCGCGGGGTTGCCCACCAGCAGCTGGTTCTGGTTGGACGGGATGCCCTTCATCTGCTGCGCGGCGAGGCGTCCGCCGGCGCCGGGCTTGTTGTCGACGACGACCGCGACGCCCAGCTTGGCTTGAAGCTTGTCGCCGACGATGCGCGCCACACGGTCCGTGGAACCACCCGGTGCGTAGCCGACGACGAGGTGCAGCGGGCCGTCGAGCGCCTGCGCTAAAGCGGTGAACGAGAAAGCGGCGGCCAGTGCCGCGAGCAGGCGTTTCATGCTGTCTCCTCTATGCTTCGGCCAATCATATGCCTGCCCCGCATTCCCCGGATGAGTTGACGCCCTCGGGCCAGTGGCTGGCGGGCAAGGGCTGGCAGGCCTTCCCGTTCCAGTACGAGGTGTGGGAGGCGATCGCGCAAGGCCGCAGCGGCTTGCTGCACGCGACCACGGGTTCGGGCAAGACCTACGCGGTGTGGCTGGGGATGCTCGACCAGCTGCTCGCGCGCCATCCGCCCGCTCGCGGCGCGGAGCCGCTGCGCGCCATCTGGCTCACGCCGATGCGCGCGCTCGCGGCCGACACGACACGGGCCATTTCCGAACCGCTGCGCGCGCTCGCACCCGAATGGACCATCGGCCAGCGCACCGGCGATACGCCCAGCGCCGAGCGGGCGCGCCAGGACCGGCGCTTTCCCACCGTGCTGGTCACCACGCCCGAGTCGCTGAGCCTGATGCTCACGCGCGAACATGCGCGCGCGGAGCTGGAAGGCGTCGAGTTCGTCGTCGTGGACGAGTGGCACGAGCTCGTGGGCAGCAAGCGCGGGGTGCAGGCGCAGCTGGCGCTGGCGCGGCTGGCCCGCTTCAACCCGAAGCTCGCGGTCTGGGGCCTGTCGGCGACGCTCGGCAACCTGGGCGACGCGATGGACGTGCTGTGCCGGCCCTGCGTCGCCGCGGGGGCGCCCGAGCCGCGCTTGGTGCGCGGGCGCATCGAGAAGAACCTGGTGATCGACACCTTGCTGCCGCACGACCCCGGCCGCTACTCCTGGGTAGGTCACCTGGGCGCGCAGATGCAGCAGCCGGTGGTGGAGGAGATCGCGAAGTCCTCGACCACGCTGGTGTTCACCAACGTGCGCTCGCAGGCGGAGATCTGGTACCAGCTGCTGCTCGAGGCGCGGCCGGAATGGGCCGGCGAGATCGCGCTGCACCATGGCTCGCTCGACAAGGCCACGCGCGAATGGGTCGAGCAGGGGCTGAAGGAAGGCACGCTGCGCGCTGTCGTCGCGACCTCGTCGCTCGACCTCGGCGTCGACTTCCTGCCGGTCGAGCGCGTTCTGCAGATCGGCTCGGCCAAGGGCATCGCGCGCATGATGCAGCGCGCCGGCCGCAGCGGCCACGCGCCCGGGCGTACCAGCCGCATCACGCTGGTGCCGACCAACACGCTGGAAATCATCGAAGGCGCGGCCGCGCGCGCGGCCGCGGTGGCGGGTCACGTCGAGGAACGCAACGCGCCCGACAAGCCGCTCGACGTGCTGGTCCAGCACCTCGTGACCATCGCCTTGGGCGGCGGCTTCACGGAGGATGCGCTCTACGACGAGGTGCGGGCGGCGTGGTCGTACCGCGACCTCACGCGCGGGGAGTTCGACTGGGCCCTGGCATTTTGTTCGCAGGGCGGCTCGAGCCTGGGCGCGTACCCCGAATACCACCGCATCGCGCGCAACGACGAAGGCGTGTGGCACGTGCCCGACCGCGGCGTGGCCAAGCGCCATCGCCTCTCCATCGGCACCATCGTCAGCGACGCGGCGATGCAGGTGAAGTGGATGAGCGGCGGCAACATCGGCACCATCGAGGAAGGCTTCATCGCGCGCCTGCACAAGGGCGACAACTTCTTCTTCGCCGGCAAGCTGCTGGAGTTCGTGCGTGTGCGCGAGATGGCCGCGTACGTGAAGAAGGCCACGAAGAAGAAGGGCACGGTGCCGAAGTGGCAAGGCAGCAAGATGGCGCTGTCGGCGGAGCTCGGGGACGCTGTGCTCGAGATGATGCTGCGTGCCGCGCAAGGCGATTTCTCCGAACCCGAGCTCGTCGCCGCGCGGCCCATGCTGGAAACGCAGGCGCGGCTGTCGCACATCCCCACGCCGCAGACGGTGCTGGCCGAAACCTTCCGATCGCGCGAGGGCTGGCACCTGTACCTGTACCCCTTCGCAGGCCGGCACGTGCACCTGGGCCTTGCCAGCCTGCTGGCCTGGCGCCTCGCGCGCGAGCGGCCCAACACCTTCAGCCTCTCGGTGAACGACTACGGCTTCGAGCTGGTGAGCGCGGAGGAATTCGACCTGACGCCGGTGATCCGCAAGGATGTCTTCGGCACCGACGACCTGTTGCACGACGTGCTGGCATCGCTCAACTCCACCGAGCTCGCGCAAAGGCGCTTCCGCGAGATCGCGCGCGTGGCGGGCCTGGTCTTCACCGGCTATCCGGGCCAGCCCAAGAGCACGCGCCAGCTGCAGGCTTCCAGCGGCCTGTTCTTCGAGGTGTTCCGCAAGTACGACCCGGCCAACCTGCTGCTCACGCAGGCGCAGAAGGAAGTCCTGAGCCAGGAGCTGGAGATCACGCGCCTGAAGGCGTCGCTGGACCGCATCGCGTCGCGCGAGCTGGACCTCGTCGAGCTGCGCCACCCCAGCCCCATGAGCCTGCCGCTCATGGTGGAGCGCTTTCGCGAGCAGCTCACGACGGAGCAGTTGTCGACTCGGCTGGACAGGATTCTGCGGGAGATGGAGCGGGAGGCTTAGCGGGCTTCGCGCGCGCGGCGTGGATCACGTCGTGCACGAAGCGCAGTTTCTCCAGCGCGGCGGCCGAGAGGGCGAATGGATAGGCATCGTCCTGCCCGAGGCTGCGGTTCAGGCTGTTCACCAACAGCGTGAGCGGCACCCAGTCCTGCACCAGCGCATCGAAGTCGCTGTGCGACGCCTCGAAGGGGTTGATGACCTCGTCGGCCTCGACCTCGTCGTCCCCGGGCAGCGCGATCGACGTGCTGTACGACGCGGCGGTCTCCAGCAGGTCCACCATGTGCAGGTAGTGCGCCCAGGTCTCGGCCCAGTCTTCCCACGGGTGCGAGGTGGCATAGGCGCTGACGTGGCTGGCCTCCCAGCCGCTCTTGCCGCCGCCGCCGGCGGCGTAGTGGCGCTGCAGCGACTGGCCGTAGTCGGCCCGCTCGTCGCCGAAGATCTTGCGGAAGGCTTCCAGCCGCCCGCCGCCTGCGATCAGGCGGTCCCAATAGAAATGGCCCGATTCGTGACGCAGGTGGCCGAGCAGGGTGCGGTAGGGCTCGTGCATCTGCACGCGCCGCTTCACGCGCTCGTCGTCGTCGGCTTCGGCGATGTTCAGGGTAATCACGCCGCCGGCGTGTCCGGTCATCACGCGATGGCCGGGCGTGTCGGCGAGGAACTCGAAGACGGGCCCGTCGTGCCCGTCCTTGGGCATGACCGCTGCGAGCCCGAGCTTGGCGAGCGTGTAGAACAGGTAGCGCTTGGCGCGCTCGACCTTGTACCAGCGCTCATGGTTGCCGGCGACCGACAGGTCGGGCAGCACGCGGGTCTGGCGGCACGACACGCACAGCGGGTTGGGGTCGTCCTGCGGCACCGCGAAATTGCAAGCCTGCTGCGTGTGGTTGGAGCAGAGGCGGTAGGTGAATTGCGACGTGGAGCGCCGCTTGCGGCGCCGCCACAGGCCCTTGCCGCCCGCGACCGGCTCGATGGCGCACAGCGCCAGCCGGTGCGGGAGGAAGGCGAGGTCGCTGCCGCACTTCAGGCAGCGGACGTTCTCGAAGAAAAGCGGGTGGCCGCAGTGATCGCAGAAGAACGTGCGCACCGCGGCTCCCCTTACTGCCTGGCCGCGCTTACGGGCGGACCATCAGGCTGTTCTGCACCTGGCGCACACCCTTGGTGTTGCGGGCGATGTTCTCGGCCTGCATCTTCTCGGCCTGCGACTTCGCGAAGCCCGACAGCTGCACGGTGCCGTTCAGCGTCTGCACCTTGATCGCGGCGGCGTCGACGGTCTTGTCCTCGACGAACTTGGCCTTGATCGCGGTGGTGATGGCCGTGTCGTCGACGTAGGCGCCGGCGGTTTCCTGGCCGCGGATCACCGAGCAGCCGGTACCCACCAGGGTGGCGCCGGCGACGATGGCGATGGCGAGGGCTCTTGCGTATTTCATCTGATTCTCCTGTTTCCAAGTTGCATTCGGTGCCCTTGCTCCCAATTGACGCACCGGCCGCGGCACCACGCCGCCGGTGCGTATCTCCCGTTACCGGTAGAACTCTTCGTCGTCGTACTCCGCTCCCTGCATCGCCGACATGACGACGCCCGCGAGTTGCGGCGACTTGGCGAGCGCGACCAGCACGCCCGTCACGGATATGAGGCGCCACGGCCGCGCGACCAGCAGCACCGCGCCCGCCACGGCGGCGATGCCGACATAGGCCAGCGGCTTGCGGCGCGCGAACTGCGACAGCAGCGGCGTCGCCATCTCCACGCCCATGCGCGCCGGGTGGTGGCGCCAGTAGCTTTTGGCGGCGCGGCCGATGCGCGAAAGCCACCCGCCGCCGCCGGAGGCAGCCGCAGCTTCGGCGGCTTCCCATTGCTCGCCTTCCTCGTGCTCGCCGCGCGCCTGCTGCGCGCGCGCGCGGTCGGGCTTGCGCTCCTTGCGGTGCACGTGCTCGATGAGCGCGAGCCGCGTGCGGTCCAGCTTGTCGCTCGCTGCGCTCATGCAGCCCCCATCGTGCGCAGCGCCTGCGCGTCGGCATCGAGCTGCTGGCGCAGCTCGCCGAAGGCGCGCGCCGGCAGCGGCTTGCGCGTCATCAGGAAGCCGGCGACAGCGATGGCCAGCGGCACCAGCGGGACGACGATGAAGGCCCAGTGGAAGTCGTGCGTCGCCGCCAGCATGCAGGCCACGCCGGCCAGCACCAGGAACACGAGCGCGCCGATGGCGCATGCGGCCCACGCGGCGGCGCGCCGCGCGACCTGCACGCCCACGGTCGACGCTTCTTCCTGCACCAGCGCCGCATAGCCCGCCACGTGGTCCATGACCAGTTCGGGCCTCGTTATCAGGGTCGAGAAGATCGGGTGGACCATGGCGTGCCCGCGGGGATCAATAGCGGTTGGTCGAGTTGTAGCGGCGCATCGCGATCACGATGCCGGCGACGGCGGCGCCGACCGCGGCGGCGATCAGCGCCGACTTCACGGGCTCGTCGGCGATGTAGCGCGTGGTGGCGCGCGTGTATTCATTGACGCTGCCCGCGCCGCGGCTGGCGATGTCCTTCACGCCCGTGCGCAGGTCGCGCAGGCGCGCGCCGGCGCGGTCGAAGGCCTCGTTGGCGTACTCGCGCGTGCTGTCGAGCGCTTGCGACGCGAGCGTGCGGGCGTCGTCGGCGTACGCGCCGGCTTCGGTGCGGATGGAACGGGTGCTGGTCATGGTGGTGTCCTCTGTGGTTGTGGATGAAAGCGGGGCCGCCCCGGGCCCCGCCGCTGGAATCGTGGGCCCGCTACTTGCGGCCGAGGCTGATGACGAAGGCGACGACGGCCAGGATGACGAACACGAAGAACAGGACCTTCGCGATCTCCATCGCGCCTGCTGCGATCCCGCCGAAGCCGAACAGCGCCGCGATCAGCGCGATCACGAGGAATACGATGGCGTAGTGAAGCATCCCGGTCTCCTGCCTGCGCGAACGGCCGCGCCTGCGAGGCAAGGTTAGGGTCGCCACGGCCGTGCTGGTGATAAGAGACAGGCGTGTGTACTTGTCGGCAGCCGCGAGAGCCCCCTGTAGGAGCACGACTACGCCGCGAAGGGACGAATCGGAAGCGGTTTTGTCAGGCGGCCGTCTCGGCCTCGGGCTCGGGGGCCGGCGCCGGCGGGCTGGCCGGCAGCACCGCGGCGATGCGCGTGCCGCGCCCCGGCGTCGAGGTCACGGTGAGCTTGCCGCCGGCGGCCTCCACACGGTGGCGCATGCCCGCCAGGCCATGCGTCGTGGGCTTCATGCGCGCGGGGTCGAAGCCCTTGCCGTCGTCGCGGATGTCCACCTCGACATGGCCGCCATAGTCGCGCAAGCTCACCTCCACCTGCTTCGCCTCCGCGTACTTGCCGACGTTGGTGAGCGACTCCTGCACCAGCCGGTACACGGTGAGCTGGCGCCCCTCGTCCAGCTGCACCTGCTCCAGGCCCGTGGTCACGTCCACGCCGGAACGTTCGGAGAACTCTCGCGCGAGGATTTCCAGCGAGGCGTTCAGGCCCAGATTGGACAGCGACGAGGGCCGCAGGTCCTCGATGATGCGGCGCTTCAGCGCGATGCCGCTGTTGAGCGCCTCGGTCAGGTGCTGCAGGCGCTGGGTAATTTCCGGGGCGGGCGTGGCGCCCAGCCGCGACTTCAGGCGCGCGACATCGAGCTTGGCGGCGGTGAGCAAGGCCCCGAGTTCGTCGTGAAGTTCGCGCGCGAGGTGGCCGCGCTCTTCCTCGCGCACGTTCTGCAGGTGGGTGGCCAGCTCGGCCAGCGTGGCGGTGCGCTCGCGCACCTGGCGCTCCAGCAGGTCGCGCTCGGCCTGCAGCACTTCCTGCTGGCGCTCGCCCGCTTCCTTCAGCGCCGTCGTCTGCCGCAGGTACAGGTAGAAGGCCACCAGCGCGATGAGCGTGACCAGCGCGATGCCCACGCGCGAGACGTCCTGCGACCGGCGCACCTGGTCCTGGCTGACCTCGACGCGCGCGGTGGCGCCGTCGAGCAGCTTGGCCGATTCGGCGCGGATCGCATCCATGTGCTGCTTGCCCACGTCGGACATCAGGATGAACTTCCACGTCTCCTCGTTGCCCTGCTTGCGCATGCGCACCGACATGTCCATCTCGGCGAGCTTGCGCTGCACGTGCCCGGTGAGCTGGTTGAGCATCTGCGCCTCGGCGCCCGAGGGCGCGTAGGTGGTGCGCAGGGCGTCCAGCTGCTGGCCAATCTCGGCCACCGCCGAGTTGTAGGGCTCCAGGTAGCGCGGGTCGCCGGTCAGCAGGTAGCCGCGCGAGCCCGTTTCGGCATCGAGCATCAGCTGCAGCACGCGGTTCAGCGACGCGCGCGTGCGGGAAGCCGCGGCGATGTTGTCCAGGGCGATGCTGGATTGCAGGTACCCGGTTTCGTTGATCGCGATCAGGAATACCGCGGCCAGCGTGGCCAGCCACAGGTTGACCGAGGTCCGGGACATTGAAAACCTACGCATGACACTTACTCCCCGTCACTCTTGTTGTGCATACAATGCCCGCAGGACTCGAGCGGACTCGGGACAAGGGGACGAACAGCCATGATCAGAGTCGGCATTGTCGATGACCACGCCATCGTGAGGCAGGGCCTCAAGCAGTTCTTCTCCGAACAGGTGGACCTGCGCGTGGTCGGCGAAGCGGCCAGCGGCCGCGAGGCCATCGACCTGGTGCGCAATGCGGAGATGGATGTGCTCGTCATGGACCTGTCGATGCCCGGGCAGAGCGGCATCGATGCCCTGGGCATGATCCGCGCCAAGGCGCCCGACGTGGGCATCCTCATCCTCTCGGGCTACCCCGAGGAACACTACGCGATGAACCTGATCCGCCAGGGCGCGAGCGGCTACCTCAACAAGGAATGCGAGCCGATGGAGATCGTCAACGCGATCCGCACCATCGCGCTGGGCCGCCGCTACATTTCGCCCGCGGTGGCCGAGCTGCTGGCGCAGCAGCTCAACCGCAAGGAAGGCGGCGCCCCGCACGAGCAGCTGTCGGAACGCGAGTTCCAGGTGTTCCTGAAGCTGGCCAAGGGCGAGACGGCGGGCGAGATCGCCAAGGCGCTGTCGCTGTCGGTGAAGACCGTGAGCACCTACCGCACGCGCCTGATGGAGAAGATGAACCTCGCCTCCAACAGCGACCTCACCTACTACGCGCTGAAGAACAAGCTCATCGACTGACAGGGCGGCGTCCATGCCTGGCGTCATGTCGCGCTTTGCGCGATGCAGTACTCCACGAGCGCATCGATTTCCCGCGACTTGTCGAACACGGCGTCCGCGCCCAGCTCGGCGCAGCGAACGCGCATCTCGGGTGTCGCGTAGTTGCTGAGGACGACGACGCGCTGCGAAGCATCGCGCTCGCGGCAGGCCTCCAGCACGCCCAGGCCGCTGCCCTCCTTCAGGAAAAGGTCGACGACCGCCAGGTCCCAGTCGCCCCGGCCGTGCGCGGCCAGCCAGCGGCGCGCGTCACCCTCCGTCTCGGCCCAGCCGAGCGAGCGGATGGAGGCAAGTTCTTCGAGGGCGCCGATGAGGTTGTCGCGGATCGTGGCGTTGTCTTCGACGATGTAGGTTCGCAGTTGCACTGGGATGCGCGCGTGGCCGCGCTGCAGACTTTCTTGGGGTCCCCTGGGTCGCGGAAATTGTGCCAGCGCCCCTTCGTGCCCACCGTAGGATGATTCCTACGCCGTAGGCGGGTGCCGACAGGCGCTCGCAAGGCATGCCGACCGCCGCGGCTGCGGCTCACCATGCAGACTGGGCCATGGACCACGCCGCACGCCACCCGCTGTGGGCGAAGCTGCTCGTCGCCTTCGCCGTCCTCGTCGCGGCGCTGGCCTTGCTGCTCGTCTTCTTTCCCTGGGACACGCTGCGCGAGCCCGTGAACCGCTACGTCAGCGAGAAGACGGGCCGCCACTTCGCGATCACGCGCAAGCTGGACGTGAAGCTGGGACGCACGACGCGCATCCTGGCCGACGGCATCGAGTTCGCGAACCCCGAATGGGCGAAGGACCCCTTCCTGGTCAAGGCCGAAGGCGGCGAGGTGCACATTCGCCTGTGGCCCCTGATCGCGCACCGCCAGTTCGTGATGCCGCTGGTGGAGCTGCGCAAGCCGCAGCTGGGCCTTCAGCTGGAGCCGGACGGCAAGCGCAGCTGGGCGTTGGGCCGCGACACCGGCGACAAGGCCAACGTGCCGGACATCGGCGCGCTGGTGGTGGACGAAGGCACGCTGCATTTCGTCGCGCCCGCGCACAAGGCCGACATCGCGACCGAGTTCGTCATCGACGGCCCGCTCACGCTGCGCGACACGACGACCCCCGACGGCCAGGCGCGCCCGGCGCTGCCGCTGCGCTTCAGCGCCAAGGGCACCTGGCAGGGCGAGGCCTTCAGCGCGAAGGGCCGCACGGGCAACGTGCTGTACCTGTCGGCGCCGCTGCAGCATCCCTTCCCGATGGAGATCGATGCGGTTGCCGGCGCGACGAAGCTGGCCGCGCGCGGCGAGATCGCGAGCCTGGCCACGCTGGACGGCGCGAACGCCACGGTGAACCTGCAGGGCCGCAACCTGGCGGAGCTGTACAAATTGCTCGGCGTGGTGCTGCCCGAGACGCCGCAGTACGCGGTGCAAGGCCACGTCACCAAGCGCGGCGAGGTCTGGGACGTGCAGGACATCAAGGGTCGGCTGGGGCACTCGGACGTGGCCGGCCGCCTCGCCTACGACAAGCAGAAGGACGTGCCGCACCTGGTTGGCGCGCTGCGCTCGAACCTGCTGGACTTCAACGACCTCGCGCCGCTGGTCGGCCTGCAGGACAAGCCCCGCGGTCCCAAGGTGGACCAGGTCGAGGATGCGCAGGCGAAGGCGGAAACGGGCAACCCGCGCGCCAAGGCGAAGAAGCCCCCGCGCGACCCCAACCGAAAGGTGCTGCCCACGGCGACGCTGGACCTCGCGCGCCTGAAGGCCATGAACTCCGACGTGCACTTCGTCGCCGCGAAGGTGACGAACGTGCAGCACCTGCCGCTGGACCGCTTCGACCTGCGCGTGCGCCTGCAGGATGGCGTGCTGAACCTGGACCCGATGAAGCTGGGCGTGGCCGGCGGCACGCTCAACGGCGCCTTGCGTATCGACAGCCATGCGAACCCCGCGGTGACCGAGGTGAAGCTGCACGCGCGCGGGCTGGAGCTGCAGAAGCTCGTGCGCGACGCCGAGATCATCAAGGGCAGCTTCGGCAAGATCCACGGCGACATCGAGCTGAAGGGCCGCGGCAACAGCGCGGCCCAGATGCTGGGCTCGTCCACCGGCAACGTCGCGCTGCTGATGGGCAAGGGGCAGATCAGCAACCTGCTGCTGGAACTCGTCGGCCTGGACGGGCGCGAGATCCTCAAGTTCCTGATGGGCGGCGACAGGGACGTGGGCCTGCGCTGCGCCGCGACGTCGTTCGACGTGAAGGACGGCCTGATGACGAGCCGCGCCGTGGTGCTCGACACCACCGACACCATCGTCTACGGCAAGGGCAGCGTGAGCTTCCAGAGCGAGGAGCTCGACATGTGGCTGCATCCCTACCCCAAGGACAAGAGCATCCTGAGCCTGCGCTCGCCGATCAACATCGGCGGCACGCTGGGCGCGCCCAAGGTGTCGCCCGACAAGAAGGCGCTGCTGGCGCGCGGCGCGGCGGCGGTGGCGCTGGGCGCGATCAACCCGCTGCTGGCGCTGGCCGCGACGATCGAGACGGGCCCGGGCGAGGACGCCGACTGCGGCGCCATCCTGAAGGAAGCCGCCAACCCGAACAGCCCCATGCGCGGCGCGACCGAGGCGATGCGCCGGCAGCAGGAAGAGGCCCAGAAGCTGGGCGGGCCGCGCGGGTTCCTCGGCGCGCTGCGCAAGGACAAGCCGACGGCCGAAGAGCCTGCCCTGCCCAAGGGCCAGTAGAACCGCAGCACGCAGAGTTTCTCTCTATTGGTCCCTGGGTCCCCTGCGTTTACGCTGTGTCCTCCGCGTTGGGCGGTTCAACGGAGGCCAAGTGATCCATTTCGTATTGCACGACCCGCGCGACACCGTCGCCGTCGTCGTCGTGGAGGGCGTGAAGTCCGGCAACGAGCTGACGGGCTGGGTGATGGACGAGGACCGGCTGGTGAACGTCGTCGCGCGCCAGGACATCCCCATCGGCCACAAGATCGCGCTGAAGGACATGAAGTCCGGCGACACGGTGGTCAAGTACGGCATCGACATGGGGCGCGTGGTCGAGCCGATCCGCGCGGGCGAGCACGCGCACGTGCACAACATCAAGACGAAGCGGTGGTGAACGGCATGGCAATCATCGACCGCAACACCACCTTCCTGGGCTACCGGCGCGAGAACGGCCGCGTCGGCGTGCGCAACCACGTCATCATCCTGCCGCTGGACGACCTGTCCAATGCGGCGAGCGAAGCCGTGGCCCACAACATCAAGGGCGCGCTCGCCATCCCGCACCCCTATGGCCGCCTGCAGTTCGGCGCCGACCTGGAGCTGCACTTCCGCACGCTGATCGGCACCGGCTGCAACCCCAACGTCGCCGCAGTCGTCGTGATCGGCATCGAGGACGGCTGGACGAAAAAGGTGGTGGACGGCATCGCCGCCACCGGCAAGCCCGTGGTGGGCTTCGGCATCGAGGGCCACGGCGACCACGACACGATCATGCGGGCGAGCAAGGCCGCGCGCGAGTTCGTGCAATGGGCCAGCGAGAAGCAGCGCGAGGCGTGCCCGATCACCGAGCTGTGGGTCTCCACGAAGTGCGGCGAGTCGGACACCACGTCCGGCTGCGGCGCCAACCCGACCGTGGGCAATGCCTTCGACAAGTTGCACCCCCTGGGCACCTACCTGTGCTTCGGCGAGACGACCGAGCTCACGGGCGGCGAGCACATCGTGGCCGCGCGCTGCGCCAACGACGCCGTGCGCGAGAAGTTCATGTTCATGTTCGACCGCTACCAGGAAGTGATCAACCGCCACAAGACCACCGACCTGTCCGAATCGCAGCCGACCAAGGGCAACATCGCCGGCGGCCTGACGACGATCGAGGAGAAGGCGCTGGGCAACATCCAGAAGATCGGCAAGCAGTGCACGGTGGACGGCGTGATCGACAAGGCCGAGATGCCCACGCACCCCGGCCTGTGGTTCATGGACTCGTCCAGCGCCGCCGCGGAGATGGTGACGCTGTGCGCGGCGTCGGGCTACACGGTGCACTTCTTCCCGACGGGGCAGGGCAACGTGATCGGCAACCCCATCCTGCCGGTGATCAAGATCTGCGCGAACCCGCGCACCGTGCGCCTGATGAGCGAGCACGTCGATGTCGACACCTCGGGCCTCCTGCAGCGCGAGATCACGCTCGACCAGGCGGGTGACAAGCTGCTCGAGTGCATGCTGCGCACCGCGAACGGCCGGCTCACCGCCGCCGAGGCGCTGGGCCATCGCGAGTTCGTGCTCACGCGGCTGTACGAATCGGCGTGAAGGTTCCCTTCGACGAAGCCGTGCGGCGCGTGGCGCTGCAGCTGGAGGCCGCCGGCGCGAGCGAGGCGCAGGCCGTGAGCACCGCCCTGGCGCTGGTGCGGGCGGAGGCGCAGGGCATCGGCTCGCACGGCCTGTCACGCGTCACGCAGTACGCAAGCCACTTGCGCAACGGACGTGTCGATGGTGAGGCCGAAGCGGTGATCGCACGTGAGCATGGCGCCGTGTTGCTCGTCGACGCCAGGGATGGCTTCGCGTTCCCGGCCTGCGAGCTGGCGGTCGAACGCGGCTCGCAGCTGGCGAAGAAATTCGGCGTGTGCTTCGCGGGCGTGACGAACAGCCACCACGCAGGCGTGCTGGTCGACCACCTTCGGCCGGCCGCGAAAGCGGGCCTCGTCGGGCTCGCCTTCGCGAATTCGCCGTCGGCCATGCCTGCCGCCGGCGGCAAGCGCGCGATCTTCGGCACGAATCCCATCGCGGCGGTGTTCCCACGCAAGGACCACGACGCGCTCATGATCGACCTCGCGCTATCCGAAACGGCGCGCGGCAAGATCGCCGTCGCGGCAAAGAAGGGTGAGCCGATTCCGCTCGGTTGGGCGCTGGACAGCGAAGGCCGCCCCACGACTGACGCGAAGGCGGCGCTCGCGGGCTCGATGTTGCCGATCGCCGGCGCGAAAGGCGCGATGCTGGCGCTCATCGTCGAGATCCTCGTCACCGCGCTCACGGGGGCACACATCGGCAGCGAGGCTTCGTCCTTCTTCGAGGACGAAGGCAACCGCCCGCGCATCGGCCAGGCGTTCATCCTCGTGAACCCGGGCGCGCTGTCGGGGAACGATGTCTACAACGAGCGCATCGAGGCGCTCATCGCGGCGATGCTGGTGGACGATGGCGTGCGGCTGCCGGGCGAGAGAAGGCTGGCGCTGGAGCGCCGGGCGCGCGAGGAGGGGATCGAGCTGCCGCCGGGCCTATGAGCGCAGCGGCGCGCACACCTCGCACGACGGGTTGCGCGGCACCCGCACTTCGTTCCACGCCATCGCGAGCCCGTCGAGCATCTGCAACCGTCCCGCGAGCGACTCGCCCGTCCCCGCGAGGATCTTCAGCGCCTCGGCCGCCTGCATCGCGCCGATGATGCCCACCAGCGGCGCGAACACGCCGAGCGTGGCGCAGCGCGTTTCCTCGAAGTCCTCGCTGGGCGGGAACACGCAGGCATAGCAAGGCGACTTCGCATCGCGCGTGTCGAAGACCGACACCTGCCCGTCCATGCGGATCGCGGCGCCGGAGACCAGCGGCTTGCGGTGTTTCACGCACGCCGCGTTGATGGCGTGGCGGGTTTTGAAGTTGTCGGTGCAGTCGAGCACCACGTCGGCCTGCGGCACCAGCTCGTCGAGCAGTTGCGCATCGGCGCGTGCGACCACCGGCTTCACCAGCACTTCGGGGTTGATGGCCTCGACGCCTTCGCGCGCGGACGTGGCCTTGGGCTGGCCGACGCGCTGCAGGGTGTGGGCGATCTGGCGTTGCAGGTTGGTGAGGTCCACGCTGTCGTGGTCGACGAGCGTGATGCGGCCGACGCCGGCGGTGCCCAGGTAAAGCATCACGGGCGAGCCGAGGCCGCCCGCGCCGATGACCAGCGCATGCGCATCGAGGATGCGCTGCTGGCCCTCCACGCCGATCTCCTCCAGCAGGATGTGGCGGGAGTAGCGCAGGAGCTGCTCGTCGGTCATGCAGGAATTGTGAAGGGAAAAAGAAAAGCCGCCTTGCGGCGGCTTTCCCGGGATCGCAGAGCGATCAGTTGTCCTTCTTGTCCTGCTTGTTCTCGACGACCTGCGTCTTCGAGACCAGCACCGGCCGTCCCTTGAGCTGGTTGACGGCCTGGGCCAGCTGGAAGTCCTTTTCCGTGCCGTACTCGGGCGCGCGCGGGGTGGGGCCGCCGGCCTTGGCCTGCTCTTCGGCCTTCTTGCGGGCTTCCTCGCGGGCCTTCTCGACGGCCGGGTCCTTGGTCTCGGGGCCCTGGCCGCTGCCGATGTGCTTTTCCAGGTCGGCTTCGCGCGTGCGCAGCAGCGAGAAGACGTTGCCCTCGGCGGTTTCGTCGACCAGCACGTCGGGCACGATGCCCTTGGCCTGGATCGAACGGCCGCTCGGCGTGTAGTAGCGGGCGGTGGTGAGCTTCAGGCCCGTGTCGGGGCCGAGCGGGCGCACCGTCTGCACCGAGCCCTTGCCGAAGGTCTGGCTGCCCAGCACGGTGGCGCGGTGGTGGTCCTGCAGGGCGCCGGCCACGATCTCGCTGGCCGAGGCGGAGCCTTCATTGACCAGCACGACCAGCGGCACGCTCTTGAGCCCGGCGGGCAGGCGGCGCAGCGGGTCGGCCCCGGCGCGGCGCTGGTAGTACTCCGGCGCGGCCTTGTAGGTGAACTTGGATTCGGGCAGCTGGCCGTTGGTGGAGACGACGGTGACGTTCTCCGGCAGGAAGGCCGCCGAGATCGCCACGGCCGCGTCGAGCAGGCCGCCCGGGTCGTTGCGCAGGTCCAGCACCATGCCCTTCATGTTGGGTTCCTGGCGGTACATCTCCTCGAGCTTGCGGACGAAGTCCTCGACGGTGCGCTCCTGGAACTGCGACACGCGGATCCAGCCATAGCCGGGCTCAACCACCTTGCCCTTGACGGACAGCGTGCGGATCTCTTCGCGGGTGATCGTGACCGGGAAGGAGCGGTTCTCGTCCTTGCGGTAGATCGTCAGCATGACCTTGGTGTTCGGCTCGCCGCGCATCTTCTTCACGGCTTCGTTCAGGCTCAGGCCCTTCACGGCCGAGTCGTCGATCTTGGTGATGAGGTCGTTGGGCTTGAGGCCCGCGCGGAAGGCGGGCGAGCCCTCGATCGGGGCGATGACCTTGACCAGGCCGTCTTCCTGCGAGATTTCGATGCCGACGCCAACGAAGCGGCCGGACGTGCCTTCCCGGAATTCCTTGAAGGACTTCTTGTCGAAGTACTGCGAGTGCGGGTCCAGGCTGGACACCATGCCGGCGATCGCGTCCTGGATCAGCTTGTGCTCGTCCACGGCCTCGACGTAGTCGGTCTTGACCATGCCGAAGACGGCCGCGAGCTGCTGCAATTCCTCCAGCGGCAGGGGCGCGAGCGAGCCGCGGGCGACCGTCTGCAACGACACCGTCGTGAGCGCGCCGGCCACTGCGCCTACGGAAATCCAGCCGGCAATCTTGAGTTTGTGGCTCATTAAGAGGGGGTCCTTGGAGGGTCCTGGGAGCACCTGCGGTGCTGCCTCGAAAATATACACCTGAGAAACGGATATGACGCCCGCGTTACCCGGGGGTTCCCGGAACGGTGCTTCCGTAACGTGTAAAAGTCCCGGGGCTGGCGAACTGCAGGGCGCAGCCCCGGGCAGGACCCACTACAGGGTAGGGCCGCCGGGAGCGGGGGTCAGTGAGGGGTCCGGCGGCCCCGTTCCCAATCTAGGCCGCCCGGCGCCGCCGTGGGTAAGCCTTTTCCTTAACCTGCCTTGCCCTGGTTGGCCACCGCCGCGGCCGCCTTGGCGATGGCTTCGGCGTCGCCCAGGTAGTAGTGGCGGATCGGTTTCAGGGCATCGTCCAGCTCGTACACCAGCGGGATGCCGTTGGGGATGTTCAGGCCCACGATGTCGGCGTCGGAAACGCCGTCCAGGTACTTCACCAGCGCCCGGATCGAGTTGCCGTGGGCCGAAACCAGCACGCGGCGGCCGACCTTGAGCGCCGGGGCGATGGAGTCGTTCCAGAACGGCAGCACGCGCGCCACGGTGTCCTTCAGGCACTCGGTCAGCGGGAACTGGCCCTCGGGCACGTGCTTGTAGCGGATGTCGCCGCGCTCGCTGCGGGGGTCGTTCGCGTCCAGCGGCGGCGGCGGGATGTCGTAGCTGCGGCGCCAGACCAGCACCTGGTCGTCGCCGAACTTCTTCGCCGTCTCGGCCTTGTTCAGGCCCTGCAGCGCGCCGTAATGGCGCTCGTTCAGGCGCCACGAGTGCACCACCGGCAGCCAGGTGCGGTCCATCTGGTCCAGCGTGTGCCACAGCGTGTGCGTGGCGCGCTTGAGGACGCTGGTGTAGCAGATGTCGAAGTCCCAGCCCTCCTGGCGCAGCAGGCGGCCGGCGGCCTGCGCCTCCTGGATGCCTTGTTCGGTCAGGGGGACGTCCGTCCAGCCGGTGAAGCGGTTTTCGAGGTTCCAGGTGGACTGGCCGTGGCGGATCAGGACGAGCTTGTGCATGGGAGCTTTCGTTGGAGGCAGGAAGAAAACCCCGGGTGGGCGGGAGCAAAACCCCGCATTCTAGAATCCGGGGCTGCCACCCAAGGAACCCACGTGAAATTTGTGATCGACAACTGGATGCTCATCACCATTGCCCTGACTTCCGGCGCGATGCTGGTGTGGCCCACCATCCAGGGAGCCGGCGCCGGCAGCCTGTCCACCGGCATGGCGGTGCAGTTGATCAACCGCGAGAAGGCCGTCGTGGTGGACGTGTGCGAAACCGAAGAGTTCGCGCAGGGCCACATCGGCGGCGCGAGGAACATCCCGCTGAACCAGCTGGAGCAGCGCCTGCCCGAAGTGGTGAAGAACAAGGGCCTGCCCGTGATCCTGGTCTGCGCCACGGGCGCCCGCGCCAGCCGCGCGGCGGCGGTGGCGAAAAAGCTGGGCTACGACAAGGCCCAGGCGCTGTCCGGCGGACTCAAGGCGTGGAAAGAAGCGAACCTGCCTGTCGAGAAAGCCTGACAAGGCCTCGCAGCAACGACGAACAAGATCGGGAGCCATGCAGTCCGTCAAGATGTACACGACCGCGGTTTGCCCCTACTGCATCCGCGCCAAGCAGATCCTCAAAGCCAAGGGCGTCGCCGACATCGACGAAGTCCGCGTCGACCTGCACCCCCAGGAGCGCTACAAGATGATGGAGATGACCGGTCGCCGCACGGTGCCGCAGATCTTCATCGGCGAGACCCACGTGGGCGGCTGCGACGACCTGGTCGCGCTCGACCACCGCGGGGGATTGGACCCGCTCCTTAAGGGATAATCGCCCTTCTGTCCCGAATCCGGCCCGCTTCGGTTCACCCCGGCGGGCCTTTGCACATCGAGTAAAGCCATGGCCGAGAACACCTTCACGAAAGACTCCCCGAACGCCCCCGTTTTCCAGATCCAGCGCGTGTACCTGAAGGAGGCTTCCCTGGAGCAGCCGAACTCGCCGGCCATCCTGCTCGAGCAGGAGCAGCCCGCGGTCGAGATCCAGCTGGGCGTGGAGGCCAATGCCGCCGCCGACGGCGTGTGGGAGGTGTGCGTGATGGCCACCGTCACCACCAAGATCAAGGACAAGACGGTGTTCCTGGTCGAAGTGAAGCAGGCCGGCATCTTCGAGATCCGCAACGTGCCGCAGGAGCAGGTCAGCCCCATCCTGGGCATCACCTGCCCGCAGATCCTCTACCCCTACCTGCGCGCCAACGTCGCCGACGTCGTCACGCGCGCCGGCTTCCCGCCCGTGCACCTGACCGAGCTGAACTTCCAGGCCATGTACGAGGCCCAGAACCCGCAGTTCCAGAACACGCAGCCGGGCGAAGAGTCCAAGGCCGTCGCCGCGGCCTGACGCGCGCATGAAGATCGCCGTGTTCGGGGCGGGCGCCTGGGGCACGGCGCTCGCGGTGAACGCGGCCGCACGCCACGACGTCGTGCTGTGGGCCCGCGACGCGGCGCAGGCCGATGCCTTGCGCCGCGGCCGCACCAACGCCCGCTACCTGCCGGGCGTCGACCTGCCGCAGCAGGTCACCATTTCCTCCGATGCCGACGTCGTGCCGCTCGCCGCCGCGTGCGAGCTCGCCGTCGTCGCCACGCCGATGGCCGCCTTGCGCGGCATGTTGTCGTCGCTATCGGCGCAGGCCAGCCCGGTCGTCTGGCTGTGCAAGGGCTTCGAATCGTCGGGCGCCGAAGGGCTGTTGGGCCATGAGGTGCAGGCGCAAAGCGCGCCGGCGCTGCGCTGCGGCGTGCTGAGCGGCCCGAGCTTTGCCGAGGAGGTGGCGCGCGGCCGGCCGACGGCCCTCGTCGCAGCGAGCGCGGATGCCGCGGTGCGCCAGCTGCTCGTCGACGCATTCCACAATGACCGCCTGCGCGTCTACGCGAACGACGACGTGCCGGGCGTCGAAGTCGGCGGCGCGGTGAAGAACGTGCTGGCCATCGCCACGGGCCTATGCGACGGCCTGGGGCTGGGCCTCAACGCGCGCGCCGCGTTGATCACGCGCGGCCTCGTGGAGATGACGCGCCTGGGCGTTGCGCTCGGCGCGCGGCCCGAAACCTTCATGGGCCTGTCGGGCCTGGGCGACCTGGTGCTCACCGCCACCGGCGACCTCAGCCGCAACCGCCGCGTCGGCCTGCTGCTCGCGCAGGGCCGCAGCCTCGCCGACGCGACCGCGTCACTGGGCCACGTGGCCGAAGGCGTGCTGTGCGCGCGGGCCGTCGTGGCGCGCGCCGACCGGCTCGGCGTGGAGATGCCGATCGCGCAGGCGGTGGCGGCGCTGCTCGAAGGCAGCGTGAAGCCGCACGACGCCGTGGCTGAGCTCATGGGCCGCGGCCCGGTGCCGGAAACCCGCTAGGAAACGTCCGCGCAACTGCGCTAGCCTGCCGTCTCCAACAACAAGGAGACCCCCATGCGCCGAACCGTCCTCGTTGCCGTCCTCGCCGCCAGCGGACTCGTTGCCGCCTGTGCCTCGATGATGGAAGACAAGTCGATGAGCTTCTTCATCACCAGCGCCAACCCCGGGAAGGGCGGCGACCTCGGCGGCCTCGCGGGCGCCGACGCGTTCTGCAAGCAGCTGGCCACCGCGGCCGGCCAGGGCAACAAGAACTGGCGTGCCTACCTGAGCACGGAGCCCGCCGGTTCGCAAGGCGCCGTCCATGCGCGCGACCGCATCGGCAAGGGCCCCTGGTACAACGCCAAGGGCGAGATGATCGCGGCCAACCTCGACGAGCTGCATGGCAACAACAAGCTCACCAAGGAGACGAACATCGACGAGAAGGGGCAGGTGGTCAAGGGCTTCGGCGACCCTGCGCCCTACGCGCACGACATCATGACCGGCTCCGGGCCTGACGGGCGCGCGGTCGGCGGCGCTACGTGCAACAACTGGACCGCCAGTTCCGGCGGCAGCGCGATGGTGGGGCACCATGACCGCAAGGGCACCAACCCCGACCCGGTGGCCAACGTGTCGTGGAATGCGTCGCACAAGACGGCCGGCTGCAGCCTGCCCGAACTGGCGCGCAGCGGCAGCGCCGGCTACTTCTACTGCTTCGCCGCGCGCTAGTCGATCTGTGCGAGCGCGCCGGCCATGGCGCGCTCGTCGGCGGGGCGCGTCACGCGCGCGACCTCGCGGCCGTCCTTCAGGAACACCAGCGTGGGCCACAGCTTGATGCGAAACGACCGGCCCAGCGGCCGCCCGGGGCCGTCTTCCACCTTGATGTGGCGCACGCCCTCGTGCCCGGCGAAGGCCCTGGCGATGTGCGGCTGCGCGCCCTGGCACCAGCCGCACCAGCCCGTGCCGAACTCCAGCACCACGGGCCCCGGCATGGCATCGACTTCCTCGCGCGTGGGCGCCTCGGCGGTGTAGCTGTCGGTCATGGCGCAACTGTGGCATGAACGGGCCGTGCGCGTGGTCGGAGGGTTTCCCACCCGCCTGCCGGACGGCCACCGGCATTGAAGCTATGCTTCCTGCATGACCTTCGCACCGCCTGAGCTGACGCGCACGGCCGCCGACGATGCGGCGCGCGCCCTGCGCGAGGACGTGGGCGCCGGCGACCTCACGGCTGCGCTGGTGCCGGCCGGCCGCCGGGCCTCGGCACGCATCCTGGCGCGTGAAAGCGCCGTCATCTGCGGCCGCCCCTGGGTGGAAGCCACCGTGAAGCAGGTGGATGCCGCCATCGAGGCGCGCTGGCGCGTCGACGAAGGCGCGCGCTGCGCGGCCAACGACGTCGTGCTCGAACTCGAAGGCCAGGCGCGATCGCTGCTGACGGCCGAACGCACGGCGCTCAACTTCCTCCAGCTGCTCAGTGCGGTCGCCACCAAGACCGCGACCTTCGTCGAGGCCGTGCGCGGCACGCGCGCGGCGATCGTCGACACGCGCAAGACGCTGCCGGGCCTGCGCATGGCGCAGAAGTACGCGGTGCGGGTGGGCGGCGGCACCAACCACCGCATCGGCCTGTTCGATGCGGTGCTGATCAAGGAAAACCACATCGCGGCCGCCGGCGGCGTGCGCGCGGCGCTCGAAGCCGCGCAGCGCGCCGCGGCGGGCGCATCGTTCGTCGAAATCGAGGTCGAGCGGCTCGACCAGCTGCAGGAAGCACTGGCGGCCGGTGCGAAGATGGTCCTGCTGGACAACATGGACATCCCCACCCTGCGCGAAGCCGTGCGCATCAACGCCGGCCGCGCCATCCTCGAGATTTCCGGGGGCGTCACGCTCGACGGCGTGCGCGCCCTCGCGGAAACGGGCGTCGACCGCATCTCCATCGGCGCGCTGACGAAGGACGTGAAGGCCACGGACTTCTCGATGCGCTTCACCGGCATCTGAAGAGACGACATGGCAGCCGTCATCCCCATCAAGGAAGTGGAATACGAGCACCCGCTGCCGGCGGGCACCTGCGACACGCGCTTCGCGTGGGCGCGCGTGCCGGCCGAGCCCTCGCAGGACGAGCGCGCGCAGCTGAAGGACAGGATCAGGCGCCTGCTGAAAGAGCGCAACGCGGTGATGGTGTCGCACTACTACGTGCACCCGGACCTGCAGGACCTGGCGGAGGAGACGGGCGGCATCGTCTCCGATTCGCTGGAGATGGCGCGCTTCGGGCGCGACCACCCGGCCACCACGCTCGTCGTGTCGGGCGTGCGCTTCATGGGCGAGACGTCCAAGATCCTGTCGCCGCACAAGAAGGTGCTGATGCCCGACCTGGACGCCACCTGCTCGCTCGACCTGGGCTGCCCGGCCGACGAGTTCTCGGCGTTCTGCGCGCAGCACCCGGACCGCACGGTGGTTGTCTACGCGAACACCAGCGCCGCCGTGAAGGCAAGGTCCGACTGGCTCGTCACCTCCAGCTGCGCGGTGGACATCGTGCGCGCACTGGCCGGCAAGGGCCACAAGATCCTGTGGGCGCCGGACAAGCACCTGGGCCACTACATCCAGCGCGAGACCGGCGCCGACATGGTGTTCTGGAACGGCTCATGCATCGTGCACGACGAGTTCAAGTCGTTCGAGCTGGAAGCGCTGAAGAAGGAGCACCCCGGCGCCAAGGTGCTGGTGCACCCGGAGTCGCCGGCGGAAGTGGTCGCGCTTGCCGATGCGGTGGGCTCCACCTCGGGCATCCTGAAGGCCGCGAAGGAGATGGACGCGAAGGAGTTCATCGTCGCGACCGACAACGGCATGATGCACAAGCTGCGCACCCTCAACCCCGGCAAGGTGTTCTACGAAGCGCCGACGGCGGGCAACAGTGCCACGTGCAAGAGCTGCGCGCACTGCCCGTGGATGGCGATGAACGGGCTGGCGGTGCTGGCGCACGTGCTCGAGACGGGCACCAACGAGATCTTCGTGGACGAAGCCATCATCGACCGCGCACGCGTGCCGATCGACCGCATGCTCGCTTTCACGGCCGCACTCAAGAGCGGCAAGCCCGCCGGCAGCCTCGTGCCGGACATCGGCGCGGCGTGACAGGATGCCGGCATGGAAACGATCGAGGACTTCTACCAGCACCACTGCCGCGAAGCGAGCGACATCCACGAGCACCTGCCCACGCTGGCGCGCTACGCGAAGGGCTGCGCGCACGTGACCGAGATGGGCGTGCGCACGGTGGTGAGCACCTGGGCCTTCCTGCACGCGCGCCCGAAGAAGCTGGTGTGCATCGACATCAACCCCGCGCCCATCGAGTACGCGCAGCGGCTCGCGGCCTCCAGCGGCGTGCAGTTGCAGTTCCGCCAGGCCGACACCGGCGACGAAAAGTTCGAGATCGAGCCGACCGACCTGCTGTTCATCGACACCTGGCACGTCTACGACCAGCTCAAGCGCGAGCTGGACCTGCACGCCGAGCAGGCGCGGCGCTGGATCATCCTGCACGACACGACGACCTTCGCGGACTTCGGCGAGGGCTACACCTACGAGTGCGCCACGCGGCCCGGCCGCCGCCGCAAGGGCCTGTGGCCGGCGATCGAGGAGTTCCTGCTGCAGAACCGCCACTGGCAGCTGTGGGAGAAGTACGCCAACAACAACGGGTTGACGGTGCTGGCGCGGCGCTGATCGCGCGCTACGTCGGCGCCAGGATCGTCGGGTGCGTGTCGTCAGCCAGCTGCGGGTAGTCGCGGCTGAAATGCAGCCCGCGGCTTTCGTGCCGCGCCTGCGCCGACTTCACGATGAGGTCGGCCACCGTCACCAGGTTGCGCAGCTCCAGCAGGTCGCGCGTGACGTGGAAGTTCGCGTAGAACTCCTGGATCTCGGCCTGCAGCAGGCGGATGCGGTGCGCCGCGCGCTCCAGGCGCTTGTTGGTGCGCACGATGCCGACGTAGTCCCACATGAAGCGGCGCAGCTCGTCCCAGTTGTGCGAGATGACGACCGCCTCGTCGGCGTCGGTCACGCGGCTCTCGTCCCAGCCCGGCAGCGCCGGAGGAACGGGCAGGCGCTGCGACAAGATGTCGTTGGACGCCGAGCGCGCGAACACCATGCATTCCACCAGCGAGTTGCTCGCCAGGCGGTTGGCGCCGTGCAGGCCGGTGTACGCCGTCTCGCCGATGGCGTGCAGGCCCGCCAGGTCGGTGCGGCCCTGCAGGTCGGTGTGGATGCCGCCGCAGGTGTAGTGGGCGGCGGGCACCACCGGGATGGGCTGCTTGGTGATGTCGATGCCCAGTTGCAGGCAGCGCGCGTAGATGTTCGGGAAGTGTTCCTTGATGAACTCGGCGGGCTGGTGCGAGATGTCCAGGTACACGCAGTCGATGCCGTGCTTCTTCATCTCGAAGTCGATCGCGCGGGCGACGATGTCGCGCGGCGCCAGCTCCTCGCGCTTGTCGTGCTGCGGCATGAAACGCGTGCCGTCGGGCAGCAGCAGCTTGCCGCCTTCGCCGCGCACGGCCTCGGTGATCAGGAACGACTTGACGTGCGGGTGGTACAGGCAGGTGGGGTGGAACTGGATGAACTCCATGTTCGTCACCCGGCAGCCCGCGCGCCACGCGGCGGCGATGCCGTCGCCGGTGGCGGTGTCGGGGTTGGTCGTGTACAGGTAGACCTTGCCCGCGCCGCCGGTGGCCACGATGGTCTGCGGCGCGCGGAAGGTGACGACTTCGTCGGCGATGTCGTCCAGCGCGTACAGCCCCAGGCAGCGCTGCGGCTCGTCGGGCGACATGCCCAGCTTGCGCGTGGTGATCAGGTCCACCAGCGTGTGCTGCTCGAACACCGTGATGTTCGGCGTGTTCTTCACGTGCTGGATCAGCGTCTGCTGCACGGCCGCGCCCGTGGCGTCGGTCACGTGCACGATGCGGCGGGCGCTGTGGCCGCCTTCGCGCGTCAGGTGCAGGTGGCCGCCTTCCTGCGAGAAGGGCACGCCCATCTCCACCAGCCAGTCGATGGTCTCGGGCGCGTGCTCCACGACGAAGCGCGTGGCATCCAGCTGCGACAGGCCCGCGCCCGCCACCAGCGTGTCGTCCACGTGCGACTGGAAGCTGTCGTCCTCGGCCATCACGGCCGCGATGCCGCCCTGCGCCCAGCCGCTGGAGCCGTCGCTCAACGAGCGCTTGGTGATGACGGCCACGCGCTTGGTCGGCGCGAGGTGCATGGCCGCGGTCAGGCCCGCGAGGCCGCTGCCGACGATGACGACGTCGAAATCCTTGGTGGTCATGCCGGCTGGTACGTGATGCGCACGTAGATCGGCGCGTAGGCTTCGGCCTGCGTCACCTCGATGAGCGTTTCCTTGGCGAGTTCCAGCATGGCGATGAAGGTGACGATCACCACCGGCATGCCGCGCGTGGTGTCGAACAGGTTCTCGAACTCCACGAACTTCCGCCCCTGCAGCTTGCGCAGGATGATGGACATGTGCTCGCGCACCGACAGCTCCTCGCGCGTGATCTTGTGGTGCTGCACGAGCCGGGCGCGCTTGATGATGTCCTGCCAGGCTTCCTGCAGGTCGACCACGTTCACGTCCGGGAAGCGCGGCTGCAGGGCCTGCTCGATGTAGACCTGCGAGCGCAGCACGTCGCGGCCCAGCTGCGGCATTTCGTTCAGGCGCGCGGAGGCGAGCTTCATCTGCTCGTACTCGAGCAGGCGGCGCACGAGCTCGGCGCGCGGGTCCTCGGCCTCCTCGCCGTCGGCCGACTTCTTCGGCGGCAGCAGCATGCGCGACTTGATCTCGATGAGCATCGCCGCCATCAGCAGGTACTCGGCGGCCAGCTCGAGGTTGCGCGTGCGGATCTCGTCCACGTACACCAGGTACTGGCGCGTGACGCCCGCCATCGGGATGTCGAGGATGTTGAAGTTCTGCTTGCGGATCAGGTACAGCAGCAGGTCCAGCGGGCCTTCGAAGGCCTCGAGGAAGACCTCCAGCGCGTCCGGCGGGATGTACAGGTCCGTCGGCATGGCGAACAGCGGTTCGCCGTAGAGTTTCGCGAGGGCCACCTGGTCCACCACGTCGGGCATCGTTTCCAGGGCAGGTTCGGTTGCCTCGGGCAACTGGGCCTCGCCGCTCGCGGCGGCGCTCATTTCACCGGTTCCGTCTGGTAGACGTAGGGCTTCTGGCGCACCTGCCCGGCGCGGAACTCGTCCCAGGCCTCGCGGTTGACCTGCTTGTCCCACCAGATGGCGCGGCCGGCGCGTTGCTGCGCCTCCAGGTCGGGCTTCTTCTCCTTGAGGTCGTCGATGAAGAGCGTGACCTCCGACTTGTAGTCGGGGCGGCGGAAGATGCGCTGCAGGAAGGACATACTCGCGATTTTACCGGTCCGACCCATGAAGCATTTCCTGCCTGCCATGGCCCTGTCGCTGGCGCCGTCACTGGCCCTGGCGCTGCCCCCGCTGGAAGAACTGGCCGCGCAGGTGAGCGAGGCCGAACTTCACGGCACCATCACGCGCCTGGTGGCTTTCGGCACGCGCCACACCTTGTCGGAGACGAAGAGCGAAACACGGGGTATCGGTGCCGCGCGGCGCTGGGTCCAGTCGCGCTTCGCCGCCATCTCGCGCGACTGCGGCGGGTGCCTGCAGGTGGTGACGCCGTCGCAGGTGTTCACGGGCCCGCGCATCCCGCAGCCCACGGAGGTGATGGACATCGTGGCCATCCAGCGCGGCACCGAGGACCCCAGCCGTGTCATCGTGATCACGGGCCACCTGGACTCGCGCGTCTCGGACGTGATGGACGCCACCAGCGACGCGCCCGGCGCCAACGACGACGCGTCGGGCGTCGCGGCGGTGATCGAGGCCGCGCGCGTGCTTTCGCGCCAGAAGGTGCGCGCGACACTGGTCTACGCCGCGCTGTCCGGCGAGGAGCAGGGCCTGTACGGCGGTAAGGTGCTGGCCGAATACGCGAAGGCGCAGGGCTGGCAGGTGGAGGCGAACCTGAACAACGACATCGTCGGCAACAGCCATGGCGCCGACGGCGTGCACGACAACAGCACGGTGCGCGTGTTCTCCGAAGGCACGAAAGCGACCGAGACGCCGCAGCAGGCCAACCGGCGCCGCTACAACGGCGGCGAGGTCGATTCGCCTTCGCGCAACCTCGCTCGCTTCATCGACAAGCTGGCGCAGAAGCACCTGCCGACTTTCAAGGTGCAGATGGTCTATCGCACCGACCGCTACGGGCGCGGCGGCGACCAGGTGGAGTTCCTCAACGCGGGCTTTCCCGCCGTGCGCATCACCGAGGCGCACGAGGACTACTCGCGCCAGCACCAGGACCTGCGGGTGGAGAACGGCGTGCGCTACGGCGACACGGTCGAGGGCGTGGACTTCGGCTACCTCGCGCAGGTCACGCGCCTGAACGTGATCGCGATGGCGGCCCTGGCGCACGCGCCGGCGCCGCCGAAAGGCGTGGCCATCGAAGGCGCCGTGACGCCCCACACCACGCTCAAGTGGCAAGCCGTGCCGGGCGCCGCGAGCTATCGCGTCTGGTGGCGCGCAACGACGGAGCCGCAGTGGCGCTTCAGCCGCGACGTGCCCGGCAATGTCACGCAGGCGCAGCTGCGCAACGTGGTGATCGACGACTGGTTCTTCGGCGTGTCGGCGGTGTCGGCCGATGGTTTCGAATCGCCTGTGGTCTTCCCCGGCGACCCCGGCTCGTTCTAGCCGGCCGCGACTTCGGGCGACGGCAGGTTCGCGGCCAGTTCCGCCGCGAAGCCCGAACGTTCGATCAGCCCGCGCGGCTGCTCGTGCAGGTTCTCCAGGTGCAGCGTGCCGCCGCGCAGCAGCGCCGCCTTGTGCAGCTGGCGCAGCGAATCCAGGCCCGAGGTGTCCAGCTGCACGAGGTGCGAGCAGTCGAGGATGACGACGGGTTCGCTCGGCCCGCGCTCCACGGCCTGCACCACCTCGTCGATCTTCGCGACCGCGCCGAAGAAGAGCGCGCCGTACAGCTCGTAGTGGATCACCGCGCCTTCTTCGCGCACGCGCTTGACGGAGAACAGCGCGCTCATGCGGCGGATGAACAGGCCGCACGCGGTGAGCAGGCCCACCTGCACGGCCACGGTCAGGTCGAAGACGACCGTGAGGAAGAAGGTGCCGAGCATCAGCACGCGGTAGTGCATGCTGTACTTCTTCAGGTTGGCGAACTCGTGCCACTCGCCCATGTTGAAAGCGACGAAGAGCAGGATGCCCGCCAGCACCGGCAGCGGCACCAGGAGCGCAAGCTTCGCCGCCGCCAGCACGATGATGGCCAGCGTCACGGCGTGCACGATGCCCGCAACGGGCGTCGAGGCCCCGGCGCGGATGTTCGTCACGGTGCGCGCGATGGTGCCGGTGGCCGGCATGCCGCCGAAGAAGGGCGTGACGAAATTGGCCACGCCTTGCGCCATCAGTTCCTGGTTGGGGTCGTGGCGCGGCAGGGTCGTGAGCTGGTCGGCGACGCGCGCGCACAGCAGCGACTCGATCGCGCCCAGCGCCGCGATGGTCAGCGTGGGCGTCACCAGCAGCTTCACCGTGGCCCACGAGAACTCGGGCAGCACGAAGGCGGGCAGGCCCTCGGGGATGGAGCCGAAGCGCGTGCCGATGGTTTCCACCGGCAACTGGAAGTACCAGGCGAAGAGCGTCAGCAGCACCAGCGCCACCACCGGGCCGGGCACGCGCCGGTTGAACGCCGCCGCCGTCTTCACGCCGGGCAGGTCGATGGCGGCGCGGATGGGCGAGCGCTCGCCCCACAGGCGCGGCCACACGAACAGCACCAGGACGCAGGCGGCTCCGAGCCCGAACGCGAAGGGGTTGAAGGTCGCGATGTTCGCGCCGATCACGTTCAGCTGCGCGAAGAAGTCGGCGGGCATCTTCTCCACCTTCAGCCCCAGCCAGTCCTTCAGCTGCGACACGGCGATGAGCACCGCGATGCCGTTGGTGAAGCCGATGACGATGCTCACCGGCACGTAGCGCACCAGCCGCCCCAGCCGGAAGAAGCCCGCGACGAAGAGCAGCACCCCGGCGCAGCTGGTGGCGATCAGCAGGTTGGCCAGGCCGAAGCGTTCGACGATGCCGTAGACGATGACGATGAACGCGCCCGCCGGCCCGCCGATCTGCACGCTGGAGCCGCCCAGCGCCGCGATCACCAGGCCCGCGATGATGGCCGTCCACAGGCCGGCTTCGGGCTTCAGGCCGGACGCGATGGCGAAGGCCATGGCCAGCGGCAGCGCGACGATGCCGACCGTGACGCCGGCGCCGAGGTCGCGCGCGAAATGCTCGCGGTCGTAACCGCGCAAGGCGTCCGCCAGGCGCGGACGGAAATGGAAGGGAAGTTGCAATCAGGTCTCCGGGAGCGGACGAAACGCGAAGCAGGCGTTCAGTTCGTTCCCGGTGGGCCGCAGTGATGCAGCCGCGTGATGAAGCGGCGGCGGCGCGAAAGCTGGAGCGGCGCGCGGACCATGGAGGGCAGTTTACGCCCGCGTGGCCTTACTGCTTGTCTTCGGCCTTCGACGGCATCACGACGCTGCCGACGGCCTTGGCCGTGCCGACGGTGGCGTCCACCGCCAGGCTGGCCGCCGTGGCGGCGAAGCCGACGGCGGTGCTGGCAACGGAAACGACGGCGCAGCCGGCGAGGAGGGCCGCGGCGGCGCAGGCCGCCGCGAGGCGAAAGAGGGCGGGGGTACTGCTCATGCGCAGCACTCTAGCGCCAAACGGCAGAGCTAGCGCACCCGCAACCCGGGCGTGGCGCCGGATGTGGGCTCCAGCACGAAAATTCCGGGGTTGGCCTTTTCGTCCCCGTGGCTGGCCGCCAACACCATGCCCTCGCTGACGCCGAACTTCATCTTGCGCGGGGCGAGGTTGGCGACGAGCACGGTGAGCTTGCCCACCAGCTGCTCGGGCTTGTAGGCCGAGGCGATGCCGGAGAACACGTTGCGCATGCGGCCTTCGCCCGCATCGAGCGTGAGCTGCAGCAGCTTGGTGGAGCCTTCCACCGCCTTGCACTCGACGATCTTCGCGATGCGCAGGTCCACCTTGGCGAAGTCGTCGATGGTGATCGGCGGTGCGAGCTCCTCGCCGCCCGGCGTCGCGGCGGCGGGCGCCGCTTCGGGCGCGGCTTCGAACAGGGCGTCGAGCTGCTTCGCATCGACACGCTGCATGAGGTGCTTGTACTCGCCGATCCGGTGGCCGACCGGCAACGCCTGCGCGGCGTTGGACCAGTCGAGCGGGCCGCACTTCAGGAAGGCCTCGGCCTGCGCCGCCAGCTCGGGCATCACCGGCTTCAGGCACGCCGTCATGACCTTGAAGGCCTGCAGGCAGTCGGAACACACGATGGCCGCCTCGCCGCCCTGGCCTTCCTTGACCAGCTTCCACGGCGCGGCGGTGTCGAAGCGCGTGTTGACCTTGTCGGCATAGGCCATCACCTCGCGCAGCGCGCGCGCGTAGTCGCGCGACTCGAAGAGGCCTTGCACGGACTGCGCGAGTTCCGTGGCTTCGGGTTCCACCTGCGAAGACACGAGCTTGCCGCCCTCGATGAACTTCACCGCGCGGCTGGCGATGTTCACGTACTTGCCGACCAGGTCGGAATTGACCCGGGCCATGAAGTCCTCGGGGTTGAAGTCGATGTCCTCGTTGCGGCCATTGAGCTTGGCGGCCAGGTAGTAGCGCAGCCACTCGGGGTTCATCGCGAGCGACAGGTACTTGAGCGGGTCCAGGCCCGTGCCGCGGCTCTTGCTCATCTTCTCGCCGTTGTTCACGGTGAGGAAGCCGTGCACGAACACCTTGTTCGGCACCTTGCGCCCGGAGAAGTGCAGCATGGCCGGCCAGAACAGCGTGTGGAAGGTGATGATGTCCTTGCCGATGAAGTGCACCTGCTCCACCTGCGGGTCGGCGATGTAGCGGTCGTAGTCGACGCCCACCTTGCCCAGGTGGTTCTTCAGCGAGGCCAGGTAACCCACCGGCGCATCGAGCCACACGTAGAAGTACTTGCCCGGCGCATCCGGGATCTCGATGCCGAAGTAGGGCGCGTCGCGGCTGATGTCCCAGTCGCCCATGGCGACCTTGCCTTCGGAGTCGGGCGTGAGCCACTCGGTGATCTTGTTCAGCACCTCGGGCTGCACGGCGCCGCTGGTCGTCCACTGGCGCAGGAAATCCAGGCAGCGCGGGTCGGACAGCTTGAAGAAGAAATGCTCCGACGACTTCAGCACCGGCGTGGCGCCCGAGAGCGCCGAGTACGGGTTGATCAGGTCGGTGGGGCTGTAGACCTTGCCGCACACCTCGCAGTTGTCGCCGTATTGGTCCTTCGCGTGGCAGTTGGGGCACTCGCCCTTGATGAACCGGTCGGGCAGGAACATGTTCTTCTGCGGGTCGAAGAACTGCTCGATCGTCTTGCTGGAGACGAGGCCGTTGACCTTGAGGTCGCGGTAGATCGCCTGCGCCAGCTCGTGGTTCTCGGGCGCGTCGGTCGAGTGCCAGTTGTCGAAGGCGATGTGGAAGCCGTCGAGGTAGGGCTTGCGGCCCGCGGCGATCTCCGCCACGAAGGCCTGCGGCGTCTTGCCGGCCTTGTCGGCCGCGATCATGATCGGCGCGCCGTGCGCGTCGTCGGCGCACACGAAATGCACCTGGCTGCCCTGCATTCGCTGGTGCCGCACCCAGATGTCGGCCTGGATGTACTCCATGATGTGGCCGATGTGGAACTTGCCGTTGGCGTACGGCAAGGCGGTGGTGACGAAGAGCTTGCGCTGGGGCATTACGGGATTTCTCGGGGTGAACCGGCGATTTTAGTTGGGGACCGTACACTCCGTCGGATGGCATCCCCCGAGCAATTGATGGCCGCGCTGGCGGCGGTGACCGACCCGAACACCGGCAAGGATTTCGTTTCCACCAAGCAGGTGAAGAACCTGCAGGTGACCGGCGGCGAGGTGTCGTTCGACGTCGAGCTGGGCTATCCCGCGAAAAGCCAGCTGCCGCAGCTGCGCACGGCGCTGATCGCGGCCGCGAAGTCGGTGGCCGGCGTGCAGAACGTCTCGGTCAACCTCTCGACCAAGGTGACCGCGCATTCCGTCCAGCGCGGCGTGCAGCTGATGCCCAACGTCAAGAACATCGTCGCCGTGGCCTCGGGCAAGGGCGGGGTGGGCAAGAGCACGACGGCGGTGAACCTGGCGCTGGCACTCGCTGCCGAAGGCGCGCAGGTCGGCCTGCTCGACGCGGACATCTACGGCCCCAGCCAGCCCATGATGATGGGCATCGACCAGCGCCCGGAAAGCGACGACGGCCAGACCATGGAGCCGCTGGAGAACTACGGCGTGCAGGTCATGTCGATCGGCTTCCTGGTGAACCAGGACGAAGCGATGATCTGGCGCGGCCCGATGGCCACGCAGGCGCTGGAGCAGCTGCTGCGCCAGACCAACTGGCGCGACCTCGACTACCTCATCGTCGACCTGCCGCCGGGCACGGGCGACATCCAGCTGACGCTGTCGCAGCGCGTGCCCATGACCGGCGCGGTGATCGTGACGACGCCGCAGGACATCGCGCTGCTCGACGCCAAGAAGGCCATCCGCATGTTCGAGAAGGTCGGCGTGCCGATCCTGGGCATCGTCGAGAACATGGCCGTGCACGTGTGCAGCAACTGCGGGCATGCCGAGCACGTCTTCGGCGAGGGCGGCGGGCGCAAGCTGGCCCAGCAGTACGGCGCCGACTACCTGGGCGCGCTGCCGCTGGACATCCAGATCCGCCTGCAGGCCGACAGCGGCAAGCCGACGGTGGTGAGCGACCCGGACGGCGACGTGGCGAAGGTCTACAAGGCCGTCGCGCGACAGGTCGCCGTGAAGATCGCGCAGAAGGCCAAGGACTTCAGCGCGAAGTTCCCGACGATCTCGGTCTCCAAGGACACCTGAACCCGGCGAGGCAGGCATGGCCGAACGTCCCAGCCTCGAAGTCGCGGTCGTCATGCGCCGGCAGCGCATCGACAACCGCTGGCAGCCCTGGCGCTGGGAGCTGGCCGACGTCGTGCCGCAGGAGGCCGGCTTCGGCACCGGGCCGCGCCTGCTGCTGAAGAACGACGACGAGGAGCGCTGGCTGCACCCGGGCTTCGTCGTGGAGCTGTTTCGCGATGACGCCGAGGGCTATTACCTCAACGCCACGACGCCGGCGCCGTGCTGGTTCGTGATGTGGCGGATGGAGGAAGAAGCCACCATCGCCGACGAGCCCATCGCGCGCCCCATCGTCGTCAGCGTCAGCTACCACGACGCCGGCCGCTGGCTCGATGCGACGGAGACGGTGGAACAGGTGCCCGCGCCACCGGACGTGGTGGAGTGGATGCGCGAGTTCGCGCTTGCGCACTACGTTCCCGAGCCGCGCAAGCGCGCGCGGCCGCAGAGCTTCCAGCGGCTGGAAGACCGTTTCGGCAACCCGGCGTCGGTGACGACGACGAAGAAGTTCGGCGGGGGCGGCGATGGCGGATGACAACTTCCTCTCGCGCTGGTCGCGGCGCAAGCAGGAGGTGCGCGCCGGCAAGCCCGTGGAACCGGAACCCGTCGCCGAGGCGCCCGCCGAGACGCCCCCCGATGTCGCGCCCGCGGTTGCGGAACCGCCGCCCCTGCTGGAGCCGCTGCCCAAGAAGCCCCCCGGCCCGACGATGGAGGACGTGCGGAGCCTCACCTTCGAATCCGACTTCAAGCGCTTCGTCGCCCCCGACGTCGCGCCCGAAGTGAAGAACGCCGCGGTCAAGAAGCTCTTCGCCGACCCACGCTACAACGTGCGCGACATGATGGACATCTACGCGGACGACTACAGCCAGCCCGACCCGATCCCCGAGTCGATGCTGCGCCAGCTCGCCAGCGCGCAGTTCCTCGGCCTCTTCGACGAGAAAAAGGATAGTCCCGAAGGGAAAAAGGACACGGAGGATGGCGCGGCGCCGAGGGATGTTGCGGATGACGTGCCCTCGGAAAACGTGGCACAGTCGCCGCAGGCCCCCGAAGCAGTACCCCATGCCGACGCTGATCTGCGATTGCAACAAGACGATGCCCCTGCAGGCGAAGAGCCTGGGCTCGGCGCTGAACCAGGAACTGCCGCTGCACACGACCCTGTGCCGCCGGGAAGCGGCCAGCTTCCAGAAGGCGATCAAGGGTAGCGAGGAAGTCGTCGTCGCCTGCACGCAGGAGCAGCGCCTCTTTTCCGAACTCGCGCAGGAAACCGAAGGCGCCGTCGCGCCCATCCGCTTCGTCAACATCCGCGAAACCGGCGGCTGGAGCCGCGACGCGGCCCAGGCGATGCCCAAGATCGCCGCGCTGCTCGCGGCCGCGCATTTGCCCGACCCGCAGCCGGTGGCCACCGTCACGTACAAGAGCAACGGGCGGTTGCTGGTCATCGGCGCGCTCGACGCGTGCGAGCAGGTGGCTTCGCTGGTCGGCGACGTCCTCGACGTCACGTTCTTCGCGCAAGGCGGCCGCAGCGAGCAGCAGCGCCGCTACCCCATCCTCACCGGCAAGCTGGACAGCATCAAGGGTTGGCTGGGCGCCTTCGACGTCGAGTGGACCCGCGGCAACCCGATCGACCTGGACCTGTGCACGCGCTGCAACGCGTGCATCACCGCGTGCCCCGAGGATGCGATCGGCCTCGACTACCAGGTCGACATGGGCAAGTGCAAGTCGCACCGCGCGTGCGTGCAGGCCTGCGAAGCGGTCGGCGCCATCGACTTCGACCGCGCGCCGCAGGCCTTCCGCGAAACCTTCGACATCGTGCTGGACCTGCGTGCGCAGCCTGCGTTCGCGCAGCACGCGCCGCCGCAAGGCTATTTCCACGCGCCCAAGGGCCTGGACCTGCCGCAGGTCGTGAAGCTGCGCGACCTGGTCGGCGAGTTCGAGAAACCCAAGTTCTTCGAGTACAAGGCCAAGCTCTGCGCGCACAGCCGCAACGAGAAGACCGGCTGCACGGCCTGCATCGACGTGTGCTCGGCCGAGGCGATCACCAGCGACAAGTCGCGCCAGCAGGTCAAGGTCAACCCGAACCTGTGCGTGGGCTGCGGCACCTGCACCACGGTGTGCCCGAGCGGCGCGATCACTTATGCCTACCCGCGCGCGAACGACCAGGCCGTCAAGCTGAAGACGCTGCTGGGCACGTACGCGCGCAGCGGCGGCAAGCAGGCGGCGGTGCTGCTGCACAGCCAGGAGCGCGGGCAGGCCCTCATCGAGGAACTGGGCCGCGCCGCGCAACTGGGCGTGGCGCAGGGCGTGCCGGCCAACGTCATTCCCGTGCCGCTGTGGCACACGGCCAGCGTCGGCATCGACCTGTGGCTCACCGCGGTGGCGTACGGCGCCGCGCAGGTGGTGGTGCTCATGACCCGCGAGGAGGTGCCGGAGTACCGCGACGCGCTGCGCCAGCAGATGGCAGTGGCGCAGGCCATCGTCACGGGCCTGGGCTACGCGGGCACGCACTTCGCGCTGGTCGAAGCCGACGCGGCTGCAGACCTCGACCAGCACCTGCGCGTGGTTGCCACCCGCGACGCGCAGCCGGCGACGGACCGCGCGAGCTTCGCGGTGCCCGCCGAGAAGCGCACCACGCTCGAACTCGCGATCGACCACCTCGCGGCCTGTGCGCCGGCCGTGCCCGAAGTCATCGACTTGCCGCAGGGCGCGCCCTTTGGCGCCGTTGCCGTGGACAAGGACAAGTGCACGCTGTGCATGAGCTGCGTCAGCGCCTGCCCGGTGAGCGCGCTGCAGGACAACCCGGCCGCGCCGCAACTGCGCTTTATCGAGAAGAACTGCGTGCAGTGCGGCCTGTGCGCGAAGACCTGCCCCGAGGACGCCATCGCGCTGGTGCCGCGGCTGCTCACGACGCCGGCGCGCAAGGAAGCGCGGGTGGTCAACGAGACGAAGCCTTTCGCGTGCGTGCGCTGCGGCAAGCCCTTCGGCACGCTCAAGGGCATCGAGGCGATGCTTGGCCGCCTGGCCGGCCATTCGATGTTCCAGGGCCCGGCGCTCGAGCGCCTGAAGATGTGCGGCGACTGCCGCGTCATCGACATGTTCTCCTCGCCCGACGGCGAAGTGAAGATCACCGACGCATGAAGCCCGAGATCCCCGTGTCGTCGGCGCTCGACGAGGAAACCGCGCGGGCCGAGGTGTACGGCCTGCTGGCGCAGCTCTACTACGCGCCGCCGCAGCCGAAGCTGCTCGAGGCGATCCGCGTCGCGCCGACGGAAGCGCCGTCCGCCGGTGGTTTCCTCGAAGAGCCGTGGCGCGCGTTCGTCGGCGTGGCGCGCGAGATGTCCGATGCCGACGTCGCCGCCGAATTCGAGGCGCTGTTCGGCGGCGTGGGCCGCCCCGAGCTCTACCTCTTCGGCTCGCACTACCTGGCCGGCTTCCTGAACGAGAAGCCGCTGGTGCGGCTGCGCACGGACCTCGACGCGCTGGGCCTCGCGCGCGACGAGGCGATGCCGGAAACCGAGGACCACTTCGCCTACCTGTGCGAGGTCATGCGCTACCTGATCGCGGGCGACGACGTCGCCGTCGCCAACCTTGCGAAGCAAAGCGAGTTCTTCGCGGCGCACGTGCAGCCCTGGGCGCCACAGATGTGCGACGCGATCGCGGCGTATCCGAAAGCGCGCTTTTACTCGGCCTTGGCCCTCTTCACGAAAGCTTTCCTCGCTGTCGAAACGCAAGGTTTCGACATGATGTGACGCGCTGCAGCATGCGGGGCAATGCTTTGGATTGCAGGTAGTTCTCCGGGTGTTGGCATGCTTGCGGCGACCCCTGTGCGGGGATACAGTTGGCCGGGGAAAACCCATGCATCGCCATGCATAACGCGGCGATGACACAGGAGACAAGACCATGAGCCAGGCCAAAGCCAAGTTGTCGCGCCGGACTCTGTTCGCAGGCGCGGGCACCGCAACCGCACTTGCCGCAGCCGCCACCGTGCTGCCGCGCATCGTGGAGCAGGAAGCGCCCCTTCCCGAAGCCAAGCCCGCCCCCGCGCGCGGCGGCGGCTACCAGCTGACGGACCACGTCAAGCAGTACTACAAGACCACCCGCATCTGACCCGCGCTGTCAGGAGACCCACATGTTGCTGACCAAGAAATCGGCTGGGCAAGCGCAAGCGCGCTCGCCGTTCGTGCACAGCTTGCAGCGCGGCCTGTCGCAAGCCATCCCCACCATGGACCGCCGCGCTTTCCTGCGCCGTTCGGGCCTGGGTGTCGGCGCCGGCATCGCCGCCACGCAGCTCGTGCTGGTGAAGAAGGCGCGCGCCGCCGAAGGCCGCGAGACCGCCGTGGGGCAAGGCAAGATCGAGGTGCGCCGCACGGTGTGCAGCCACTGCTCGGTCGGTTGCGCGATCGACGCCGTCGTCGAGAACGGCGTGTGGGTGCGGCAGGAGCCGGTGTTCGACTCGCCGATCAACCTCGGCGCCCACTGCGCCAAGGGCGCGGCGATCCGCGAGCACGGCCACGGCGAATACCGCCTGCGCTGGCCGATGAAGCTGGTGGACGGCAAGTACCAGCGCATCAGCTGGGACCAGGCCTACAACGAGATCGTCGCGAAGCTGAACGACATCCGCAAGCAAAGCGGGCCCGACGCGGTGTTCTGGGTCGGTTCGTCCAAGCATTCCAACGAGCAGTCGTACCTGCTGCGCAAGTTCGTGTCGCTCTGGGGCAGCAACAACTGCGACCACCAGGCGCGCATCTGCCACTCCACCACCGTCGCCGGCGTCGCCAACACCTGGGGCTACGGCGCGATGACCAACTCGTACAACGACCTGCAGAACAGCAAGTGCGCGTTGTACATCGGCTCCAACGCCGCCGAGGCGCACCCGGTCTCCATGTTGCACATGCTGCACGCCAAGGAGAACGGCACCAAGATGATCGTGGTCGACCCGCGCTTCACGCGCACGGCCGCGAAGGCCGACGAGTACGTGCGCATCCGCTCGGGCAGCGACATCCCGTTCCTGTTCGGGCTGCTGCACCACATCTTCAAGAACGGCTGGGAAGACCCGAAGTACATCAACGACCGTGTGTACGGGATGGACGAGGTCAAGAAGGACGTGATGGCCAAGTGGACGCCCGACAAGGTCGAGGAGGCCTGCGGCGTGCCCGAGGCACAGATGGCCAAGGTCGCCGAGATGTTCGCGAAGAACCGGCCGTCCACCATCGTGTGGTGCATGGGCCAGACGCAGCACACCATCGGCAACGCGATGGTCCGCGCCTCCTGCATCCTGCAGCTGGCGCTGGGCAACATCGGCGTGGCCGGCGGCGGCGCGAACATCTTCCGCGGCCACGACAACGTGCAGGGCGCCACCGACGTCGGACCGAACCCCGATTCGCTGCCCGGCTACTACGGCATCGTCGAAGGCTCGTGGCGCCACTTCGCCAAGGCGTGGGGCGTCGACTACGACTGGATCAAGGGCCGCTTCGCCAACCCGGCGATGATGTCCAAGCCCGGCATCACGGTGTCGCGCTGGATCGACGGCGTGCTCGAGAAGAACGAGCTGATCGACCAGGACCCGAACCTCAAGGCGCTCGTCTTCTGGGGCCATGCGCCCAACTCGCAGACGCGCGGCCTCGAGATGAAGAAGGCCATGGACAAGCTGGACCTGCTGGTCGTGGTCGACCCGTACCCGTCCGCCACGGCGGCGATGGCCGCGATGCCCGGCAACGCCAACGACCTGAACCCGAACCGCGCCGTGTACCTGCTGCCGGCGGCCACGCAGTTCGAGACCAGCGGCTCGGTCACCGCGTCGAACCGCTCGATCCAGTGGCGCGAGAAGGTCATCGACCCGCTGTGGGAAAGCCGCAGCGACCAGATGATCATGCAGCAGCTGGCCGACAAGCTCGGCTTCGGCAAGGAGCTGTCGAAGAACTACAAGATGCAGCAGGTCAAGGGCATGGACGAACCCTTGCCCGAGGACATCCTGCGCGAGATCAACAAGTCGGTGTGGACCATCGGCTACACGGGCCAGAGCCCGGAGCGCCTGAAGGCCCACATGCGCAACATGGCGGCGTTCGACGTGAAGACGCTGCGCGCCAAGGAAGGCGTGAAGGACAAGCTCACGGGCTACGACCTGACGGGCGACTTCTTCGGCCTGCCGTGGCCGTGCTTCGGCACGCCGGAGCTCAAGCACCCCGGCACGCACGTGCTCTACAACCCGTCGCTGCACGTGATGGAAGGCGGCGGCAACTTCCGTGCGAACTTCGGCGTCGAGCGAAACGGCGTGAACCTGCTGGCCGAGGACGGCTCGGCCTCCAAGGGCGCGGACATCCAGACCGGCTACCCGGAGTTCGACCACGTGCTGCTCAAGAAGCTGGGCTGGTGGGACGAGCTGACCGAGCCCGAGAAGGTTGCGGCCGAGGGGAAGAACTGGAAGACCGACAACTCGGGCGGCATCATCCGCGTCGCCATGAAGAACCACGGCTGCCATCCCTTCGGCAACGCGAAGGCGCGCGCGGTGGTGTGGAACTTCCCGGACCCGATCCCGCAGCACCGCGAGGCGCTGTACAGCACGCGCCCCGACCTCGTGGCCAAGTACCCGACGCACGACGACAAGAAGGCCTTCTGGCGACTGCCCACGCTGTACAAGACGATCCAGCAGAAGAACCTCACCGACAAGGTCGCGGAGAAATTCCCGCTGATCCTCACGTCGGGCCGCCTGACCGAGTACGAGGGCGGCGGCGACGAGACGCGTTCCAACCCGTGGCTGGCCGAGCTGCAGCAGGAGTCCTTCGTCGAGATCAACCCGAAGACCGCGGCGCAGAAGAACATCCGCAACGGCGACCGCGTGTGGGTGAGGACGCCCACCGGCGCGCAGCTGAACGTGCAGGCGCTGGTGACCGAGCGCGTCGGGCCCGACACGGTCTGGATGCCGTTCCACTTCGCGGGGCGCTGGCAGGGCCAGGACATGCTGGCCTGGTACCCCAACGGCGCGGCGCCGGTGGTGCGCGGCGAGGCCGTGAACACGGCGACGACGTACGGCTACGACAGCGTGACGATGATGCAGGAAACCAAGACCACGATCTGCAACGTGGAACGGGCATAAGAGGAGCAGCACCATGGCACGAATGAAATTTGTCTGCGACTCGGAGCGTTGCATCGAGTGCAACGGCTGCGTCACCGCCTGCAAGAACGAGCACGAGGTGCCCTGGGGCGTGAACCGCCGCCGCGTGGTCACGCTCAACGACGGCGTGCCGGGCGAGAAGTCGATCTCGGTCGCCTGCATGCACTGCTCGGACGCCCCCTGCATGGCGGTGTGCCCGGTCAACTGCTTCTACCGCACCGACGAGGGCGTGGTGCTGCACGACAAGGACGTGTGCATCGGCTGCGGCTACTGCAGCTACGCCTGTCCGTTCGGCGCGCCGCAGTTCCCCTCGGCCGGCTCCTTCGGCGTGCGCGGCAAGATGGACAAGTGCACCTTCTGCGCCGGCGGCCCCGAGGCCAATGGCTCGCAGGCCGAGTTCGAGAAGTACGGGCGCAACCGCCTCGCCGAAGGCAAGCTGCCCGCCTGCGCCGAGATGTGCTCGACCAAGGCGCTGCTCGCCGGCGACGGCGACGTGGTGGCCGACATCTTCCGCAACCGCGTGGTCAAGCGCGGCAAGGGCGCCGAGGCCTGGGGCTGGGGCACCGCCTACGGCTCCAAGCAGGCCGGCCAGCCCGGGGGGCAGAAGTCGTGAAGCGGCTCGTCTACCTCGCGCTCCCCTTGTTGGTCGTGGCCTGCGGCGACCAGCCGCAGACCATCGGCTCGAACAGCAAGGTCGACAAGCAGGCCTTCGAAGGCACGGGCGTCGCGCCGCCCTACACGGCCGCCGGCTGGAAGAACGGCGACAAGGGGGCCTGGGAGCAGCAGCTGAAGGTGCGCACCCAGATGGGCCAGAACGACTACAACAAGGTGCCGTGAAGATGAGTGGCGTTCGCAGCAGCCTCGTCGCCGCATTCGCCGTGCTGGCGTGCGCCTTCGCGTTCGCGCAGGCGCCCGCGCCGAAGCACGACGAGCCGCCGCCCGCGCCCGGCATGGGCGGCATCAAGGGCCAGAACATCCTCGAGGTGAAGCCCGAGGTGAAGCCGGACGCCAGCTCCGACCCCAAGTACATGCAGCAAAGCAACGGCGAGCGCAACCGCGTGCAGCCGGGCAACAACGCGCCCATGTACCGCGACATCGCACGCGGCGTCGAAGGCTTCACGAACTACCCGAAGGACCAGTACCCCGAGATGGGCGTGCTGATCCAGCCGCCGGTGGCCTACCCGGGCACCAAGTACGTGACGGCGGGCGAGGCGTGGCGCCAGGTGCGCAACAACTACATCATTCCCTACGGCGGCGCGCTGGTGCTCATCACCCTCGTGGCGCTCGGCATCTTCTACTTCACGCGCGGCCCCATCGGCCACGCCCCGGCCGTCGGCGGCGGCGGCCAGCTGATCGAGCGCTTCACGCCGTTCGAGCGCGCGGCGCACTGGACCAACGCCATCGCCTTCTGCGTGCTCGGCATCTCGGGCATCGTGATGGCCTTCGGCAAGTTCTTCCTGCTGCCGGTGATGGGGCGCCAGCTGTTCGGCCCGCTCACCTACCTGCTCAAGACGCTGCACAACTTCTTCGGGCCGCTGTTCGCGGTGTCGCTGGTCATCGTGATCATCACCTTCATCAAGGACGAGTTCCCGCGCCGCGGCGACCTCAACTGGCTGCTGAAGCTCGGCGGGATCTTCAGCAAGTCGGGCGACGAGCCGCCGACGCACCGCTTCAACGCCGGCGAGAAGGTCGTGTTCTGGATCGCCGTGGTGGCGCTGGGCCTCGTGGTCGTGGCGTCGGGCCTGGTGCTCGACAAGCTCGTTCCCTCGATGGACTACCTGCGCGCGACGATGCAGACGGCGCACATGGTCCACGCCGTGGCGGCCGTCTTCATGATCTGCCTGATCGGCTTCCACATCTACCTGGGAACCGTCGGCGTGCGCGGCGCGTACACGGCGATGCGCCACGGCTGGGTCGACGAGGCGTGGGCGCACGAGCACCACGGCTACTGGTACGAGGACCTGCGCGACGGCAAGGTGCCGGTGCAGCGCAGCCAGCCCGCCGGCCCATCGACCCCGGCCGAAACCGCAAGGCCCGCCTGAGGAGTGCAAGCCATGAACAAGAGCCTCATCGTGCTGGCGCTGGCCGGCTTCGCCCTGGCGGCATCCGCCAAGATCCCCCCGCCGCAGCTGGACGAAGCCGCCAAGGCCAAGGCCGCGGAAACCGCCGCGAAGACCGCGTGGCAGGCCAAATATGACGCCTGGCAGACGTGCAAGGTGCAGGACAAGATCGCGGCCAAGTACGGCAAGGGCGGCGCCAAGCCCATGCAGGTGGCCGCCAAGCCGCCGGCCGCGCCCGCCTCGGGTGCGGCATCGGGAACGCCGGTTTCCGCCGCCCCGCTGGCCCCGTGCATGGACCCGGGCCCCTTCGCCTTCAACCAGCCCGCGCAGAAGCCGCTGGAGACCTCGGGCGCGCATTCGCCGGCCGGCAATGCCACCAGCCCACCCAGCGTGAAGCAGGAAGCCGCGAAGATCCAGCCCTCGGGCAAGGCCGCGAAGCAGTAAGGCATTCCCGCATGGGGGAATAATCGCCCCCATGCCGCTGCCCTTCCTCACGCAGGCGAGCGCGCCCCTCACGCGCGAAGTCGAGACCGTCGACGAGCACGGCGAGCGCGGCACCACCTCGATCCCCGCCGAGCGGCCGCTGACGCTCTACGTCGACCGGCGCGAGCTCGTCACGCTGATGACGCTGGGCGCGCACCCGGAGTGGCTGGTGCTGGGCTACCTGCGCAACCAGCGCCTGGTGGAGTCGCCCGACGAGATCGAATCGATCACGGTGGACTGGGACGTCGACGCCGCCGCCGTGAAGACGCGCCGCGGCATCGCGAAATTCAAGGAGCGCACCGCCAGGCGCGTCGTCACCACCGGTTGCGGGCAAGGCAGCGTGTTCGGCGGCCTCATGGACGAGGTCGATTCGATCCACCTGCCCGAGGCGACGATCACGCAGGCCCAGCTCTACGCCATCGTCAACGCGATCCGGCTGCAGGAAAGCACGTACAAGTCCGCCGGCTCCGTGCACGGGTGCGCGCTGTTCGAAGGCGGGAAGATGCTGCTGTTCGTCGAGGACGTGGGCCGGCACAACGCCATCGACACCATCGCCGGCTGGATGTGGCTGCAGGGCGCCGCGATGACGAGCAGCAACAAGGTCTTCTACACGACGGGGCGCCTGACCAGCGAGATGATCATCAAGTCGGCGCAGATGGGCGTGCCGGTGGTGGTCTCGCGCAGCGGCATCACGCAGATGGGCCAGGAGATCGCGCAGAAGCTCGGCCTGTGCGCGATCGGCCGCGCGATGAACAAGCGCTTCCTCTGCTACGCGGGCTGCGAACGTCTCCAATTGCAACCGGAGCTCGCTGCGCCCGCGGTGGCATGATCCGGCGATGCCGGAACCCGAAAGACTGCCGCTTGCACGCTGGATCGCCGAAGGCCTGAGGGCCGGCGTGCTGCTGCGCCCGCGCGTGGGCGGCGCGCAGCCCACGCCGTGGCAGGTCGCCGCGCTCGTCGCCCTGTGGTCGCTGCTGGAGATCGCGCTGGGCCGCCTGGAAGTGGCGGGCGACGCGCATTTCGACCTGCGCGGCTGGCTCGTGCCGTGGTGGAGCACCGCGGCGATGCTGCTGATGGCGTGGTGGGTGCTGCCACGCCGAGAGGAAGCCGGCGAGACGCCGCGCGGGCTGGCGGCGTGGTTCGCGTTGTGGATCACCGCGGTCGTGCCGATCAACTGCTTCGCGCAGCTGGTGAGCATTGCGCAGGCTTATGACGCGATGCCGGCGTGGTTCAACGAAGGCGACTGGCGCGCGTGGCTCGTCTACCTGGTGCTGTGGGTGTGGATTCTGGCGATGGGTGCGCGGCTGGCCGCGGCGTTCGACGTACGGCCGCGCGCCAACACGGCGCTCACCGCCGGCTTCGCGCTGCTCTTCGCCATCGCAGCGTGGCAGTTCCCGGACCGTCCCTGGCAGCCCGATGCGCTGGCGCAGGGACCGGAGGGCAAGCCGCAGTTGCAGCTGTCGCAGGAAACCTTCGAGGCGCAGCAAGGCATGCTGCGGCAGGCCGCCGCGAACCTCGCGCCGGAGCGGCCGGGCGTGGTCGACGTGTACGGCGTCGTCTTCTCGCCGTACGCCAACGAGGACGTGTTCCTGCGCGAAGGCACGATGGTCACGCGCCTGCTGGAAGAGCGTTTCGACGCCGCCGGGCGGGTGATGCAGCTGGCAAACCACGCGACGACCGCGGAGGCGCTGCCCTGGGCCACGCCCGCCAACCTCGACCGCGCCATCGCCGCCGCCGGCGAGAAGATGGACCGCGAGCGCGACGTGCTGTTCGTGTACCTCACGTCGCACGGCGCGAAGGACTTCAAGCTGGAGGCAGCGAACGCGCCGCTGGCGGTGGACCCCGTCAGCCCCGGCGAATTGCGCCAGGCGCTGGACAACGCCGGCATCCGCCACCGCGTGATCGTGGTGTCGGCCTGCTACGCGGGCGGATGGGTCGGCCCCCTGGCCGACGAGCACACGCTGGTGATGACGGCGGCCGACGCGACGCACACGTCGTTCGGCTGCGGCGTCGGCTCCGAGCTCACCTTCTTCGGCCGGGCCCTCTTCGACGAGCAGCTGCGCAAGACCCATTCGCTCGAACAGGCCTTCGCTGCGGCGGTGCCGGTGATCCGCGAGCGCGAGCAGGCGGCCGGCAAGTCCGACGGCTTCTCCAACCCGCTGATGCAGGTGGGCGAGAAGATCCGCCCGCTGCTGCGGGAGCTGGAGCAGCGGCTGGACGCAGCCCCCAAGTAAGCGCTCATGCGCGCCTAAGGAAACACGGGTAGCCTCGCCGCCATGAACTCCGCCTGGCAGCTCGGATGGCGCACGCTCTGGCGCGACCTGCGCGCGGGCGAACTGCGCCTGCTGATCGTGGCGGTGACGCTGGCCGTGGCGGCGCTCACGGCCGTCGGCTTCTTCGCCGACCGCCTCAAGACCGGCCTCGCGCGCGACGCGCGCCAGCTGCTCGGCGGCGATGCGGTGGTGGTCAGCGACAACCCGTCGCTGGGCGCCTTCGCCGCGAAAGCCAAGGAGCTGGGCCTGCAGGCAACGACCACGGCCACCTTCCCGACGATGGCGCGCGCGACGGATGCCAAGGGCGGTGCGGCCCGGCTGGTGGCGCTGAAGTCCGTGCCCGAGGGCTATCCGTTGCGCGGGCGCCTGTCCACCGCGGTGCAACCCGAAGGGGAAGGGCAGCCGACCAAGGACATCCCGAAAGCCGGCGAGGCATGGGTCGATGCATCGCTGCTCGAGGGCCTGTCGCTGGGGCCGGGCGACGAGCTGCTGCTGGGCGACAGCCACCTGCGCATCGCGCGCGTGATCACGGCGGAGCCCGACCGCGGCGCGGGCTTCATGAGCTTCGCGCCGCGCGTGATGATCAACGCGGGCGACCTGCCGGCCACGAAGCTGGTGCAGCCGGCCAGCCGCATCTCGTACCGGTTCGCGGTGGCGGGGCCGGACAAGCGCGTGTCCGAGTTCGCGAACTGGGCGGACGCGCAGGCCAAGCGCGCCGACGTGCGCGGCGTGCGCGTGGAATCGTTCGAGGCCGGCCGCCCCGAGATGCGCCAGACGCTGGACCGCGCCGAGAAATTCCTGAGCCTGGTCGCGCTGCTCGCGGCGCTGCTCAGCGCGGTCGCCGTCGCGCTCGCGGCGCGCGGTTTCGCGGCCAACCACCTCGACGACTGCGCGATGCTGCGCGTGCTGGGGCAAAGCCAGCGCACGATCGCCTGGGCGTACACGTTCGAGTTCGGCGTGGTGGGCGCGGTGGCCAGCGCGATCGGCGTGGCGCTGGGCTTCATCGTGCACTTCGTGTTCGTGCAGCTGCTGTCGGGCCTGGTGGCCAGCGACCTGCCGATGCCGGGCGTGGGGCCGGGGCTGTTCGGGCTGGGCATGGGCCTGACGCTGCTGCTGGCCTTCGGCTTGCCCCCCGTGCTGCAACTGGCGCATGTGCCGCCGCTGCGCGTGATCCGGCGCGATGTCGGCAATCTCAAGCCGGCTTCGCTCGCCGTGCTCACCATCGGCGTCGCCGGTTTTGCCGCGCTCCTGCTGGGCGCCAGCAGCGACCTCTTGCTGGGCGCCATGGCGGTCGGTGGTTTCGCGGGGGCGGTCGTGCTCTTCGCGGTGCTCAGCTGGATCGCGGTGAAGGTGCTGCGCCTCTCGGTCAACGAAGCGACGGCGCCGCGCTGGCTGGTGCTGGCTACGCGGCAGATCTCGGCGCGGCCCGCGTATGCCGTCGTGCAGGTGAGCGCATTGGCCGTGGGCCTGCTCGCGCTCGTGCTGCTGGTGCTGCTGCGCACGGACCTGATCTCCAGCTGGCGGCAGGCCACGCCGCCCGACGCGCCGAACCGCTTCGTCATAAACGTGATGCCGGAGCAGGCGGACGATTTCCAGGGCGCGCTGCGCTCGGCCGGCGTGAAGAACTACGACTGGTTCCCCATGATCCGCGGGCGGCTCGTCGCGGTGAACGGCCGGACCGTGACGCCCGACGACTACAAGGACGACCGCGCCAAGCGCCTGGTCGACCGCGAGTTCAACCTGTCGCACGCGGCCGCGCAACCCGACCACAACACCGTGGTCGCGGGCAAATGGGCCGACAACGAGCCGGGGGCGATCAGCATGGAGGATGGCATCGCCACCACGCTGGGCCTGAAGCTGGGCGACATGGTGCGCTTCGACATCGGCGGGCTAGCGGTGGATTCGAAGATCACCTCGCTGCGCAAGGTGGACTGGGGCTCGATGCGCGCGAACTTCTTCGTGATCTACCCGGTCGCGCAGCTGCAGGGCGTCCCGGCCACGTACATGACGGCCTTCCGCGCGCCGGCGAAGAAGGGCTTCGACAACGAGCTGGTGCGGCGCTTCCCCAACATCACCAACGTCGACATGACCGCCACCATCAACCAGGTGCAGGGCGTGCTGGACAAGGTGGTGCGCGCGGTGGAGTTCCTGTTCGGCTTCACGCTGGCCGCGGGCGTGGTCGTGCTGTTCGCCGCAGTCACCGCGACGCGCGAGGAGCGCGCCCGCGAGTTCGCCGTGATGCGCGCGGTGGGTGCGGGCGGCAAGCTGCTGCGGCAGGTGCAGCGCGCCGAGCTCGCCGGCGTCGGGCTGCTGGCGGGCTTCCTTGCCAGCATGGTCGCCAGCGTGGTCGGTTGGGCCATGGCGCGCTACGCCTTCGAATTCACGTGGACCGCATCGGCCTGGGTGCCGTTCTTCGGCGCGCTGGCCGGCGCCGCGCTGGCGCTGGCGGCCGGTTGGTGGGGCTTGCGCGAGGTGCTCAACCGCCCGGTCGTGGAGACGCTGCGCCGCGCGGCAGAATGAGGGCATGACGCAGGACACGCAGACCCGGACACCTTTCGAGTGGATCGGCGGCGAAGGGAAGGTGCAGCAGCTCGTCGAGCGCTTCTACGATCTGATGGACCTCGAGCCCGCGTACGCCGAATTGCGGCAGGCGCACGGCACGGACCTCGTGCGCGCGCGGCAGAACCTCTTCTGGTTCCTGTGCGGCTGGCTCGGCGGGCCGCCGCACTACGAAAGCCGCTTCGGCCACCCGCGCCTGCGCGCGCGGCACATGCCCTTCATGATCCGCTCGGTGGAGCGCGACCAGTGGCTCGCGTGCATGGACCAGGCGATGGGCGAGGTCGGCATCGACGAGCAGCTGCGCGCACGCCTGAAGGAATCGTTTTTCCAGACGGCGGACTGGATGCGCAACACGCCGGGCTAGGCGCCCGGTACGGTCGGTCGCAGCAGGACCACCAGCGCCCCCGCCCCGCCTTCGTCGCCGCGCGCCTGCACGAAGGCCAGCACCTCGTCCTTCTGCACCAGCCAGCCGTGCACCTTGCCCTTGAGCACGGGCGTCTTGCCGGGCGAGCCCAGGCCCTTGCCGTGCACCACGCGCACGCAGCGCCAGCCGCGCTTGAGCGACTCGCGCAGGAAAGCCGCCAGCGCCTCGCGCGCCTCCTCGCGGCGCAGGCCGTGCAGGTCGATCTCGCCCTGGATGCTCCAGCCGCCCTTGCGCAGCTTGCGCACCACGTCCATGCCGACGCCGTGGCGGCGGAAGCTCAGGGCCTCGTCGACGTCCAGCAAGGTCGTCGCGTCGAACTCGTCGCTGATCGACTCCTGCAGCACGCGCTGCTCGTCCAGCTGCTGCTGCACGGCGACGGGCGCGGGCTGCTCGGGCGCGAGGTCCACCCGGCGATGCGGCGCGGCATGTTGCCGCAGCGGCTGCACCTCGCCCGCGGCGCGCACGAACAGCGTGCGCTCCGCATGCGCGCGCCGCTCGGCCTCCTGCCGGGCCCTTTCCTTTTCGGCGGCGGCCTTCTGCTGCTCGGCGAGCTTCTTGCCCACCGCCTGCAGGTCTTGCAGCGACTTGAACTTCATCGAAGCGAGGTTACAGCAAGCCCTTTTCGGCCATGGACAACGCATCACCCGGGGCAACGATCACGTGGTCGAGCACGCGCACGTCGATGAGGGCCAGCGCCGACTTCAGCGTCTGCGTCAGTGCCTCATCGGCACGCGAGGGCTGCACGGTGCCGCTGGGATGGTTGTGCGCGAGCACCACCGAGGCCGCGTGCAGCGCCAGCGCCTGCTTGACCACCTCGCGCGGGTACACGCTGGTTTGGGTGAGCGTGCCGTGGAAGAGTTCCCGCATCTCGACCAGGCGGTTCTGCGCGTCCAGGAACAGCACGCAGAAGACCTCGTGCGCCTTGTGCGCCAGGTGCAGCTGCAGGAAGCGCTTGACGGCATCGGGCGAGCTGAAGACCTCGCGCTCCTTCAGCTGCTGCGCGGCGGCGCGGCGCGCGAGCTCCATCACCGCCAGCAGTTCGGCGCGCTTGGCCGTGCCGCCCAGCCCGCTCACGGCCTTCAGCGCCGTGGGCTCGGTGTGCAAAAGTCCCGCGATCCCGCCGAACCTCTGCAGCACTTCGTCCGCCATCTGGAGGACGCCGCGCTCCCTCGTGCCGGTGCGCAGGAGCAGGGCGAGCAGCTCGGTGTCGGAGAGGGCGGCGGCGCCGCGGGCGAGGAGCTTCTCGCGCGGGCGGGAGTCGGCGGGCAGGGTCTTGAGCATGGCGGTCGTCAGCCCTTAACGCGCCAACCTAGAATGACGGCCTACCGATCGGCATCCGCATGGCATCCAACCGTGTCCAGCCGGGCTCCTTCCTCACGTTGCACTACCGTCTGGCCGGGCCCGAAGGCGACATCATCAACACGTTCGCAGGCAAGCCCGCCACGCTCACGCTGGGCACGGGCGAGCTGTCGCCGGCCGTCGAAAAGCACCTCATCGGGTTGGAGGAGGGCGCGCACCGCACCTTCGAGATTTCGGCCGGCGAGGCCTTCGGCGAGCGCAACCCCGAGATGATCCAGTGGGTGGCCAAGAAGATGCTGCGCGACCTGGGCGAGACCAGCACGGAGTACCACGTGGGCGAGGCCGTGCAGTTCCCCACGCCCGACGGCCTGTCCAGCTACGCGGGCCACGTGAAGCAGGTGGGCGACGACGCCGTCCTGTTCGATTTCAACCATCCGCTGGCGGGCCGCGCCGTCACGTTCGAAGCGAAAGTCATCGGCATCCTGTGAGCACCGTCCCCAAGGAAATCGTCCTGGCCGAACCGCGCGGCTTCTGCGCGGGGGTGGACCGCGCCATCGAGATCGTCGAGCGCGCGCTGGCCAAGTTCGGCGCGCCCATCTACGTGCGCCACGAGATCGTGCACAACACCTTCGTCGTCAACGACCTGAAGGCGCAGGGCGCGATCTTCATCGAGGAGCTGGACGAAGTGCCGCCCGGCGCGACGCTGGTGTTCTCCGCGCACGGCGTGAGCAAGGCGGTGGAGGAAGAGGCCACGCGCCGGGGCTTCCGCATCTTCGACGCCACCTGCCCGCTGGTGACCAAGGTCCACGTCGAGGTGGCCAAGCTCGCCAAGGAAGGCTACGAGTTCATCATGATCGGCCACAAGGGCCACCCCGAGGTCGAGGGCACGATGGGCCAGCTCGAGTCGGGCATCCACCTGGTCGAGGACGTGCACGACGTGCAGAAGGTGCAGCCGGGCCAGACGGACAAGCTCGCCGTCGTCACGCAGACCACGCTGTCGGTGGACGACGCGGCGGAAATCTCGGCGGCGGTGAAGCAGCGCTTCCCGAAGATTCGCGAGCCCAAGCAGCAGGACATCTGCTACGCCACGCAGAACCGGCAGGACGCCGTGAAGCTGCTGTCCAGGCAGGTCGACGTGCTGATCGTCGTCGGCAGCCGGACCAGCTCCAACAGCAACCGCCTCGCGGAGCTGTCGCGCAAGTTGGGCGTGCCCGCGTACATGGTGGACAGCGTGGAAGACCTCAAGGCCGAGTGGCTCGAAGGCAAGGACCGCGTGGGCCTGACCGCCGGCGCGTCCGCGCCCGAGGTGCTGGTGAAGGCCGTGATCCGCCACATCCGCGCGTTCGGCGCCGTCACGATCCGCAAGATGGACGGCATCGAGGAGACGGTGAAGTTCCCGCTGCCCAAGGGGCTGAAGCTGTGAACCGCGGCGCGATCGCGCAGGCTGCCGATCGCTTCTCGCGCGACTACGCGCACTTCATCCGCCGCACGCCGCTGCTCAAGTTACCGGGCAAGGCGCTGGGCGTCGCCAACGACGAGGTCTGGCTCAAGCTGGAGCACCTGCAGGCGGGCGGCAGCTTCAAGGCGCGCGGCATGCTCAACCGCCTGCTGGCTAACCCCATTCCCGCATCGGGCGTGATCGTCGCTTCCGGCGGCAACGCGGGCATCGCGACGGCGGCCGCCGCGCGCGAGCTCGGGGTGCCCTGCGAAGTCTTCGTGCCCACGGTCTGCAGCCCGGCCAAGCAGCAGAAGCTGCGCGAACTCGGCGCGAAGGTGGTCGTGACCGGTGCGGTCTACGGCGAGGCGCTCGAAGCGTGCATCGCGCGCCAAGGGGAGACCGGCGCGCTGATGACGCATGCCTACGACCAGCCCGAGGTGGTGGCCGGCGCGGGCACCATCGGCCGGGAGATCGAGGAACAGGGCAGCGGCTTGCCCGACGCCGTGCTCGTCAGCGTCGGCGGTGGCGGCCTGATCGCCGGCATCGCGGCGTGGTGCGAGGACCGCACGCGCGTGATCGCGCTGGAACCCCAGCTGGCGCCCACGCTGCACCGCGCGCGTGAAGCCGGCGGGCCGGTCGACGTCGCGGTGAGCGGTGTCGCGGCCGATTCGCTGGGCGCCAAGCGCGTGGGCGCCATCGCCTGGGACATCACGCAGCGCTGGGTGCGCGAATCGCACCTGCTCGCCGACGAGGCGATCCGCGAGGCGCAGCTGGTGCTGTGGAAAGAATTCAAGCTGGCCGTCGAGCCGGCCGCCGCGGTGCCCCTGGCCGCCCTGCGCGCGGGCATTGCCGCGGACGCCCGCCGCGCCTGCCTCGTCGTGTGCGGGGCCAATCTGGATCCTGCCACTCTCGCGTAGGGCCGCCGCCATAATTGGCCGCATGCCCACGTACGCCGACGTCCGCCTCGAAACCTCGCGCCTCGTCCTGCGCCCGTTCCGCCACGCGGATGCGGCCGACCTCTTCAAGGTGTACGCGGACCCGCAGGTGTTCCGGCACATCCCGATCGGCGACTGGAAGGACCTGGACGAAGCGCACCAGCGCATCGCGCGCGACATCAACACCATGGCCGAAGGCGGCTACGTCCGCCTGGCCGTCGAGCGCCGCGAGGACGCGCGCGTGCTGGGCGAAGTGCTGCTGTTCAAGTTCGACCTGCCGAGCCGCCGCGCCGAGATCGGCTATGCGCTGGCGAGCGATGCCTGGGGCTGCGGGTACGTGGCCGAGGCCTTGCCGCCGCTGGTGCAGTTCGGCTTCCACGAGCTCGGGCTGAACCGGCTGGAGGCCGTGATCGACCCGCGCAATGCGGCGTCCGAGAAGGTCATCCGCCGCCTGGGGTTCACGCACGAAGGCACCTTCCGCGAACACCACATCATCCGCGGCGAAGCGGTGGACAGCGCCGTCTGGGCGCTGCTGCGCCGCGAATGGGATTCGGGGACGCGTCCATGAACATCCACGGCAGCTGCCACTGCGGCAACATCGCGTTCGACCTCGACTGGCCCGGCGATGCGAAGGAGATCCCGGCCCGTGCGTGCACCTGCACGTTCTGCCAGAAGCACGGCGGCGTGTGGACGTCCAACCCGCAGGGCCAACTGAGCGTGCAGGTGAAGGAGCCGTCGCAGGTTTCGCACTACGCATTCGGCACGAAGACGGCGCGCTTCCACATCTGCTCGCGCTGCGGCGCAGTGCCGGTCGTCACGAGCGTCGTCGAAGGACACACCTACGCGGTCGTCAGCGTGAACGCGTTCGACAACGTCGACAAGGCTGCGCTCAGGCAGGCCAGCGCCACCTTCGACGGCGAGACGGAGGCCGACCGCCTGGCGCGCCGGGCGCGCAACTGGATCCCGCAGGTGCGGTTCGCGGAGGGCGCATGACCTTCACGACGAAGCCGCTCACCGCCGCCACCTGGCCGGACCTCGAGGCCGTCTTCAACGCGCGCGGCTGCTCGGTGGCGCGTGCGTGCTGGTGCATGTTCTACCGCAAGACCGGCAGCACCGAATGGGGCACGGCCGAGTACGCGAAGATCAAGGAGAAGAACCGCAAGCAGCTGAAAGCGCTGGCGGACGGCGGCGAGCAGGTGGGCCTGGTCGGCTACGAGGACGGCGTGCCCTGCGGCTGGATCTCCTTCGGCCCGCGCGAGGATTTCGCTCGGCTGGCCAACTCCACGATCATGAAGCCGGTGGACGACAAGCCGGTGTGGTCGGTGATCTGCTTCGTGGTGCCCAGCGAGTTCCGCAAGCAGGGCGTCGCGCGGCGCCTGCTGGATGCGGCCGTGGCCTTCTGCCGCAAGAAGAAGGTCAAGCTGCTCGAGGGCTACCCGGTCGACAAGCCCGGGCGCGCCGCGGACAGCAGCATGTGGTTCGGCGCGAAGTCCATGTTCGACGACGCGGGGTTCCAGGAAATCGCGCGGCGCAAGTCGACGCGGCCGGTGGTGCGCCTGAAGGTGGTGTGACGTGGTGCGCGTGGCCATCGAACGCCCGGACCAGCCGGACGTGCTGCGGCTCATCGACGAGCTCGACGCCTACCAGAAGCCCTTGTACCCGGCCGAGAGCCACCACGGCATCGACATCGAAGCCTTGCTGCAGCCTGCGGTGAGTTTCGCCGTTGCTCGGGACGACAGCGGTGAAGCGCTGGGGTGCGGCGCGGTCGTGGCCAACGGCGACTGGGCCGAATTGAAGCGCATGTATGTGCTGCCGCTATCGCGCGGCGGCGGGGTCGCGCAGTCCATCCTCGCGGTCCTCGAAGCGCAGGCCCGCGAGCGCGGCGCCGGCATCGTGCGCCTGGAGACGGGCTACCTGCAGCCCGAGGCCCTGCGCTTCTACGAGCGCGCCGGCTACGTGCGCCGTGGCCCTTTCGGCGACTACGGGCCGGACCCGAATTCGGTGTTCATGGAGAAGCGCCTGCCTGCTTAAGATAGGCGCCCAGGAGAAGACGACATGAAGGCATACGCCATCGCCGCGGCTTGCATCGCCCTTGCCGGATGCGCCACCGCACCCCCGCCGCCACTCGTGCAAGGCGAAGCGGCGCGCGAACAGGTAGCGGCCACCGAGCGCGCCTTTGCCAAGACCATGGCGGACCGCGACCTCAAGGCGTTCGGCAGCTTCCTCTCGGACGACACGGTGTTCTTCTCCGGCCCCAAGCCGCTGCACGGCAAGCACGCCGTGATCGACTTCTGGTCGCGCTTCTACAAGGCCGACGCGAAGCCCCCGTTCTCGTGGGAGCCGACCCTCGTGGAGGTGCTGCAAAGCGGCGCGCTCGCGCGCTCCAGCGGCCCGGTCTACGACCCCGAGGGCAAGCACGTCGGCTGTTTCGACTCGGTGTGGCGCCAGGAGTCGCGCGGCCAGTGGAAGATCGTCTTCGACCACGGCACCGGCCCGCAGGAATGCGAGAAGAAGTGAGCGCGCAGGACTACGAGGGCGGCTGCGACTGCCGCTACATCCGCTACCGGATGACCAGCGGCCCGCTTTTCGTGCACTGCTGCCACTGCCGGTGGTGCCAGCGCGAGACGGGCGCCTCCTTCGCGCTCAACGCCATGATCGAGAGCGAGCGTGTCGAGGACATCGGCGGCGAGGTCGAGATCGTCGACACGCCCAGCAACAGCGGCCGCGGCCAGAAGATCGCGCGCTGCCCGAAATGCCGCATCGCGCTGTGGAGCCACTACGCCGGCGCGGGGCCGATCGTGCGTTTCATGCGCGTGGGCACGCTGGACAACCCCGACACCTTCCCGCCCGACGTGCACATCTTCACCGAGAGCAAGCAGCCCTGGGTGGTGCTGCCGGCGGGCACGCCGGCCGTGCCCGTGTACTACGACTTCCGCGAGCTGTGGCCGGCCGCAAGCATCGAGCGCCGCCGCGTGCTGCGCGCGAAACACGGCCTGCCCGAGTAGCGGCGCATGCGCGAGGCGATCCGCTGCCTGGCCTGGGCCTTCGCGCTCGGCGCCGGCGCGCTGGCCTTCGCCCTGTTCGCCGGCGCGGGGCTGGAGCATTCCGACGGGCCCTTCGCGTGGCTCCTGGTCGTGGTGTATGCGCCGTACTACGCGCTCGTCCACGTCTTCGGCGACCGCGGCGAATGGCCTTTCCGAATCGCCGTTTTCGTCGCGCAAGCGGTGTGGTTCTTTGCCCTCGTCGCGCTGGTGCGGCGGGCGGCTCACGGGAAACCACGCTGGCGCTCCCGCGGCGCGGCGGAATAATCGCTGCCCATGGAAACGAAATGGCTCGAGGACTTCGTGAGCCTCGCGGAGACGCGCAGCTTCAGCCGCTCCGCGCAACTGCGCCACGTGACGCAGCCCGCGTTCTCGCGCCGCATCCAGGCGCTGGAAGCCTGGGCCGGCACCGACCTGGTGGACCGCAGCTCCTACCCGACGCGCCTCACGCCCGCGGGCGAGACGCTCTACGCGCAGTCGCTCGAGGTGCTGCAGGCGCTGCAAAGCACGCGCGCCATGCTGCGTGGCCATTCGGCGGCGGGGCAGGACGTGATCGAGTTCGCCGTGCCGCACACGCTGGCCTTCACCTTCTTCCCCGCCTGGGTGTCGTCGCTGCGCGAGAAGTTCGGCCCCATCAAGAGCCGCCTGATCGCGCTGAACGTGCACGACGCGGTGATGCGCCTGGTCGAAGGCAGCTGCGACATCTTCATCGGCTACTACCACCCTTCGCAGCCGTTCCAGCTGGACGCCGACCGCTACGAGATGGTCACGCTGGGCGAGGAGCCGCTGGCTCCCTACTGCAAGCCGGACGCCAACGGCGAGCCGCTGTTCAAGCTGCCCGGCCGTGCCAACCAGCCTCTCCCGTACCTGGGGTATGCACCCGGCGCCTACCTGGGGCGGGTGACGGACTTGATCCTCAAACAAGCGCCTACAGCGATCCACCTCGACCGCGTGTACGAGACCGACATGGCCGAGGGCCTGAAGGTGATGGCGCTGGAAGGCCACGGCATCGCCTTCCTGCCCTACAGCGCGGTGAAGAAGGAGCTGCGCTCGCGCCGCCTGGTGAGCGCGGCGGGGGATGTGCAGGGCCTGGAAATGGCGATGGACGTGCGCGCTTATCGGGAAAAACCCGTAGGCAAGGAAGCGCCCAAAAGCACTGCGCACGCGCTGTGGGAATACCTTTCCAAGGGCGGAAAGTAGGGTTATAACTTTCCTGCATAGCCCACCGCGCAAACAGCATTGGCGCGGTAAAACGCGTTTCCCTACAGTTCGCGCCACCGTGAACCAGCCCCACCGCACCGAACACGACTTCCTCGGCGAGAAGCAGATTCCCGCCGATGCCTACTGGGGCGTGCACACCGCCCGTGCGGTCGAGAACTTCCCGATCTCGGGCACGCCGGTGTCGGCGATGCCGCAGCTGGTGATCGCCTTCGGCCACGTCAAGAAGGCCGCCGCGCGCGCCAACTGCGAACTCGGCGTGCTCGACGGCAAGTTGCTCGATGCCATCGGCAAGGCGTGCGACCAGCTGGTCGCCGGCAGGCACCACGAACAGTTCGTCGTCGACGTGATCCAGGGCGGCGCCGGCACATCCACCAACATGAACGCGAACGAAGTGATCGCGAACGTGGCGCTGGAAACCATGGGCCTGGCCAAGGGCCGCTACGACGTGCTGCACCCCAACGACCACGTCAACGCCTCGCAGAGCACGAATGACGTCTACCCGACGGCCGTGCGCCTGGCGCTGTGGCAGGCGATCGACGAGCTGCTCGGCGCGATGGCCTACCTGCGCGCCGGCTTCGAGGCGAAGTCGGCCGAATTCGCCGACGTGCTCAAGATCGGCCGCACGCAATTGCAGGACGCCGTGCCCATGACGCTGGGGCAGGAGTTCAGCACCTACGCGGTGATGCTGGAAGAGGACGAGGCGCGGCTGCGCGAAGCGCGTGCCCTGATCCAGGAAGTGAACCTGGGTGCCACGGCGATCGGCACCGGCATCAACGCACCGGCCGGCTATGCCGACCTGGCGATCCGCTTCCTCGCCGAAGGCTCCGGCGTTCCCGTGGTGAAGGCGGTGAACCTCGTCGAGGCCACACAGGACACGGGCGCGTTCGTGCAGCTGTCGGGCGTGCTCAAGCGCGTGGCCACGAAACTGTCGAAGACCTGCAACGACCTGCGCCTGCTGTCCAGCGGCCCGCAGGCGGGCTTCGCCGACATCAAGCTGCCGCCGCGGCAGGCGGGCTCGTCGATCATGCCGGGCAAGGTCAACCCGGTGATCCCCGAAGTGGTGAACCAGGTGGCCTTCGAGGTGATCGGCAACGACGTCACCGTCACCATGGCGTCGGAAGCGGGCCAGTTGCAGCTCAATGCCTTCGAGCCCATCATGGGCTGGAGCCTGTTCAAGAGCATCTCGCACCTCGCGAGGGCCTGCCGCACGCTGCGCGACAACTGCGTGGACGGCATCGAGGCCAACCGCGACGTGCTGGCCAAGCGCGTGCGCGAGTCGATCACGCTGGTCACCGCGCTCAACCCGATCATCGGCTACGAAAAGGCGGCGCTGATCGCCAAGACCGCCATGGCCAGCGGCAAGCCGATCGACGAAGTGGCCGAAGAGCTGGGGATCATGAAGCGGCAGGAACTGCTCGCGCTGCTGGTGCCCGAGAAGCTGACCCAACCCTTGCGCCTGGAGCAGGGCGCCCGGAAGGCGGGCACAAAGCCTGCTTCATAGCCGGGTACTTCCGGGTATTCCCCCGCAACCGAATCCCTAGAATCCCGTTCTGCAATCACCCCGTTTCACACAGGAGACCCGTATGAAAAAGCAATTGATCGCCATCGCGGCCCTCGCGCTGGCCGCCGGCGCGCAAGCCCAGTCCGGCGACACGCTCGCCAAGGTCAAGGCCACCGGCCTCATCACGATGGGCGTGCGCGATTCGTCGGGCGCCCTGTCGTACACGCTGGGCGACGGCAAGTACGCCGGCTACCACGTCGAGATCTGCGAGCGCATCATCGCCAACGTCGAGAAGTCGGTGGGCCGCAAGCTGCAGATCCGCTACCAGCCCGTCACCTCGCAGAACCGCATCCCGCTGGTGGCCAACGGCACGGTGGACATCGAGTGCGGCTCGACCACCAACAACGCGGCCCGCCAGAAGGACGTGGACTTCGTGCACACCACGTACGTGGAAGAAGTGCGCATCGCCACCAAGGCCAACTCCGGCATCAACGGCATCAAGGACCTGACCAACAAGACCGTGGCCACCACCACGGGCACCACGTCCGTGCAGCTGCTGCGCAAGCACGAGCGCGCGAACAACGTCGACTTCAAGGAAGTCTTCGGCAAGGACCACGCCGATTCCTTCCTGCTGCTCGAATCGGGCCGCGCCGATGCGTTCGTGATGGACGGCCAGATCCTCGCGGGCAACATCGCCAACGCGAAGAACCCCGCCGAGTACAAGATCGTCGGCGAGCCGATCAGCGTCGAGCCCATCGCGATCATGGTCCGCAAGAACGACACGGCCTTCAAGAAGATCGCCAACGACACGGTGGACGGCCTGGCGAAGTCGGGCGACATCGGCAAGCTCTACGACAAGTGGTTCGTCAACCCGATCCCGCCGAAGAACGCGCGCCTGAACCTGCCGGCCAGCACCGCGACCAAGGCGGCGTGGGCCTCGCCGAACGACAAGCCGGTCGAGGAATACCTGAAGAAGTAACACCGGCGGCTCGGTGCACGAGGACCCCGCCGCAGGCTTGCCCCGGCGGGGTTTCTCATTTAAGGTTGAATGGATGGGCTGGGCGCAACGCGTGGCCCGACAAATAACGAACACGACGAGGGGCGCTCCAGGCGGCAGCTTATGAGTTGGGACTGGCAAGTCTTCTGCAAGAACACGTCGGACGGCGCCGTCGAGGCGGCGTGCTGGGCCAAGGGCGCGGACATCACCTATTTCGAATGGATGATCCATGCCTGGGGCTGGACGCTCGCGGTGGCCGCCTGTGCGTGGGTGATCGCGATGGTCGTCGGCTTCTCCGTGGGGGTGGCGCGCACCTTGCCGGCAAGCCCGGTGCTCACGCGGCTGGCCAACGCGTGGGTCGAGCTGTTCCGCAACATCCCGATCCTGGTGCAGCTGTTCCTGTGGTACTTCGTGGTGCCCAAGGCGTTCCCCTTCTTCCAGCACGTGCCCGGTTTCCTGCTGGTGATCTTCGCGCTGGGCTTCTTCACCTCCGCGCGCATCGCCGAGCAGGTGCGGGCCGGCATCCAGGCCCTGTCGCGGGGCCAGCGCTACGCCGGCATGGCCGTGGGCTTCACCACCGCGCAGACGTACCGCTACGTGCTGCTGCCGATGGCCTTCCGCATCATCATCCCGCCGCTCACCAGCGAGTCGATGAACCTGCTGAAAAACTCCTCGGTGGCTTTCGCGGTGTCGATCGCCGAGCTCACCTGGTTCGCCATGCAGGCGCAGGAAGAAACGTCACGCGGCATCGAGATCTACATCGGCGTCACGGTGATGTACGCACTGTCGGCCTTCGCCGTGAACCGCGTCTTCGCCTTCATCGAGAAGCGCATGCGCATCCCCGGCTTCATCGTCGCCGGCACCGGCGCGGGGGGGCACTGACATGGGCAACCTCGATTTCAGCTGGGTCAACTGGGACGTCGTCAGCAAGTTCGTCGCCACGGGCTTCGTGTTCTCGGTGGAACTGACGGCGATCTCCACGCTGGGCGGCATCGTCTTCGGCACGATCCTCGCGTTGCTGCGCCTGTCGGGCAAGCCCGCGCTGGCCATGCCCGCCACGGCGTACGTGAACGGCATGCGCTCCATCCCGCTGGTGATGGTGATCCTGTGGTTCTACCTGCTGGTGCCGCTGGTGATCGGCCGGCCCATCGGCGCCGAGTACTCGGCCATCATCACCTTCGTCGCCTTCGAGGCCGCGTACTTCTCCGAGATCATGCGCGCCGGCATCCAGTCGATCCCGCGCGGGCAGGTGTACGCGGCGCAGGCCATGGGCATGACCTATTCGCAGCAGATGCGCCTGGTCATCCTGCCGCAGGCCTTCCGCAACATGCTGCCGGTGCTGCTCACGCAGACCATCATCCTGTTCCAGGACACCTCGCTGGTCTACGCGATCAGCGCCTACGACCTGCTCAAGGGCTTCCAGAACGCCGGCAAGATCTACGGCCGCACCGAGGAGGCCTACCTGATCGCCGCCGTCGTCTACTTCATCCTCTGCGTCACGCTGTCCTTCCTGGTCAAGCAGCTGCAGAAGAAGATCGCCATCATCCGCTGAACGCATCGCCAGAAAGCCAGCCATGTCTTCCATGATCGACATCAAGAACGTTTCCAAGTGGTACGGCCCGGTGCAGGTGCTGACCGACTGCTCCGTCGCCATCAACAAGGGCGACGTGGTCGTGGTCTGCGGCCCCTCGGGCTCGGGCAAGTCCACGCTGATCAAGACGGTGAACGCGCTGGAGCCGTTCCAGAAGGGCGAGATCTTCGTCGACAGCATCCCCGTGCACGACCCCAAGACCGACCTGCCCAAGCTGCGCAGCCGCGTCGGCATGGTGTTCCAGCACTTCGAGCTGTTCCCGCACCTGTCGGTCACCGAGAACCTCACCATCGCGCAGGTCAAGGTGCTGGGCCGTTCGGCCGACGAGGCGCGCGAGCGCGGCCTGAAGATGCTCGACCGCGTGGGCCTGATGGCGCACAAGGACAAGTTCCCCGGCCAGTTGTCGGGCGGCCAGCAGCAGCGCGTGGCCATCGCGCGCGCGCTGTCGATGGACCCGATCGTGATGCTGTTCGACGAGCCGACGTCGGCGCTGGACCCGGAGATGGTCGGCGAAGTGCTGGACGTGATGGTGGGCCTGGCCAAAGAAGGCATGACGATGATGGTCGTCACGCACGAGATGGGCTTCGCCCGCAAGGTGGCCAACCGCGTGATCTTCATCGACGTCGGCGGCCGCATCCTCGAGGACTGCAGCAAGGAAGACTTCTTCGGCAACCCGGACGCCCGCCAGCCGCGCACCAAGGACTTCCTGAACAAGATCCTGCAGCACTGACCGTGCCGCGCCGTCTGGGACAATTGCTCCCATGACGCAGCAGATCACCATCACCCGCCCGGACGACTGGCACGTCCACGTCCGCGACGGGGAAGCGCTGAAGACCGTCGTGCCGCACACCGCGGCGCAGTTCGGCCGCGCGATCATCATGCCCAACCTGAAGCCGCCGGTGACCACGGCGGCGCAGGCCGTGGCGTACCGCGAGCGCATCATGGCCGCCGTGCCGAAGGGCGTGGCCTTCCAGCCGCTGATGACGCTGTACCTCACCGACAACCTGCCGCCCGACGAGATCAGGCGGGCGAAGGACGCCGGCGTGGTGGCGCTCAAGCTGTACCCCGCTGGCGCCACGACGAACAGCGACGCGGGGGTGACCGACATCCGCAAGACCCACAAGACGCTCGAAGCGATGCAGCGCGAAGGCATCCTGCTGCTGGTGCACGGCGAGGTGACCGCGCCCGACGTCGACGTGTTCGACCGCGAGGCCGTCTTCATCGAGCAGCAGCTGATCCCGCTGCGCCGCGACTTCCCGGGCCTCAAGGTGGTGATGGAGCACATCACGACGAAGGAGGCGGCGCAGTACGTGCGCAGCGCCGACGCCAACCTGGCCGCGACGATCACGGCGCACCACCTGCTGTACAACCGCAACGCGATCTTCACGGGCGGCATCCGGCCGCACTATTACTGCCTGCCGGTGCTCAAGCGCGAGGTGCACCGCCTCGCACTGGTCGAGGCGGCCACCAGCGGCAGCAGCAAGTTCTTCACCGGCACCGACAGCGCGCCGCATGCGGCGCACCTGAAGGAGCACGCGCTGGGCTGCGCCGGCTGCTACACGGCGCATGCCGCGATGGAGCTGTACACCGAAGCCTTCGACCGCGCGAACGCACTCGACAAGCTCGAAGGCTTCGCCAGCTTCCACGGCGCGGATTTCTACGGCCTGCCGCGCAACCCGGGCACGGTGACGCTGAAGCGCACGGAGTGGACCGTGCCCGACGCGTACGCCTACGCCGATGCGCAACTGAAGCCGCTGGCTGCGGGCGAAAGGCTGGGGTGGAAGCTCGCATGAGCGCGATTACCGAAAAGCTGCACCTGAGGATCGCGTTGTTGATCGACGCCGACAACGCGCCGGCCGAGAAGATCGACGAGATCACCACGGAGCTCTCCACGCTCGGCGTCATCAACGTGCGGCGGGCCTACGGCAACTGGACCAAGGCGGCCTTGCGAGGGTGGCAGGAAAAGCTCCTCGAATACGCGATCCGGCCCATCCAGCAATTCGACTACTCGCGGGGCAAGAATGCCAGCGACATGGCGATGACCGTCGACGCGATGGAACTCTTGTACTCCGACAAGCCGGATGCTTTCGGCATCGTCTCTTCCGATGCCGACTTCACGCCCCTGGTGATGCATTTGCGGGGCAAGGGCGCGGCGGTGTACGGGTTCGGGGCCGCGCAAACCCCGAAGCCCTTCGTGAATGCCTGCTCGCGCTTCCTCTACTTCGAGTCGCTGGGAGAATCCGCACCCGTCTCCGCGGTCGAACCCGACAGCGATGGCGCTGCGCCCGGGGTCCCCGTTCGACCCGCGAGGCTGCGCGTGCCGGGCAACGACCTGAGGCGCGACTCGAAGCTGGTCGTCTTGCTCCGCGACGCCGTCAATGCCAGCAAGGACGAATCCGGCTGGGCGCGTGTCGGTGCGGTCGGCACCCACATTGCGAACAAAACGTCGTTCGATCCTCGCAACTACGGCTACGCCACCCTCACGAAACTCATGGCGGCCACGGGGCTGTTCGATTTTCGTGACGAGGGGACGTCCCAGATTGCCGTGCGCGCCGTGGCCTCCAGGCCGGACAAGGGGTGATGGCCATTGGCGTGGACTGGCTGGCGCCATGGTTCGCACCGTGGCGCGATGTCGGCGAAGGCGTGCTGCAAGCCTGGCGCACGCGGCCATTGTCCACCGCGCTCGGCTCGGCCGGTGCTTTCCGTTTCGTGGCGCAGTCCGACATGCCGGAAGGCGAGCCCTACGAGGCCTTCGTCTTCCGCACGCGCAGCATCCCCACGCGCGACAACGCGCACGACTTCTTCAACGGCCTGGCCTGGCTGCGCTTTCCGCAACTGAAGCAGCGGCTGAACGAAGTGCAGGCCGGCGAGATCGCGCGCGACGGCGTTGGTGGCCGGCGCGGGCCGGTGCGCGATGCGGTCACGCTCCTGGACGAAAACGGCGCGTTCCTGGAAGCGCCCGACGCCCTCCGCGACGCGCTCGTGGCGCGCGACTGGCGGCGCCTCTTCGTCGACCTGCGGCCGCTCTGGGCGCAGGCGCAGGTCACCGTCTTCGGCCACGCGTTGCTCGAAAAGCTGCTGGCGCCGCGCAAGGACCTCACCGCGCACGTCTGGCTGGGCCCCGCCGACGTCACGCGCGAGGCGCTGGCAACCAAGCCTTTCGCGCCCCTGCCGCTGATGGGCATCCCCGGCTGGAGCCCCGAAAACCAGAACTTTTCCTTCTATGATGACTCCCTGGTCTTCAGAGCAGCCGGGCGCAGAACGAACCTCCAACAGCCCGTGCGCCGCCCCGAGCCTTGAAGGCGGCGCCAGCCGCCCCCATCTGGCGCTCGGGGTGAACCGCCCTTATCGGAGAAACCGACCTTGGCGAAACGAATCTTCCTGTTCCTGGCCACCAACCTGGCCGTCATCGTGGTGCTGGGCATCGTCGCCTCGCTGCTGGGCGTCAACCAGTACCTGACGGCGCAGGGCCTGAACCTCACGTCGCTGCTGGCCTTCGCGTTCGTGATGGGCTTCGGCGGCGCGATCATCTCGCTGCTGCTGTCCAAGCCGCTGGCGAAGTGGACGTCGGGCGTGCGCGTCATCACGGGCACCGAAGGCGCCGACGAAGCGTGGATCGTCGAAACCGTGCGCCGCTTCGCCGAGCGCGCGGGCATCGGCATGCCCGAGGTCGGCATCTTCGACGGCGAGCCCAATGCGTTCGCCACCGGCGCGTTCAAGAACAGCGCGCTCGTGGCCGTCTCCACCGGCCTGCTGCAAGGCATGACGCGCGACGAGGTCGAGGCCGTCATCGGCCACGAGGTCTCGCACATCGCCAACGGCGACATGGTCACCATGACGCTGATCCAGGGCGTGATGAACACCTTCGTGGTGTTCGCCTCGCGCGTGATCGGCTACGTGGTGGACGGCTGGCTCAGCCGCGGCGAAGAGCGCCGCGGCCCCGGCATCGGCTACTACATCACCACCATCGTGCTGGACATCGTGCTGGGCTTCCTCGCGGCGCTCATCGTCGCGTGGTTCTCGCGCCGGCGCGAATTCCGCGCCGATGCCGGCTCGACGGCGCTCATGGGCCAGAAGCAGCCGATGATCAACGCGCTGGCCCGCCTGGGCGGCATGGTCCCCGGCGAGCTGCCCAAGGGCCTGCAGACCATGGGCATCACCTCGGGCGTGGGCAAGCTGTTCTCCACGCACCCGCCCATCGAGGAGCGGATCGCCGCGCTTCAGGCGGCGTAAGCCGCGATCGAGAGGGCGACGGCCTCGCCCACCTTGATGCCGTCGACGCCGGCGGAGAGGATGCCGCCGGCGTAGCCCGCGCCTTCACCGGCCGGGTAAAGCCCGCGGACGTTCAAGCTTTGCAAGTCCTCGCCGCGCGTGATGCGCACCGGCGAGGACGTGCGCGTTTCCACGCCCGTCAGCACCGCATCGGGCATGTCGTAGCCGCGGATCTTGCGGCCGAAGGCGGGCAGCGCTTCGCGAATCGCCTCGATGGCGAAGGCGGGCAGGGCGGCGTGCAGGTCGCCGAGCTTCACGCCGGGCTTGTACGACGGTTGCACGTCGCCGAAGGCCGTTGACGGCTTGCCCGCGACGAAGTCACCCACCAATTGGCCCGGCGCATCGTAGGTTTCGCCACCGAGCACGAAGGCGCGCGACTCCAGCTCGCGCTGCAGGCCTACGCCGGCGAGCACGCCGCCCGGGTAGTCGCGCTCGGGTTCGATGGCCACGACGATGCCGGCGTTGGCATTGCGCTCGTTGCGCGAGTACTGGCTCATGCCGTTCGTCACGACGCGCCCCGCTTCCGATGTGGCCGCCACGACGGTCCCGCCAGGGCACATGCAGAAGCTGTACACCGCGCGCCCGTTGGCGGCGTGGTGCACGAGCTTGTAGTCCGCAGCGCCCAGCAGTGGGTGGCCGGCATGCTTGCCCCAGCGCGCGCGGTCGATCACGCCCTGCGGATGCTCGATGCGAAAGCCGATGGAAAAAGGCTTGGCCTCCATGAACACGCCGCGTGCGTGCAGCATCTCGAAGGTGTCGCGCGAGCTGTGGCCCAGGGCCAGCACGGCGTGGTCGGTGCGCAATTCGCTCGAAGTGCCCGTCGCCTGGTCCAGCACCGTCAAGCCGCGCAGGTGGCCGTCCTCGGTGTGCACGTCCGTCACGCGCTGCTGGAAGCGCACCTCGCCGCCCAGCCGCTCGATCTCCGCGCGCATGTTCTCCACCACCTTCACCAGGCGGAAGGTGCCGATGTGCGGGTGCGCGACGTAGAGGATTTCTTCCGGCGCGCCGGCCGCGACGAACTCGCGCATCACCTTGCGCCCGAGGTGGCGCGGGTCCTTGATCTGGCTGTACAGCTTGCCGTCGGAGAAAGTGCCGGCGCCGCCTTCGCCGAACTGCACGTTGCTCTCCGGTTGCAGTTCGCGCTTGCGCCACAGGCCCCAGGTGTCCTTGGTGCGCTCGCGCACCGTCTTGCCGCGCTCCAGCACGATGGGCCTCAGGCCCATTTGCGCGAGCACGAGCGCGGCGAAGATGCCGCAGGGGCCGAAGCCGACGACGACGGGGCGCCGCTCGGGCGCCGCATCGAAACGCGCGGGCGCCTGCCACGCCATGTCGGGCGTGCGTGCGATGTGCGGGTCGCGTTCGTGCCGCGCCAGGACGGCGTCTTCGTCGGCGACGGCGGCGTCCACGATGTAGACGGCCGCCAGCTCGGCCTTGCGAGCGTCGAAGCTGCGCTTGAAGACCTCGAGCTGCGTGACCGGCGCGCCGAGCCTGGCGGACGCGGCGGCGCGCAGCGCCTCGAGCGGATGCACGCCTTCCTCGGGCGGGACGGCCGCCAGCGGCAGCTTGATTTCGGAGATGCGGATCATGGCTTCGGGGCCGTGTCGAGCGGCCAGTTGAAGTGCCGGGGATAATACGCCCCGTGAAGCCCGCCAGGCCGTCGCTGGTGCCGCATGGGAAACCTGGCACCGGAGGAACGTCCGGACTGCACAGGGCAGCGTAGCAGGTAACTCCTGTCCGCCGTGAGGCGAGGATCAGAGCAACAGAGACGAGTCTTTCACGCCGCAAGGTGTGCGAGGGTGAAACGGGCAATCTCTACGCGCAGCAATACCAAATAGGCCAGCGTTGATGTGGCTCCGCGGAGCTGGCGGGTAGGTAGCACCGAGCCGGTGGGGCGACCCCCGGCCCAGAGGAATGACGGTCACGTCCCGCAAGGGACGCACAGAATCCGGCGTACGGCGGACTTCACACTTTTTCTTTTTCAGCGGCAGGCCCCGCCGCCGCCGGAGCGCAGCGCCAGCGCGCGCTCGTGCGTGGCCGGGTGGCTGCTGAGCAAATCCAGCGCGCCCGACGACTTCGCGGGCGCCTTGCCGCCCGCCTGCAGCGCTTCGAGCGCCAGCAGCAAATCGGCCATCGGCGGCGTCGCCACCTTCACCTTGCGCAGCAGCGCCACCGAAAAGCAATCGGCCTCGGTCTCGTGCGCGCGCCGGTAGGCCAGCCCCGTGATGGCCGAGCCCGCGAGCGACACCAGCGACGACACGTCGCCCATCGCCAGGCCCAGGCCGACGTTCAGCACCGCCTGTTCCACCACGATGCGCGTGGTGTGGCGGTGGAACACGTGGCCGATCTCGTGCGCGAGCACGCCCACCAGCGCGTCGTCGCGCAATTCCTGCTTCTGTGCTTCCTCCACCAGCGCATCGGTCATCACGATCGTGCCGCCGGGCAGCGCGAACGCGTTGGGGCCCATGCCGGAACGGAAGGCGAGCGTGAGCTTCGGCGAGTAGGCGCCATAGCGTTTCATCGACGGGTCGACGGCGCGCGCGAGTTCGTCGAAGCGCTGCTTCAGCTCCGCCTGCCGCTGCGCCGGCAGCTTGCTCGGCTTGAGCCACGCTTCGTCCAGCTGGGACATGGCGCGTTCGCTCAGCGAGAGCTCCCATGTGAGCGGCACTTGCCGCGTGACCTGCGTCGCTGCCCACGGCGTCCCCCACCGGTAGAACGCCGCCAGGCCCAGCCCGGCGAGCAGGAAAACCGTGAGGAAGGTCTTCCACCGCGTCTGCATGCGCGTGGCCAGCCGGTTGCGCCCGCCCGCGGCTTCGAAGGCGGATTGCCACGCGAGGGGCTCGTCCACCTCCAGCGTGCCGGCGTCGCCGAGGGCGACGGTCACGCGTTTCGGTGCGCGCTTCGCGCTCCACGCCTCGGGCCATTCGACGTCGCGCGCCGCGAAGGATTCGCCGGGCGTGCCGTCCACGGGCAGGAGCACAAGAGTCGGCCCGCCGGGCGCGGGTTCCAGCCGGACGTCGACTTCGCGCGGCCGGCTGCTGCGGCCATCGAACCAGCGGCCGCGCATGGTGTCAGCCGACGAGGTCCAGCCCCACGGCGTCGGCCAGCGCGTCGCCCACGCCGCCTTCCTGCTGCCGCGCGAGGCGGCCGGCCAATTGGTCGAGCCCGCCCTTGACGTGCAGCGTGACCGATTCGGTCCTCATGCGGTGCTCGCTGACGCGCGCGAACGGGCGCCAGAAACCCAGCGTGAACACGGTGAGCAGCACGTTGCGGATGCGCAGCAGCACGTAGCGCCACGCGCTCAGGTCGCACTTGAAGCGCGCGATCTGGCTGACGCCCACGTTGTTCCACACCAGCTGGAACATGCGGGCCTCGCGGTACGCGCGCACCGGCGCGATGGCGACCAGCATGCCGACCAGCGCCGCGAGCGGCACCAGGACGAGCAGCGCGAAGCCGAGCGAACCCAGGTCGGCGGGAACCTTCGATTTGCCGACGAAGAGGAACACGACGCCCGCGATGAGGGCCACCATCGTGAGCATCGACAGGAACAGCACGCCCAGCGTGGCGAGCCAGATGCGCACGAAGTCACCGTACACCGGCTTCCAGCGGCCCGACTCGCCGCCGATGCGCGCACGCAGCACCAGCAGGCTCTTGTAGTTGAACTCCAGCCGGATGGTGCACAGCACCGTTGCCACCAGCGCCGCCGCGACGGCCAGCCAGAACACGCCGGGAATCTTCGGCAGGCGCGGCCCGCGCCCGGTGGCTTGCGACGGCTCGAAGAGCACGCCGGCCGCGAAACTCACGCCGATCCACACCAGCGCGATCACGAACACCGGCCAGCTGGCCTTGTAGACCTCGCCCCACGACGGCGCGAACTGCAGGCGCAGGCCGCGCCAGCGCGTGGCGCTCAGGCGGAAGCGCATCGCGCTGGCCCAGAAGTACGGCGCCAGTACGGCGCCGGCCAGCATGAAGAAGGCGACGGTCGCGTCCTGCCCCGTTTCGCTGGCGACGTTGAACGCGATGTACAGGCCCACCAGCACCAGGAAGCCGATCACCATCTTGCGCTGCTGCGCGGTGAACTCCAGCGGGCTGCCGGCCACGTCGGTGTGCGAGAAGAAGTACTGCGCCGTGCGCCGGCGCGCGAAGGGCGTGTAGAAGCCCAGCGTCACGATGGACAGCAGCACGTTGACGATCCAGACGCGGAAGAACTCGCCGCCCGTTCCCGTGAAGCGCAGCGGGAAGGCCTCGATGCCCGGGGCCAGCATCGCCTCCGTGTCGACGCGTTGGCCCGATGCGTGCGTGCGCGGCGCCGCTGCGCCTGCTTCGATCTCCATGCCCCTGTCTCCCTGTCGATGGCGCGGCCAGTTTAGCCGAGCAGGCCCAGCGCCTCGATGCGCTGCACGTGCGCCAGCAGCGAGCGCTGCGCCACCGGCCACATGCGCGGCGGCACGTCGTCGTAGGCGATCTGCACCCAGTCGTCCATCGACCCCGCGGGCTTCGCGCGCATGGCGGCGATCACCTTCGCCTCGCGGGCGAGCCGGTGCGACTTCAGGTGCGCGATCGCGAGCGGCGCGAAACCCAGCACATAGCCATGCGCGGGCAGGATGAACTCGATGCCGCGCTCGTCGCACGCGCGCCGCAGCTTGTCGAGCGATTCGATGTAGGCGCTCATGTCGCCGTCGGGCGGGTCCACCACCGTCGTGCTGCCGTTCAGGATGTGGTCGCCCGAAAAAAGCAGGGCGTCTTCCACCAGCACGAAGCAGGTGTGGTTCGCGGCATGGCCGGGCGTGTGCACGGCGCGCAAGGTGTGGCGCACGCCGCCGCCCTCGACGAAGACCTCTTCGCCGTCGGCAATCTCGCGATCGGGCGTGAACTCGCTGGCCGGGCGCGCCGTGGGCTTCGACGCCAGGCCCAGGACCGGCGGCTTCGTGGCGCACAGCTGCTGCAGCGGCCGCGCGCCGGGCGAATGGTCGGCATGCGAGTGCGTGCACAGGATCAGGCGGATGTCGCCGCCCGCGGTGCGCCACAGCCGCTCGATGTGCGCGGGATCGTTGGGGCCGGGATCGATGGCGACATAGCCGGTGTTCGGGTCGCCGACGAGGTAGCTGTTGGTGCCGGGCCCCGTCATCACGCCGGGGTTGGGCGCGGTGATGCGCGTGACGTTCTTCAGCAGCGGCACGGCCTGGTCGGCGCGCCAGTCGAGGTGGTGCACCAGCTGGCCGTCGGGGCTGACCAGCGCCAGCTCGCCGAAGGGCATCTCGTGCTCCATGTAGCGCGTGTCGGCGCCGCCCACCAGGCCTGCGCGCGGGCACGAGGTCCACAGCGGTTCGCCCGGGCATGCGGCGAGCACTTCCTGCACGTTGGCGTACTTCGCCAGCCGCTGCAGCGTGCGGATGGTCGGGAAGATCATGAAGAAGCTGCCGGCCTCGTGGCGCGCCAGCGCGTCGGCGGGGCGCACCCACACCGGCTCGAACTGCTCGGCTTCGTCGGCCACGGGCTCCTGGCCCTCGGGCATGCGGGCCACGAAGAAGGTCACGTCGAAGCGCCGGGGCAGGTCGCGGTCGGTGATCCAGCGCGCCAGCACGTGCAGGCTGTCCTGCGTGATCCGCAGGGACAGCTCCTCGAGCGTTTCGCGGACGGCGGCTTGCGGGGGCGTTTCGCCGGCGTCGACCACGCCGCCCGGGAAGACGAACGCACCGGGGGCGAAACTCGCCTTCTCCGAGCGGCGCGTCATCAGCACCTCGAAGCCCTGCGGCGTGTCGCGCAGCAGCAGGACGGTGGCCGCGGGGCGCGTGGCGACGGGTTCGCGTTGCGGATGCAGCAACTGTGTGGCTCTGACCATGGACGGATTATCGGGTTGGGGCGGAATCTCTTCGATAATCCGGGGCATGCGGGTTCGCTTCACGAAGATGCATGGCGCGGGCAACGACTTCGTCGTCCTGGACGAGACGAAGGAAAGCCTGGGCCTGAAGCCGTCGCAGTACCGCTGGCTCGCCGACCGGCACTTCGGCGTCGGCGCCGACCAGATCCTCACCGTGCGCCCGGCGCCGGCGGCGGGACTCGATTTCGAATACGTGATCCACAACGCCGACGGCGGCGAGGTGGAGCAGTGCGGCAACGGCGCGCGCTGCTTCGTGCGCTACGTGCGCGACAAGGGCCTGACGGACAAGGACCGCGTGCGCGTGCAGACTCTCTCCGGCGTGATCGAGCCGCGCCTGGATGCCGACGGCCGCGTCACGGTGGACATGGGCGCGCCCTTCTTCGAGCCGTCGCAGGTGCCGTTCGACGCCGCGGGCCTGTCGCCGCAGCCCGACGGCGGCTGGCAGAAATGGCACCTGGCGCTGGGCGCCAGCGCCGATTCGGCCATCGTGCCCCTGGCCATCCTCTCCATGGGCAACCCGCACGCGGTGCAGGAAGTCGCGGACGTGGACCGCGCGCCGGTCGGCACGCAGGGCCCCGTGATCGAGCACCACTCGCGCTTTCCCAACCGCGTGAACGCCGGCTTCATGCAGGTGGTGAGCCGCTCGCGCATCCGCCTGCGCGTGTGGGAGCGCGGCGCGGGCGAAACACTCGCCTGCGGCACCGGCGCGTGCGCGGCCGTCGTCGCGGGCATCCGCCTGGGCCGGCTGGACCGCCGCGTCGACGTGGAGACGCGCGGCGGCATGCTCACCATCGAATGGGACGGCGCGGGCCCGGTCTTCATGACCGGCCCGGCCGTGACGGTTTTCGAGGCGGAGATCGAAGTCCCCGAATCACCATGAAACACAACCAGAACGGCACCATGAACCCGATCACCGAGGACGACATCGCCAACTACCTGGCGAACTCCCCCGACTTCTTCGAGCGCCACGCGGCGCTGCTGGCGGGCGTGCAGCTGACCAGCCCGCACGGCAACCGCGCGGTGAGCCTGCAGGAGCGGCAGGCCGAGATGCTGCGCGAGAAGATCAAGGCGCTGGAACACCGCATCATGGACATGGTGCGCCACGGCAACGAGAACATGATCATCGCCGACCGCCTGCACCGCTGGGCGCGCAACCTGTTCCGCGTCACGTCGGGCCGCGCGCTGCCGGCCACCATCGCCGCGGAGATCCAGTCGCAGTTCATGGTGCCGCAGGTGGCGATCAAGGTCTGGGACGTGGATTCGAAGTACGGCAAGGAGGTGTTCGCCGACGGCGTCACCGACGACGCGAAGGCTTTCGCTTCCTCGCTCACGCAGCCGTACTGCGGCGTGAACTCCGGCTTCGAGGCGGTGAAGTGGCTCGACGACGCGGCCATGGCGCTGTCGATCGCGCTCATCCCCTTGCGCGAAGGCTCGGTCAGCGAAGCCGGCTCGGCCTTCGGCATGCTGGTGCTGGCCTCGCCCGACCCGCAGCGCTTCACCTCGGGCATGGGCACCGACTTCCTGGAGCGCATCGCCGAACTGGCGAGCGCTTCGCTCTCGCGCCTGCGCAAGGGGTGACGCTCGTGGCCGATGGCGCCGCCCGGATCGAGCGCTATCTGGAACACGTGCGCGTGGAAAAGCGGCTGGCGCAGCGCACCGTGGAGCTGTACGCGCTGGACCTGGCGAAGCTCTCGGAGTTCGCGAAGCAGGCCGGCGTCGAGTTCGAGCGCGTCACCTCCGCCCACATCCGCCGCTGGGTCGCGCAGATGCATTCGGGCGGGCGCAGCGGCCGCGGCATCGCGCTGATCCTCTCGGGCTGGCGCGGCTTCTACAACTGGCTGGGACGCGAAGGCGTCGTCGCGAGCAACCCCGTCGTCGACGTGCGGGCGCCCAAGGCGCCGAAGCCCTTGCCCAAGGCGCTGTCGGTGGACGACTCCGTGCGCCTCGCGGAATTCGAGGACGGCGACGCCGACCCGTGGCTCGAAGCGCGCGATGCGGCGATGGTGGAACTGCTGTACGGCTGCGGCCTGCGCGTGGGTGAACTCGTGGGCCTGGATGTCGCTGCGAGCACGCAGGCACGCGGCTGGGTCGACCTGGAGGCCGGCGAGGCGCACGTGCTCGGCAAGGGCAGCAAGCGGCGCACGGTGCCCGTCGGCACGAAGGCCGCGCAGGCGCTGCAGCACTGGCTGGCCGCACGCGGGGCGCAGCCGACGCCGGCCCTCTTCACCGGCCGCCACGGCACGCGATTGACCGCGCAAAGCATCTGGGCGCGCCTGAAGCGCCGCAGCCGCATCGCCGGCCTGGCGACGCCGGTGCATCCGCACATGCTGCGCCACTCGTTCGCGAGCCACGTGCTGCAATCCAGCGGCGACCTGCGCGCGGTGCAGGAGCTGCTGGGCCACGCGAACATCACGACGACGCAGGTCTACACGCGGCTGGACTTCCAGCACCTGGCCAAGGCCTACGACGCCGCGCACCCGCGGGCGCAGCGAAAACGAAAATAAAGCCACTGGGTCCCGGCCTTCGCCGGGATGACATCAGCTCGTCAAAGTAAAGACGGCCCGCTTGCTCTCCGGCGACACGTTCGCCAGCAGCGCCTCCAGCCGCTCCACCACCTGCTTCGCGTCGGCGCGCTGCGTGGGCACGATGGTCTGCGCCACGCGCACGTGGGCCACCCATTCGATCGGCTTGTCCTTGAACGGCATCAGGCAGCGCGCGACGATGCGCGGGCCTTCGGAGGCGGCGTCCTCGGGGCTGAGCGGCCCTTCGATCAGCATCCCGAACCGGTGCTCGCCCAGGCGCGCCACGGCGTCGATGTCGCGCGCCGACGCGAGCAGGCGGCCCGCGACCTGCAGCGGCAGCTCCTCCGACGAACGCGCGCCGTAGTTGCGGCGGATCTGGTCGGCATTGATGATGTCGACCACCAGCACCGCGCTCTGGTACTTCAGCCGCTGCGAGCGCGCCATCATGCGCGACAGGCCGCCGACGAAGGTGGTGGCGTTCAGCAGGCCCGTGGCCGGGTCGATCTTGTCGAAGCCCTGCAGGCGCCGCGTGTGCTCGCGCCGCTGTTCGCTGCGCAGGATCAGGATCAGCAGCACGATGGGCAGCTCGAAGCTCATGCCCAGCTGCATCCCGTGGGTGGCCCAGAAGCCGACGGGGATGACGCCCGATGCGCGCAGCATGGGGAACGTGGCGCCGATCGCGACCGGCAGCGACCCGACCAGCAGCCACGATGCCCAGCGGTCGCCGCGGCGCGCCGCCCACAGCACCGCGAGCAGCCCGATCGTGCCGGCGACCGAGATGTACCCGACCATGATCTTCACGCGCAGGGCCGGGTCCATCAGCGCGATGCCCGCCGCGGCGGCGAGCGACAGCCAGCCCAGCGCGGCCATCGTGTAGTGGAGCAGGCGCGAGCGCTCGCGCATCGACACCACCTCGGAGAAGAACCATTGCAGGGAGCCCACGCCCAGCACGGGCAGGGCCAGCACCGAGAAGTCGTTCCACCAGGGCGCGTCGGGCCACAGGTTCAGGCCCGCGATGCCCGTGAGCGAGGCCTGCGTGAGGGCCATGAACAGCACGCTGACCGCGTACAGGGCGTAGCTGCGGTCGCGCAGCGACACCGCGCTCATCATGGCCAGCACCATCGCCAGGCCGGCGAGGCCGAAGTAGATGCCCAGGATCACCGAGCTTTGCTGCGCATCGCGCAGCAGGTGCGCGTCGCTCACGAACTCCAGCGGCGCGCCGAAGCTGTGGGTGTTCTGGATGCGCACCAGGTATTGCTGCGGCCCGGGCGCCAGCGGCAGCAGCGGGAAGCGGTGCGGCACCGGCCAGTCGCCCACTGCGATCGTGTCGCCGGCCTCCTGGCCCCAGCCGCCCGTGCCCTCCAGCCCGTACAGCGTCACCTTGTCGACGGCGGGGTAGGGGATCTGCAGGTACCAGCGTTCGGTGCCGGGGACGATGACCGTGAAGCGAACCCACAGCGTCTTGCCGGGCGCGATGCGGTAGACGCCGCCCTGGGCCATCGGCGACCAGGTGATCCCGGTGCCGTCGGCGACCATCTCGGGGGAGGCCTGGCCGCTTTCGTCGATCCAGGCCGTGCCGGCCTCGGCGAGCGGGACCGGCTGGTCCTTCGCGACGTCGAGCTGCAGCGGCTGGTGGGCGGCGAACGCGCACGCGCACGCCCCCAGCCCCAGCAGGGCCGCGATCGCCCACGCGCGCAGCATCTTCCGCATACCCCCGACTCCTTGCGCCGAGAATAACGCCAATGAAGACGATTCGACTGAGGGTTGGCAAGGAAAGGTCGCTGCGGAGACAACATCCGTGGGTTTTCGACAGCGCCATCGCGAAGGGCGGCGGCGATGCCGGCGAAACGGTACGCATCGATTCCGCGGAGGGCGAGTTCCTCGCCTGGGCCGCGTTCAGCCCGCAATCGAAGATCCGTGCCCGGGCCTGGAGCTTCGACGAGTCGCAGCGCATCGACGCGGCGTTCATCGCGGCGCTGTGCGAAAAGGCCGTGCGCGCGCGCGAGCGCTTCGCCATCGCCAGCGACGGCATGCGCCTGGTGCACGGCGAGTCGGACGGCTTGCCCGGGCTGGTCGTGGACCGCTATGGCGACACGCTGGTGGCGCAGTTCCTCTCGGCCGGCGCCGAGCGCTGGAAGCCGGTGATCGCCGATGCGCTGCTTGCGGCCACCGGGCTGGCGAAGCTGTACGAGCGCTCCGACGCGAACGCCCGCTCGCTCGAGGGCATGGAGAGCGCCACTGGCTGGCTGCGCGGCGAAGGGCCTACGGAGATCACGATCCGCGAACACGACTGGCGCCTGACGCTGGACGTCGCCACGGGCCACAAGACCGGCTTCTACCTGGACCAGCGCGACAACCGGCGCAAGTTCCGGGACGACGTCGCGCGCCTGAAGTCGCAGCGCGTGCTCAATTGCTACTGCTACACCGGCGGCTTCACCATCGCGGCGCTGGCCGGCGGGGCCGGGCACGTGACCTCGATCGATTCGTCGGCGCCGGCGCTGGAGCGCGCCCGCGCGCACGTTGCCCTGAACGGCTTCGACGCCGCCCGAACGGATTTCCTCGACGCCGACGTCAACGCGTCGCTGCGCCGGTTCATCGAGGAAGGGCGCACCTTCGACGCCATCGTGCTCGACCCGCCCAAGCTCGCCCCCACGGCCGCGCACGCCGAACGCGCGGCACGGGCCTACAAGGACATCAACCGGCTCGCGCTGAAGCTGCTCGAGCCCGGCGGCGTGCTGTTCACCTACTCGTGCTCGGGCGGCATCTCCGCCGACCTCTTCCACAAGATCGTCGCCTCGGCCGGCGCCGACGCGCAGGTGGACGGCTACATCGTCGAGCGGCTCTCGGCCGCGCCGGACCACCCGATGACCTTGAACTTCCCCGAAGGCGAATACCTCAAGGGCCTCGTGGTCCAGCGGAAAGCCTAAACTTCCCGCATGAGCCTCATCCCCGCCACCATCCTCACCGGCTTCCTGGGCTCGGGCAAGACGACGCTGCTCAAGCGCGTGCTGTCCGAAGCCCATGGCCAGAAGATCGCCGTCATCGAAAACGAGTTCGGCGAAGAGAACATCGACTCCGACATCCTCGTCACCGAGACGAAGGAACAGATCGTGCAAATGAGCAACGGCTGCATCTGCTGCACGATCCGCGAGGACCTGCGCGCCACGCTGCAGCTGCTCGCCGCCAAGAAGCGCAAGGGCATGCTCGACTTCGAGCGCGTGGTGATCGAGACCACGGGCCTGGCCGACCCCGGCCCCGTCGCGCAGACCTTCTTCATGGACGACGAGATCGCCGAGAGCTTCCTGCTCGATTCGATCATCACGCTGGTCGACGCCAAGCACGCGGACAAGCAGCTGGACGACCGCCAGGAGGCGCGCCGGCAGGTGGGCTTCGCCGACCAGATCTTCATCAGCAAGACGGACCTGGCCGCGAAGGACGAAGTCGACGCGCTGGTGCACCGCCTGAAGCACATGAACCCGCGCGCGCCGATGAAGCCGGTGCACTTCGGCGAGGTGGCGCTGAAGGAGGTGTTCGACCTGCGCGGCTTCAACCTGAACGCCAAGCTGGACATCGACCCGGACTTCCTGAAGGAAGACGACCACGCCCACCACGACCACGATCACGACCACCACGACCATGACCACGAGCATGGCGAGCATTGCGACCACCCGCACCACCACCACGTGGACGACGACGTCAAGAGCTTCGTGTTCAAGTCCGACCGACCCTTCGATGCCGCGAAGCTCGAGGACTTCCTGGGCGCGGTGGTGAACATCTACGGCCCGCGCATGCTGCGCTACAAGGGCGTGCTGTACATGCAGGGGACCGAGCGCAAGGTCATCTTCCAGGGCGTGCACCAGCTGATGGGAAGCGACCTGGGCCCCGAGTGGCAGGCCGGCGAGCAACGGACCAGCAAGATGGTCTTCATCGGCATCGAGCTGCCCAAGGACATCTTCCTGCAGGGCCTCGAACAGTGCCTGCTGCCCGCGTGAAAGGGCGTTGAGCCTTCCCAGGATCGGTTAGGCTAGCGCCCTTCCAAAAAGAGGGGTTGGGGCGCTGGAAAATGATTGTCTCGATTCTGCAACTGATGGCTTTCCCATTCGGCAGGCGCGAGGCGCAGCCCGAGGGTGAAAACCCCAACCGCGAGGCTCCGCCCAAGGGCAATCAGGGTATAACCCGCATTGATGAAGGCGATCGAGCGCAACAACGAGGACAGCCTGCGGACGGGCGGCACGGCCGTGCCGAAGCAGCGGGCGCGAGGAGACGGGAAGTGAAGCCCCAATCGAAGGCGAAAGCCAAGCCGGCCGCGAAAAAGCCGGCGGCCAAGACCTCCAAGCCGGCGGCCAAGAAGCCTGCGGCAAAGAAGGCGCCGGCCAAGAAGGCCGCCAAGGCGCCCGCGAAGAAAACGCCTGCGAAGAAACCCCTGGCGAAGGCGCTGGCCAAGGCCGCCAAGCCCGCCGCGAAGAAGGCGCCCCCGCCCAAGGCCAAGCCGGTCGCGAAAGCGCCCGCCAAGGCCCCGGTGAAGGCGCCGGCGAAAGCCGCCACCAAGCCGGCGGCGCCCGCCAAGGCGGCGCCCGCCCCCGCAGTACCCGTGAAGGCGCCCGCGGCGCCTCCAAGGGCCGACAAACAAGCGGCGCGGTCAGCGCCCGTGCCGGTGGCCCCCCCGCAGCCGGTGCAGGCGTCCATGGCCGCCAAAGCAAGCTACACCCCCACGATGTCCAATGTGCTGAACCCGCCGCCCCTGGTGGCGATCAAGAAAGACCCGAAGCTCGCCAACAACTGGAAGTCGAAGTCGGCCGAGGAGATGAGCGACGAGGAAGTGCTCGCCATGCCCGACAGCGAGTACATGAACGACAAGCAGATGGCGTATTTCCGCCTGAAGCTGCTGGCCCTGAAGGAAGACATCCTGAACAGCGCCGGCGAGACGACGGAACACCTGCGCGAGGACACGGTGATCGTGCCGGACCCGGCCGACCGCGCGACGATCGAGGAGGAGCACGCGCTGGAGCTGCGCACGCGCGACCGCGAGCGCAAGCTGCTCAAGAAGATCGAGCAGTCGATCGCGCGCATCGACGCCGGCGACTATGGCTACTGCGACGAGACGGGCGAGCCGATCGGTGTCGCGCGCCTGCTCGCGCGGCCCACCGCGACGCTCTCGCTCGAGGCGCAGCAGCGCCGCGAGCTGAAGCAGAAGATGTTCGGGGACTGAAGGTCCCCCTCGCACCGCAGTACCCCTGACGACCCGCCATGGCAACCAAGGACGACGGATCCGGATTGCTTTCGAAGGTCGTCAAGTTCGTCAAGAACCCGACGACGAACTGGGCCGACCTCGACCAGCCCGACAGCGACCGCGAAAGCTCCTACAGCAAGCAGATGCTGAAGGAGATGATCGAGCGCAAGCGGCGCAACGACTTCGTGCGCAAGCGCGAGTTCGACATGCTGCGCAAGATGCGCCGCAGCGAGGTGATGGCCGGGCAGGACCCGGCCGCGCGCCCGTCGTTCTTCCAGAGCTCCATGCCGTCGAAGCCCGACGACCGCGCCACCACGCTCAAGAAGATCGACGAGATCGAGGCGCAGATGTCCATGCAGTGGTGGAAGACCAAACATGGCGACAACTCCAGCCGCCTGAACACCACCGGCAGCTTCCAGGTGTCCTCGCAGCAGTCCGAGGCGCCGTCGGGCGCGCCGGCCGCCGCGCGCCCGGCGGGCTCGTCCGGCGCGCTGCGCTCCACCGCGTACATCAAGACCGAGCCCTCTCCGCTCGAGCCGGCGGCGGCACCGGCGGCGACGACCGAGCCCGCCGAGCTGATGCCGGATTTCGTCGCGCCCAGCGCGCTGCCGCAAACGCCGGCGACGCCGCCGGTGGCAGCGCCCGCCGCGCGCGTGGCGCAGCCGCCCGCCGCGCCGGTGGCGCAGCCTGCCGCGCAGCGGGCCGCCCCGCAGCCCGCCGCACCGCAGAAGGCCGCGCCCGTGTCGGCACCGAGCGTGCGGCCCGGCGCGCCGGTGTTCTCGCCGATGGCGTCGTCGGCCGGCCCTTCGTCGGAGCCCGGCGGCACCACGGGCTTTTCCGCGTCGAAGCTCTTCGCCATCGACGTCGACGAGTTCGCGCACGACCCCGAACTGGAAGAAGCCTCCATCCGTTTCGCCAATGGCGACGATGCGGGCGCCGAAGCCGGCCTGCTCGAAGTGCTCGCGCCGACGGGCCCGCGCGTCGACCATGACGAAACCTGGCTGACGCTGTTCGACCTGTACCGCGCCACCGGCCAGCAGGACCGCTTCGAGACGGCCGCGATCGACTTCGCCGGCCGCTTCGGCCGCTCGGCGCCGCAGTGGTTCTCCATCCCCGAGGCGGTGGGCCGCATGACGGCGGCGCCGCCCGCGGCGCCCGCGGGCGCCCCGCAGGCCATCGCCAACTGGACGTCGCCGCCCACGCTGGGCACGCAGTCCATCGCGGCCATGAACGCGGCGCTGGCCAAGGCGACCGCGCCGTGGAAGCTCTCGTTCGCCAAGCTCAATGCGATCGACGAAGGCGCGATCGAGCCGCTGACCAAGCAGTTCACGCAGTGGGCGTCGCAGCCGGTGCAATTGCGCTTCATCGGCGCCGACAACTTCGAGCGCGTGCTCAAGGACGCCACGCCTTCGGGCGACAAGGGCGTGAACCCGGCGTGGTGGAAGCTGCGCATGGAGGTGCTGCGCGTCATGCACCGCCCCGACGAGTTCGAGCTGGTCGCGCTGGACTACTGCGTGACCTACGAGGTCTCGCCGCCGTCGTGGGAAAGCGCGCGCTGCGAATACAAGCCGCTGCAGGCCGACGGCAGCTACGTCGCCGGCCACACCATCATCGGCGAGGCCTTCCGCGATTCGATCACCTCGGGCCTGTCCAGCCTGTACGGCGACACGGCCACCGCCGGCCCCAGCTCGCAGATGTCGAACATCTCCACCGTGGAACTCGCGGGCCAGATCCTCGGCGACGCCACCGAAGCGCTCGACATGCTCGAGGCCAAGACGCTGGGCGCGGACGTCATCGTCATCTCCTGCGCTCGGCTCATCCGCATCGACTTCTCGGCGGCGGGCACGCTGCTCAACTGGGTCACGGCCCGCCAGGCCGAAGGCCGCCAGGTGCAGTACATCGAGGTGCACCGCCTCGTGGCCGCGTTCTTCAACGTCATCGGCATCAGCGAGCACGCCCGCGTCATCGCGCGAACCGACTGACCCTTCGCTCGGTACATTCTTTAACCAACAGCGCTGCACTGCTGATGTTTCACATGCAGTGCCCTCTCTAAGTCGTTCATTCTGAACGCGTTTTTGCGCGCATTCGGCACGCAAAAGCTGCTCCAAGTCCTTGATTTCAAAGGAAAAATTCCGCACTCGCGGGGTTGCGTTGCTGTCTTTTCCTGCTACAGTGCAAAAAAGTGCAATTAGGTGGGATTAACTGGTGTTCCAAGGCGCTTCCTCTCTCGCTCTCGATGCCAAGGGCCGGCTGTCCGTCCCTACGCGGCATCGCGAGGTGCTGGGCGCCATCGCCAACAACCAGCTCACCCTCACCAAGCACCCGCATGGCTGCCTGATGATCTTCCCCCGCCCCGAATGGGAAAAATTCCGGGACCGTATCGCGGCGTTACCGATGGACGCGCAGTGGTGGAAGAGAATCTTCCTTGGCAACGCGATGGACGCGGAGCTCGACGGCACCGGTCGCGTGCTGGTCTCTCCCGAGTTGCGTGCCGCGGCGGGCATCGAGAAGGAAACCATGCTCCTGGGCATGGGCGCCCATTTCGAGCTCTGGGACAAGGCGACGTACGAGGCCAAGGAAGCAGAGGCGATGCGGGGTGCGATGCCCGACGTCTTCAAGGGTTTCACATTCTGAGCGCAGGCGGTGGACGCATGGAATCACACCACCGTCTTGTTGAACGAAGCAGTCGAGGCCCTTTCGGGCGACTCATTCACCAAGCCGGGACAGACCTATGTCGACGCGACGTTCGGCAGGGGCGGGCATTCGCGCGCGATCCTCGCGCGGCTGGACGAAACCTCGCGGCTCATCGCCTTCGACAAGGACCCGGAAGCCATCGCGGCGGCGAACGCGATCGCGGACGGGCGCTTCTCGATCCGCCACGAGGGCTTCGCCGCGATGTCGCAGCTGGAAGGCTCCAGCGCCGCCGGCATCCTGATGGACCTGGGCGTGAGCTCCCCGCAGATCGACAACCCCGCGCGGGGTTTTTCTTTTCGCGCGGACGGACCGCTCGACATGCGGATGGACACCACGCGCGGGCAGAGCGCGGCGGACTTCCTGGCCAGCGCTCCGGTGGAGCAGATCGCGGAGGTGATTCGTGAATTCGGCGAAGAACGGTTTGCTCTTCCGGTTGCAAAGGCGATTGCTGCTCGCCGCGAGCAGGGTGGCCCCCTCCGCGGCACACGGGAGCTGGCCGAACTCGTGGCTCGCGCGGTCAAGACCCGCGAGCCAGGCCAGGACCCTGCGACGCGCACATTTCAGGCTCTTCGGATTTTCGTCAACGCCGAGCTTGAAGAGCTCGGCCAGGCGCTAGAGGCAAGCCTTCATGTACTTCAACCCGGGGGTCGGCTGGTCGTGATCAGCTTCCATTCGCTGGAGGACCGCATCGTCAAGCAGTTCGTCGCGAAGCATTCGCGCGAGGTGTTCGACCGCCGCGCGCCCTTCGCCGCACCCAAGGCGATGAAGCTGAAGGCGATCGCGCGCGTGAAGCCTTCGGAAGAGGAGCTGCAGCGCAACCCGCGCGCGCGCAGCGCGATCATGCGCGTGGCCGAGAGGACGGACGCATGACCCGCCTGAACCTCGTCCTGTTGGTGGCGGTGATCGCGAGCGCGCTGTTCCTGGTGCGCACGCAGTACCAGTCGCGGCGCCTCTATGCCGAACTGGACAAGGCCGAAGGCGACGCCCGCAAGCTGCTGGTCGAGAAGGAACGCCTGGAGTTCGAGAAGCGCGCGCAGGCCACGCCGCTGCGCGTCGAGAAGCTCGCGAAGGAGCAGCTGCAGATGCGCACGGCCGGCCCGGCCATCACGCAGTACGTGAAGCTCAAGGACGCGAGGGCCGCGCAATGACCAGCCGCAGCGTCATCTACACCTCCAGCCCGCTGCTCGCGAGCAAGACGCCCGTGTGGCGCAGCAAGTTCATCGTCGCGGGCTTGGCGATCGGCTTCGTCGTGCTGGCGGGCCGCGCCGCGTGGGTGCAGGTGTTCGGCAACGAGTTCTTCCAGAAGCAGGGTGAGGTGCGCTACGCCCGCACCATCGAGCTGCAGGCCAACCGCGGCCGCATCCTGGACCGCAACGGCCTGCTGCTCGCGACCAGCGTGCCCGCGCCGAGCATCTGGGCGTCGCCGGAGGACATGGAGCGCGACCGCGCCAAGCTCGCGCAGCTGGCCAGGCTGCTCGACATGCCCCTGGCCGACCTCGACAAGAAGCTCGCCGACGAGGACAAGACCTTCGTGTGGCTGAAGCGCCAGGTCGACGAATCGGTCGCGCAGCAGGTTGCCAGGCTGAACATCAAGGGCGTGTTCCAGCGCAAGGAATACAAGCGCGAGTACCCGGAAGGCGAGGCGGCCGCGCACGTGGTCGGCTTCACCAACATCGAGGACCATGGCCAGGAAGGCATGGAGCTGGCGTTCGACAAGGAACTGGCCGGCCGGCCGGGCTCGCGCCGCGTGATCAAGGACCGCCTGGGCCGCATCGTCGAGGACGTGGGCGAGCAGTCGCCGCCGGTGGACGGCCGCGACTTGCAGCTGGCGATCGACAGCAAGATCCAGTTCTTCGCGTACCAGAAGCTGCGCGACGCGGTCGTCGAGCACAAGGCGCGCGGCGGCAGCGTGGTGGTGATGGACGCATTGACGGGTGAAGTGCTGGCGCTGGCCAACTACCCGAGCTACGCGCCGGGCAAGCGGCAGAACCTCTCGGGCGAGCAGCTGCGCAACCGCGCCATCACCGACGTGTTCGAGCCCGGCTCGACGATCAAGCCCTTCACCGTCGCGCTGGCGCTGGAGAACAAGCTGGTCACGCCGCAGACGCCGATCCAGACCGCACCCGGCTTCATCATGATGGCCGGCATGAAGATCTCCGACTCGCACCCGAACGGCGTGTTGACGGTGCAGGAGGTGATCCAGAAGTCCAGCAACATCGGCACGCTGAAGATCGCGCTGCAGATGCAGCCGCGCCAGATGTGGGAGCTGTTCACGCAGGTGGGCTTCGGCCAGAAGCCGCAGATCACCTTTCCCGGCGCGGTGAGCGGCCGGCTGCGTCCCTACAAGACCTGGAAGCCGGTGGAGCAGGCCACGATGTCCTACGGCTACGGCCTGTCGGCGTCGCTGTTCCAGATGGCGCGCAGCTACACGGTGTGGGCGCACGACGGGCAGATCGTTCCCGCGACGCTGCTCAAGAGCCCCGACCCCGCCACGGGCGTGCAGGTGTTCTCGCCGGGCACCGTGAACGAGGTGCGCACCATGCTGCAGATGGCCGCGGGCCCGGGCGGCACGGGCCAGAAGGCGCAGACGCTGGGCTATTCGGTGGGCGGCAAGTCCGGCACCGCGTACAAGCAGGTGGGCAAGGGCTACGCCACCAACAAGTACCGCTCGTGGTTCGTGGGCATCGCGCCCATCGAGAAGCCGCGCATCGTGGTGGCTGTGATGGTCGACGAGCCCACGGCAGGCAAGTACTACGGCGGCGACGTCGCCGCGCCCGTCTTCAGCGCCACCGTGCAGCAGACGCTGCGCATGATGGGCGTGCAGCCCGACATGAACGTCAAGCCGCAGATCGTGGTGAACGCGGCCGAGGAGTCGTTCTGATGGTGGAACTGCGCAGCGCCCACGAAGCCGCGCAATGGCTGCGCGCGCGCGTGACGGGCACGCTCCACTGCGACAGCCGCAACGTGAAGGCCGGCGACGGCTTCATCGCGTGGCCGGGCGCGGCCACCGACGGCCGCAAGTACGTGCCGGCCGCCATTGCCCAGGGCGCCGCCGCGTGCCTGGTCGAGAGCGAAGGCGCCGACGCGTTCGCCTTCGATTCGGACGCCATCGCTTCGTATGCGCGACTGAAATTCGCGACCGGCCCCATCGCCGCCGAGTACTTCGGCCAGCCGACGGACCGCCTCGACGTGGTCGCCGTGACCGGCACCAATGGCAAGACGTCCACCGCATGGTGGCTGGCGCAGGCACTGTCGAATGCCGGCATCCCGTGCGGCGTCGTCGGCACGCTGGGCATCGGGCGCCCGCCGCAGGTGGACTTCGTCGGCCTGACCACGCCTGACCCGGTGCTGCTGCAGCGCGAGTTCCGCCAATTCGCCGACGCCGGCGTGAAGGCGTGCGCGATCGAGGCGTCGTCGGTCGGCATCGTCGAGCGGCGCCTGGACGGCACGCGCATCCGCGTGGCCATGTTCACCAACTTCACGCAGGACCACCTGGACTACCACCAGACGATGGACGCGTACTGGGACGCGAAGGCCGAGCTGTTCCGCTGGCCGGGCCTCAAGGCGGCGGTGGTCAACATCGACGACGAGAAGGGCCATGCGCTGGCGGCGTCGCTGGAAGGCTCGGCGCTCGACGTCTGGACGCTGTCGTGCCGCGAGCCGGCGCGCATCGCCGCGCGCAACATCGGCTACGGCGAGCAGGGCCTGGTGTTCGACGTGTGCGAAGGCAACGAGACGGTGAAGCTCGCGACCAGCGCCATCGGCCAGTACAACGTGTCCAACCTGCTGGGCGTCGTCGCCGCCTTGCGCGCGATGGGCGTGGCACTCGCCGATGCGGTGAAGGCCTGCGGCTCGCTTCTGCCCGTGCCCGGCCGCATGGAGCGCCTGGCCGAGCGCGGCAAGCCGCTGGTGGCCGTCGACTACGCGCACACCCCCGACGCACTGGACAAGGCGCTGGGGGCGCTGCGCCCGCTGGCGCAGCAGCGCGGCGGCGAGCTGTGGTGCGTGTTCGGCTGCGGCGGCGACCGCGATCCCACCAAGCGCCCGCTGATGGCCGCCGTGGTCGAGAAGAACGCCGACCACGTGGTCGTCACCAGCGACAACCCGCGCAGCGAGAAGCCCGAGAACATCATCAGCCAGGTGCTGCTGGGCCTGTCGCACGACAAGTGCGTGCAGGTGCAGGCCGACCGCGCCAAGGCGATCGCCGAGACGATCGCCGCCGCCGCCGCGAACGACGTGGTGCTCATCGCCGGCAAGGGCCACGAGAACTACCAGGAGGTGGCGGGCCGCAAGCACCCGTTCTCCGACCAGGAGCATGCGCGCATCGCGCTGGCCCTGAGGAAGGCCGCATGAGCGAAGTCATGACCACGCTCGCCCTCGCCGCGCAACTGGTGCCGGGCTCGCGCGTGTCGGGCGCCGGCGGCACGACGTTCACGCGCGTGCACAGCGACACGCGCACGCTGCAGCCCGGCGACCTCTTCGTCGCGCTGAAGGGCGAGCGCTTCGACGCCAACGACTTCCTCGCCGACGCGCAGGCCAAGGGCGCGGTGGCCGCGCTCGCGCACCGTGGCCGCCTGCCGGCCGGCATGCCGGGCCTCGAGGTCGACGAGACGAAGCTCGCCCTGGGCCAGCTGGCGACCGGCTGGCGCTCGCGCTTCGAGCTGCCGCTGGTCGCGGTGACGGGCAGCAACGGCAAGACGACGGTGACGCAGATGATCGCGTCCATCCTGCACGCGTGGCAGCCGCAGCACATGCTGGCCACGCAGGGCAACCTGAACAACGACATCGGGCTGCCGCTGACGCTGCTGCGCCTGCGGCCGCACCACAAGGTCGGCGTGATCGAGCTGGGCATGAACCACCCCGGCGAGATCGGCTACCTCGCGCAGCTCGCGAAGCCCACCGTCGCGCTCGTGAACAACGCGCAGCGCGAACACCAGGAATTCATGGCGACCGTCGAGGCCGTCGCGCGCGAGAACGGTTCGGTGTTCTCGACGCTCGGCGCGACCGGCGTCGCTGTCTTCCCCGCCGGCGAGGAGTTCACGCCGCTGTGGAAGCAGCTAGCGGGGCCGCGGCCCTGCATGACTTTCGGCGACGCTGCCAGCGGCGCCGACATCGTTCTGGCCGGGACTGAATGGCAAGACGGCCACTGGGACGTGCGGGTGGAAACACCCGCCAGCCCGGTGGGCTACCGACTCCATATCGCCGGCCGCCATAACGTGCGCAACTCGCAGGCCGCGATCGCCTGCGCGCTCGCGGCCGGTGCGCCGCTGCCCGTCATCGCGCAGGGCCTGCAGGCCTTCGAGCCGGTCAAGGGCCGCTCGCGCGCGGTCTCGGTGGCCATCGGCGGGCGCAAGCTCACGTTGCTCGACGACACGTACAACGCCAACCCCGATTCCGTGCGCGCCGCGATCGACGTGCTCGCCGAACTCCCGGGCCCGCGCCTGGCCGTGCTGGGCGACATGGGCGAGGTCGGCAACCAGGGGCCGCAGTTCCACGCCGAGGTGGGCGGGCATGCGCGCGAGCGCGGCATCGACCAGGTCTTCACGCTCGGCGCGCAGTCGGTCGCGATGCAGGGCCGCCACTTCGCCGACATCGACGCGCTCAACGCCGCGGTGCTCGGCGAGCTGCCGCGCGTGGCCAGCGTGCTGGTGAAGGGCTCGCGCTTCATGAAGATGGAACGCGTGGTCGAGGCCATCCTGCAGCGTGCGGGACAAGAACAACAAGGAGACCCGCATGCTGCTTAGCCTGTCGAGCTGGTTGCAGTCGCTCAGCCCGGAATTCGGCTTCCTGCGCGTGTTCCAGTACATCACCTTCCGCGCCGTGATGGCCGCGATGACGGCGCTGTTGATCGGCCTGATGGCCGGCCCCGCCGTGATCCGCCACCTCGCGGCGCTGAAGATCGGCCAGCCGGTGCGCGGCTACGGCCTGCAGACGCACCTGGCCAAGAGCGGCACGCCCACCATGGGCGGCGTGCTGATCCTGATCTCGATCGCCGTTTCCACGCTGCTGTGGTTCGACCTGACCAACCGCTTCGTGTGGATCGTTCTGGTGGTGACCATCGGCTTCGGCGCGATCGGCTGGGTGGACGACTGGCGCAAGGTGGTGCGCAAGGACCCCGAAGGCATGCGCTCGCGCGAGAAGTACTTCTGGCAGTCGCTGATCGGGCTGCTCGCCGCGTTCTACCTGGTGTTCAGCATCTCCGAGAGTTCCAACTGGCGGGTGCTGCAGCTGTTCTACCAGTGGGTCTGGTCCGGCTTCGACGTGAACCTGCCGCCCAAGGCCGGCCTGCTCGTGCCCTTCTTCAAGGAGATCAGCTACCCGCTGGGCGTGTTCGGCTTCGTGATCCTGACCTACCTGGTGATCGTGGGCGCGAGCAATGCCGTGAACCTCACCGACGGCCTCGATGGCCTGGCGATCATGCCGGTGGTGATGGTCGGCTCGGCCCTCGGCGTGTTCGCGTACGTGACGGGCAGCGCCGTGTACTCCAAGTACCTGTTCTTCCCGCACATCCCGGGTTCCGGCGAGCTGCTGATCTTCTGCGCGGCGGTGTCGGGAGCGGGCCTGGCGTTCCTCTGGTTCAACACGCACCCGGCGCAGGTCTTCATGGGCGACGTCGGCGCGCTGGCGCTGGGCGGCGCGCTCGGCACCATCGCCGTGATCGTGCGCCAGGAAATCGTGCTGGCGATCATGGGCGGCGTGTTCGTCGTGGAGGCCATCTCCGTCATGGCCCAGGTCGCGTACTTCAAGTACACGAAGAAGAAATACGGCGAGGGGCGCCGCATCCTCAAGATGGCGCCGCTGCACCACCACTTCGAGAAGAGCGGCTGGACCGAGACGCAGGTCGTGGTGCGCTTCTGGATCATCACCATGCTGCTGTGCCTCGTGGGCCTGTCCACGCTGAAACTCAGATGAACGGCCGGCACGTCCTCATCCTCGGCCTCGGCGATTCCGGGCTGGCCATGGCGCGCTGGTGCGCGGCCCGCGGTGCGACGGTGACCGTGGCGGATACGCGCGCCCAGCCGCCGCAGCTCGGCGCACTGCGCGAGGAGCTGCCACAGGCGCACTTCATCGCGGGCGAATTCGGTGAAGCGCTGCTCGAAGGCGTGCAAGCCGTGTACCGCAGCCCGGGCCTGACGCCCGCACAGGTTGCAACCATCGTCGACGGTGCACGCACGCGCGGCATCGAAGTCGGCGGCGAGCTGGGTCTCTTTGCCGAAGCGCTGGTCCGGCTGAAGGAAGAACAAGGCTATGCGCCGGCCGTCATCGGCGTGACCGGCACCAACGGCAAGACGACGGTGACCTCGCTCGCGGGGCAGCTGGTCGAGCGCAGCGGCCGCACGGTGGCGGTGGCCGGCAACATCGGCCCGACGCTGCTCGACACGCTGGCCGCCAAGATCGAAGCCGGATCGTTGCCGCAGGTGTGGGTGATCGAGCTGTCGAGTTTCCAGCTGGAGGCCGCGGGCGGTTTCGAGCCGACGGTGGCCGCGGTGCTGAACGTCACGCAGGACCACCTGGACTGGCACGGCACGATGGACGCGTACGCCGCGGCCAAGTCGCGCATCTTCGGCAAGGCCGGCGTGATGGTGCTCAACCGCGAGGACCCGCTCGTCATGAAGATGCTGCCCGAGCCCGTGCGGCTCAAGGGTGGCAAGCACGAGCAGCGCGCGCACGTGACCTTCGGCGGCGACATGCCGCGGCGGCCCGGCGACTACGGCATCGAAGTCGTGAACGGCATGGCGTGGCTGGTGCGCGCGCTCGAGGCCGACGAGACGCGGCGGCACCGCAAGGACGAGGAAGAGGAACTGCACTTCCAGCGCCTCATGCCCGCCGATGCGCTGCGCATCCGCGGCCGCCACAACGCCATCAACGCGCTGGCGGCACTGGCGCTGGCAACGGCGGCGGGCTGCCAGCTGGGCCCCATGCTCTTCGGCCTGCGCGAGTACCGCGGCGAGCCGCACCGTGTGGAGCCCGTGGGCGTGCTGCACGACGTCGAGTACTTCGACGACAGCAAAGGCACGAACGTCGGTGCGACCGTGGCCGCGCTGCAAGGCCTGGGCGCCGAGCGCAAGGTGGTCGTGATCCTTGGCGGCGACGGCAAGGGCCAGGACTTCGCGCCGCTGGCCGGCCCGGTCTCGCGCTTCGCGCGCGGCGCGGTGCTGATCGGCCGCGACGGCCCGCAGATCCGCGCGGTGCTGGAAGAAAGCGGCGTCTCGCTGGCCGACGCCGGCAGCATGGAAGAGGCCGTGCGCGCGGCGGCGCAGCGCGCGCAGCCCGGCGACGCCGTGCTGATGTCGCCGGCCTGCGCCAGCTTCGACATGTTCCGCAACTACGAGGACCGCGCCAACGCCTTTCGCGCCGCGGTCAAGGCGATCGCCGACGAAGCGGGCATCGACCTGGAGGTGCAGGCGTGAGCGCCATGGCCTCCACCCTGGGCCGCTGGTTCGGCGGCGCGTCCGCGGGGCCGCGGCCGGTGGCCGTGCATGCGATCGACCGCGCCATCGTGTGGGTGAGCGTGGCGCTCCTGTGCTTCGGCCTGGTGATGGTCTACTCGGCATCCGTGGCGCTGCCGGACAACCCGCGCTTCGCCAACTACACGCAGACGCACTTCCTGGTGCGCCACGGGTCGTTCGTCGCGATCTCGCTCATCGCCGCGCTGCTCGCCTTCCAGGTGCCGGTGGCAACCTGGGAAAAGCTCGCGCCCTGGCTCTTCGTCGCGTCGCTGGTGCTGCTGATGGTCGTGCTCGTCCCGCACATCGGCAAGGGTGTGAACGGCGCGCGGCGCTGGCTGGGGTTCGGCTTCATCAGCTTCCAGCCGTCCGAGCTGGCGAAGCTCGCCACGCTGCTCTACGCCGCCGACTACATGGTGCGCAAGATGGACGTGAAGGAGCGCTTCTTCCGCGCCGTGCTGCCGATGGCTGCCGCCGTCGCCGTGGTCGGCCTGCTGCTGCTGGCCGAGCCCGACATGGGCGCCTTCATGGTGATCGCGGTGATCGCCATGGGCATCCTGTTCCTCGGCGGCGTCAACGCGCGCATGTTCTTCCTGATCGCGGCGGTGATCACCGTGGCCTTCGTGCTGATGATCGCGCTGTCGGACTGGCGGCGCGACCGCATCTTCGCCTACCTCGACCCGTGGAGCGAGAAGCACGCGCTGGGCCGCGGCTACCAGCTGTCGCACTCGCTCATCGCCATCGGCCGCGGCGAGATCTTCGGCGTGGGGCTGGGCGGCAGCGTGGAGAAGCTGCATTGGCTGCCCGAGGCGCACACCGACTTCCTGCTGGCGGTGATCGGCGAGGAGTTCGGCCTCATCGGCGTGCTCACCGTCATCGCCGCCTTCCTGTGGATGACGCGGCGGATCATGCACATCGGCCGCCAGGCCATCGCGCTGGACCGCGTGTTCGCCGGGCTGGTCGCGCAAGGCGTGGGCATCTGGGTCGGCTTCCAGGCGTTCATCAACATGGGCGTGAACCTGGGCGCGCTGCCGACCAAGGGCCTGACGCTGCCGCTCATGAGTTATGGCGGCTCGGCGATCCTGATGAACCTCGTGGCGATCGCGATCGTCCTGCGCATCGACTACGAGAACAAGATGCTCATGAGGGGAGGGCGCGCATGACGCAGCGCTGCGCCCTCGTGATGGCCGGCGGCACCGGTGGCCACATCTTCCCCGGCCTCGCGGTCGCGGAAGCGCTGCGTGCACGCTCGTGGCAGGTGCACTGGCTCGGTGGCGGCGCCGGCACCATGGAAAGCCAGCTGGTGCCGCCGCGGGGCTTCCCCTTCGAGGCCATCGACTTCGGCGGCGTGCGCGGCAAGGGCCTGAAGACCCTGGTGCTGCTGCCGCTGCGCCTGCTCAAGGCCTTTGCGCAGAGCATCGGCGTCGTGCGGCGCGTGAAGCCCGACGTGGTGATCGGCCTGGGCGGCTACATCACCTTCCCCGCCGGGATGATGAGCGTGCTGCTCGGCAAGCCCCTGGTGCTGCACGAGCAGAACTCCATCGCCGGCATGGCCAACAAGGTGCTGGCGGGCGTGGCGGACCGCGTGTTCAGCGCCTTCCCCAACGTGCTGAAGAAGGCGCAATGGGTGGGCAACCCGCTGCGCGAAGGTTTCCTGAAGCAGGCCGAGCCCGCGCAGCGGCTGGGTGGCCGCACGGGCCCGCTGAAGGTGCTGGTCGTCGGCGGCAGCCTCGGTGCCAAGGGCCTCAACGACGTCGTGCCCAAGGCGCTGGCGCTGATCCCGGCCGCCGAGCGCCCGCAGGTGCTGCACCAGAGCGGCGCGAAGCAGATCGACGAACTGCGTGCGAACTACGCGGCCGCCGGCGTGCAGGCCGAGCTCACACCTTTCATCGACGACACGGCGCAGGCCTATGCCGACGCCGACCTGGTCGTGTGCCGCGCGGGCGCGAGCACGGTCACCGAGATCGCGGCCGTCGGCTGCGCCGCGGTGTTCGTGCCCTTCCCGGCGGCGGTGGACGACCACCAGACGACCAACGCGAAATTCCTGGTCGATGCCGGCGGCGGCTGGCTGGTGCAGCAGCGGGACCTCACGCCCGAATGGCTCGCCCGGCTGCTGCGCACGGTCGACCGCAACGAACTCATTCGCCGCGCCGAAGCGGCCAAGAAGATGCAGAAGATCCATGCGACCGAAGAGGTCGTGGCCGCGTGCGAGGAACTCGCGAAATGAAGCACGCCATCAAGCACATCCACTTCGTCGGCATCGGTGGCGCCGGCATGTCCGGCATCGCCGAGATCCTGCACAACCTGGGCTACACGATCTCGGGCTCCGACTTGTCGGACAGCGCCACGCTCAAGCGCCTGAAGTCGCTGGGCATAGCCACCTTCGTCGGCCACGATGCCAAGAACATCGGCGGCGCCGATGCGGTCGTCACGTCGACCGCCGTGCAGGCCGACAACCCCGAGGTGATCGCGGCCCGCGTGAAGAAGATCCCCGTGGTGCCGCGCGCCATGATGCTGGCCGAGCTGATGCGCCTGAAGCAGGGCATCGCGATCGCCGGCACGCACGGCAAGACGACGACCACGTCGCTGGTGGCCAGCATGCTGGCCGAAGGCGGGCTCGACCCCACCTTCGTCATCGGCGGCCGCCTGAACAGCGCGGGCGCCAACGCCAAGCTTGGGAGCGGCGACTACATCGTGGTCGAGGCCGACGAGTCGGATGCCTCATTCCTGAACCTGTTGCCCGTGATGGCGGTCGTCACCAACATCGACGCCGACCACATGGAGACTTACGGGCACGACTTCCGCAACCTGAAGCGCGCCTTCCTCGATTTCCTGAACCGCATGCCGTTCTACGGCACGGCGATCCTGTGCACCGACGACGCGGCGGTGCGCGAAGTCTCGGCCGAAGTGCAATGCCCGGTGACGAGCTACGGCTTCGGCGAGGACGCCCAGGTTCGCGCGGTGAACGTGCGCGCCGCGGGGCCGCAGATGAAGTTCACGGCGCAGCGCCGCAACGGCGTCACGCTGCCCGACATGGAAGTGACGCTCAACCTCGCGGGCCAGCACAACGTGCTCAACGCGCTGGCGGCCATCGCTATCGCGGTGGAACTGAACATCCCCGATGCCGCCGTGCAAAAGGCGCTGGCGGAGTTCCGCGGCGTCGGCCGGCGCTTCCAGGGCTATGGAGACGTTGCGGTTGCCGGTGGCAAGGGCAAGTTCACGGTGATCGAGGACTACGGCCACCACCCGGTCGAGATCGCGGCCACGCTGCGCGCGGCGCGCGGCGCGTACCCCGGCCGCCGGCTCGTGCTGGCGTTCCAGCCGCACCGCTACACGCGCACGCGCGACTGCTTCGAGGATTTCGTCAAGGTGATGGGCGAAGCCGACGCGGTGCTGCTGGCCGAGGTGTATTCGGCGGGCGAGGCGCCGATCGTCGCAGCGGACGGCCGCTCGCTCGCGCGCGCCATGCGCGTCGCGGGCCAGGTCGAGCCGGTCTTCGTCGAGGACATTGCGCAGATGCCCGAGGCGATCTTCAAGATGGCGCGCGACGGCGACGTGGTGATGTGCATGGGCGCGGGCTCCATCGGCGGCGTGCCGGCGAAGCTGGTGGAAATGGGAGGTGCCGCATGAGCACCCAGAAGCCCGCCAACTGGGACGGCACCGAGCGCCGCAAGGCCGCGGACGTGCCCAGCTTCGGCAAGGTGGCCGTGCTCATGGGCGGCCGCTCGGCCGAACGCGAGGTGTCGCTGATGTCCGGCAGCGGCGTCCTCAAGGCGCTGCAATCCAAGGGCATCGATGCGCATGCCTTCGACCCGGCCGAGCGCGACCTCGTGGAACTCAAGCGCAAGGGCTTCAAGCGCTGCTTCATCGCGCTGCACGGCCGCTTCGGCGAGGACGGCACGGTGCAAGGCGCGCTGGAGCTGCTCGGCATCCCGTACACCGGCTCGGGCGTGATGGCCTCGGCGATTTCCATCGACAAGGTGATGACCAAGCGCGTGTGGCTGGCCGAAGGCATCCCCACGCCGAAATTCACGCTGTTGCACCGCGGGTCCTACACGCGCGAACAGGTGCGCGCCGTGCCCGACGACCTGGGCCTGCCCGTGATCGTGAAGCCCGCGCGCGAGGGCTCGTCCATCGGCGTGGCGAAGGTGCAAGGCTATTCGGACATGGCTGCAGCGGTGGACGCCGCCGCCGCGCTCGACGCCGACGTGCTGTGCGAGGAGTTCGTCGCGGGCGACGAGGTGACCTGCCCCGTGCTGGGCGCGGGCGAATCGGCGCACGCGCTGCCGGTCATCCGCATCGTCGCGCCCGAAGGCAACTACGACTACCAGAACAAGTACTTCACCGACGACACCAAGTACCTGGTGCCTTGCGGCCTGCCCGAGGGCGAGGAGCAGGCGATCCAGGAACTGGTGGTGAAGGCCTACCGCGTGCTGGGCTGCCGCGGCTGGGGCCGCATCGACGTGATGATCGACGCGAAGACGCGCAAGCCCTCGCTGCTGGAGATCAACACGTCGCCGGGCATGACGGGCCATTCGCTCGTGCCCATGTCGGCGCGCGCGGCGGGCATCAGCTACGAGGACCTGTGCGTGATGCTGCTGGCGTCGGCGTCGCTGGACCAGGAACCGAAGGAGGCCGCGAAGAAATGAGCGCCGCCCTGCCCATGCCGTTCGACGTGAAGCTGATGAACCTCGCGGCCAGCGCGCTGTTCGCGATCGGCCTCGCGCTGTTCGCGGCGGCGGGCGCGTGGTGGGCCGTGCGGCATCCGCTCTTCGCGATCGCGGGCATCACGGTGCAGGGCGAAACCTCGCACAACAGCGTGCCCACGCTGCGCGCCAACGTGACGCCGCAGCTGGCGGGCAATTTCTTCACGATCGACCTCGCCGCGGCGCGGCAGGCCTTCGAGAGCGTGCCGTGGGTGCGCCAGGCGGTGGTCAAGCGCGAGTTCCCCAACAAGCTGCGTGTGGTGGTCGAGGAACACCACGCGGTGGCGCTGTGGGGCGGCGAGGGCGACTCGCGCCTGCTGGGCGACCGCGGCGAGGTCTTCGAGGCCAACGTGGGCGACGTGGAACAGGACGACCTGCCGCGCCTGGCCGGCCCGGACGACCAGGCGGCGCAGGTGCTGGCGATGTACCAGGCCGTCAAGCCGCTGTTCGATCCGCTGGACCTGGGCGTGGCGCAGCTGACGCTCACGCCGCGCGGCAACTGGCAGGTGGAGCTGGACAACGGCGCCTCGGTGGAACTGGGGCGCGGCACGCCGGCGGAAGTGGCGGCGCGCACGGGCCGTTTCATCCAGACGGTGACGCAGGTGGCGTCGCGCTACGGGCGCACGCCCGAGGCGCTGGTGTCGGCCGACCTGCGCTACGCGGAAGGCTATGCGTTGAAGTTGAGGGGCGTCACGACAACCGTCGGTGACGCGGCGAAGAAATGAACGAGGGGCAACGCGCTTAACAACATGGCTAAGGAATACAAGGACCTGGTCGTCGGCCTGGACATCGGCACCGCCAAGGTGATGGCGGTGGTGGCCGAGGTCATGCCGGGTGGCGAGCTCAAGCTTGCGGGCCTGGGCGTGGCGGCGTCGAACGGCCTCAAGCGCGGCGTGGTGGTGAACATCGACGCGACGGTGCAGAGCATCCAGCAGGCGCTGAAAGAGGCCGAGCTGATGGCCGACTGCAAGATCGTGCGCGTCTACACCGGCATCACCGGCAGCCACATCCGCGGCATCAACTCCAGCGGCATGGTGGCGGTGAAGGACCGCGAGGTGACGCCGGCCGACGTCGCGCGCGTCGTCGAGACCGCGCGCGCCATCAACATCTCCACCGACCAGCGCCTGCTGCTGGTCGAGCCGCAGGAATTCGTGATCGACGGCCAGGACGTCAAGGAGCCGATCGGCATGAGCGGCATCCGGCTCGAGGCCAAGGTGCACATCGTGACCGGCGCGCAGAGCGCGGCCGAGAACATCATCAAGTGCGTGCGCCGCTGCGGCCTCGAGGTCGAACAGCTCCTGCTCAACCCGCTGGCTTCGAGCGTGGCCGTGCTGACGGAAGACGAGCGCGAGCTGGGCGTGGCGGTGGTGGACATCGGCGCGGGCACGACCGACGTCGCGATCTTCACGGGCGGCTCCATCCGCCACACCGCGGTGATCCCGATCGCCGGCGACCTGATCACCAGCGACATCGCCATGGCGCTGCGCACGCCGACCAAGGACGCCGAGGACATCAAGGTCGAAAGCGGCTATGCCAAGCAGCTGCTGGCCGACCCCGAGCAGCAGGTCGAGGTGCCGGGCCTGGGCGACCGCGGCCCGCGCATGCTCTCGCGCCAGGCGCTGGCCGGCGTGATCGAGCCGCGTGTCGAGGAGATCTTCTCGCTGGTGCAGCAGGTGATCCGCGAGTCGGGCTACGAGGAAGTGCTGTCCTCGGGCGTGGTGATCACCGGCGGCAGCGCCGTGATGCCCGGCATGGTGGAACTGGGCGAGGACATCTTCCTGAAGCCCGTGCGCCGCGGCATGCCCAAGTACGGCGGCGCGCTGGCCGACATGGTGGCGCAGCCGCGGGCGGCCACCGTGATGGGCCAGCTCGAGGAAGCGCGCCTGGCGCGCGTGCGCGGCCTGAAGGTGGCGCAGAAACACGGATCGATGAAGACGGCCTTCGGCCGCTTCAAGGACTTCATCGTGGGGAACTTCTAGCCATGCACCCCACCAAGACCTGGCTCTCTCGCGCGTCACCGGGGCCACCCCGGCGAAAACGACGATGAAGGCACACACAACAATCTTTCGAAATTGGCAACTGCAACGGATAGGAGAGACACCATGAGTATCGAAATGATCGAAGTCGAGGAATTCCACCAGGGCACGCAGATCAAGGTGATCGGCGTCGGTGGCGGCGGCGGCAACGCGGTCGAGCACATGATCGACCGCGCCGTGCAGGGCGTGGAGTTCATCTGCGCGAACACGGACGCCCAGGCGCTGTCGCGCAGCAGCGCGCAGAAGCAGATCCAGCTGGGCTCCAGCGGGCTGGGCGCGGGCAGCAAGCCCGACAAGGCGCGCGAGGCGGCGGAAGCGGCCGAGGACGCGATCCGCGAGGCCATCGACGGCGCGCACATGCTGTTCATCACGGCCGGCATGGGCGGCGGCACGGGCACCGGCGCGGCGCCGGTGATCGCGCGCATCGCCAAGGAGATGGGCATCCTCACGGTGGGCGTGGTGACCAAGCCCTTCGACTGGGAAGGCGGGCGCCGCATGACCAACGCCGACCAGGGCCTGCAGGAGCTCGAGGCCAACGTCGATTCGCTGATCGTGGTGCTCAACGAGAAGCTGCTCGAGGTGCTGGGCGACGAGGTGACGCAGGACGAGGCCTTCGCGCACGCCAACGACGTGCTGAAGAACGCCGTCGGCGGCATCGCGGAGATCATCAACGTGCCCGGCCACGTCAACGTGGACTTCGAGGACGTGCGCACGGTGATGGGCGAGCCCGGCAAGGCGATGATGGGCACGGCGATCGCCAACGGCCCCGACCGCGCGCGCCTGGCCGCGGAACAGGCCGTGGCCTGCCCGCTGCTGGAAGGCATCGACCTGTCCGGCGCCAAGGGCGTGCTGGTGCTGATCACGGCGGCCAAGGGCAGCCTGAAGCTGTCCGAGTCGAAGCTGGCGATGAACACCATCCGCGCCTATGCCTCGCCGGACGCGCACGTGATCTACGGCACGGCTTACGACGACGAGCTGGGCGAGGACATCCGCGTGACCGTCGTCGCCACCGGCCTGTCCCGCCAGGGCCAGCGCCGCACGGCGCCCCCGCTGCAGGTGCTGCGCACCGGCACCGACAACGTGCCGTTCAACGTGCCCACGGTGAACAACGCGGTGGCCGGCCCCGGTGCGATCGTCACGCGCGAGCAGCAGGCCGCGACGCCGCAGCCCGCGCAGCCGGCCGGTGCCGACTACGGGAACATGGCCGTGCCCAGCGTGTGGCGCACCAACCGCACGCAGGCCGCGGCCAAGGTCGACGCGCTGTCCAACGGCGGCATGGACGACTTCGAGATCCCGGCGTTCCTGCGCAAGCAGGCGGACTGATCAAAAGAGTGTTCTCCAAGGGGAGTGCTTGCGGGGTGGGTTGGCAGTCCCACCCCTTTTTCTTCCTGGCCGCCTGCGTGTTCGCCGCAGGGGTCCATGCGCAGGCCGCCGGCCCGTCGGCGGCCGAGAAGGTGGCGTGGGATAGCATCGTGTGCGTGCCCGGGGCCTGCAACAAGCTGGCGGGGCAGGGCTTCCTCTTCGCGACGCCCGGCGCGAAGCATGCGGTCCTCATCTCCCATGGCTCGCAAGGCATCGACAGCCGCATGTACGACTACGTCGACGCGTTGCAGAAGGCCGGCTTCGCGGCGCTGGTCATCGACCACTGGACGCCGCGCGGCATCGGTGTCACGCACGAGGACTACGCGGCCGCTTCGCTGAAAGGCGGCAACGAATTCAACATGGCCGCCGACAGCCTGACGGCGGCGGCCTTCCTGCGCGCGCGGGGCTACGCCCGCGTCGGCAGCGTCGGCGAGTCGCAGGGCGGCGGCGCCGCGATCATGATGCAGCAGAAGTTCGCGCACGCGATCATCGAGCGCAACGTGCGGCGGCTGTACGCCAGCGACTTCACCCTGAAGCCGGTGGATGCGGTGGTGGGGCTCTATGCCCCGTGCTTCTACCGCAACGCCAAGCGCGACGCCTACGTCGGCACGCCCCTGCTCCTGGTGACCGGCGAGGTCGACGACGAGACCCCCAGCCGCTACTGCGAGAAGCACGTGGGCTGGATGAACGCGCGCGGCGGCAACGTGCGCATCGTCGTGATGCCCGGCGAGGGCCACAGCTTCGATGCGCCCTACGCGCGGCGGTATTCGAACGGGCCGCACTATGCGAAGTGCGACGTGCTGGTGGACGAAACGGGCACGACCGAGCTGAACAGCGGCCGCAAGGCGGCGGGCGAGGACGCCAACGCGATGATGGCCACCTGCGTTTCGCGCGGCTACCACACGGGCCATTCCGGGCGGCGCTTCGGGGCGTTCCCGGTATGGATCGGCTTTTTCAGGGACATCCTGTGACGTTTACGCGCCGTTGACCCCCGCCACTTAAAATCGCACCCCATGGTCCGCCAACGCACGCTCAAGACCCTGACCCGCGCCGTCGGCGTGGGGCTGCACTCCGGGCAGCGGGTGGAGCTCACGCTGCGCCCGGCGCAGCCGGACACGGGCATCGTCTTCCGCCGCGTGGACCTGCCGATCCCCGTGGACATCCCGATCTCGGCCAGTGCCGTGACCGATACGCGGCTGGCCTCGACCATCTCCAACGGCAGCGCCAAGGTCCACACGGTCGAACACCTGCTGTCGGCCTGCGCGGGCCTGGGACTGGACAACCTCTACATCGACATCACCGGCGAGGAGGTGCCCATCCTCGACGGCTCCTCGGCCTCGTTCGTCTTCCTGCTGCAAAGCGCCGGCATCGAGCTGCAGAACGCACCGCGCCGCTTCGTGCGCGTGCTCAAGCCGGTGGAAGTGCGCGAAGGCGAGGGCGAGAACCTCAAGTGGGTGCGCCTGGACCCGTACCACGGCTACAAGCTCACGTTCGAGATCGAGTTCAACCACCGCGTGGTCAGCTCCACCGGCCAGAAGGTCGAGTTCGACCTGGGCACGGGCAACTACGCGCGCGACATCGCGCGGGCCCGCACCTTCGGCTTCACGCGCGACGTGGAAATGATGCGCTCCAAGGGCCTGAGCCTGGGCGGCGGCATGGACAACGCCATCGTGGTCGACGACTACCGCGTGCTGAACAGCGACGGCCTGCGCTACGACGACGAGTTCGTGAAGCACAAGATGCTCGACGCCATGGGCGACCTGTACCTGGTCGGCAAGCCCATGCTCGCCGCCTACGGCGCCTTCCGGTCGGGCCACGCCCTGAACAACAAGCTGCTGCGCGAGCTGCTCTCGCAGCCCGGGGCCTTCGACATCGTCACCTTCGAGGACGAGCAGCTCGCGCCCGTGGGCTTCGCCCAACCCGCGCGCGCCTGGTAGATGGCGGCCTTCCGCGTCCTGATGCTGCTGATGCTGGTGGCGTCGGGGGCTTCGTTCGTTCTCTATGCCGCGACCGGGCAGATGCGGTTCCGCAAGTTCGGCATCCGCGTCCTCCTGGGTGCCATCGCCGCGGCGCTGGTGTTCTTCGCCGTGCTGATCGCGGAAAACCTCCTGGCCGGCTAGTAGCTGCGTCCGCGCCGGTAATTCCCCGTCGACTTCCTGGCGAGCGGCGTCACCTGCGCCATGCGCGCCTGTGACGCCCCGACATGCGCATGCGTGATTGCGAGTCCGAGCGCATCGGAAGCATCCTTGCCCGGCGCCTTCGGCAGTTTCAGCAAGCGCTTCACCATCTCCTGCACCTGCTCCTTGGCCGCCTTGCCATGTCCGGCGACGGCGCGCTTCATTTGCAGCGCGGTGTATTCCGCCACGGCGAGGTTGCACGACACCAACGCGGTGACGCAGGCGCCGCGCGCCTGGCCCAGGAGCAGCGTGGCTTGCGGGTTGACGTTGACGAACACGATCTCCACGGCGGCGACGTCGGGCTGCCAGCGCGCCTTCACCTCCGCGATGCCGTCGTACAGCACCTTCAGCCGCGCGGGCAGGTCGCCGCGCTCGAGGTGCGTGGTGGTGATCGTGCCGCTGGCGACGTAGTTGAGCGCATGGCCCTCGACGTCGATCACGCCGAAGCCGGTGGTCTGCAGGCCGGGGTCGATGCCGAGGATGCGCACGGCCTTCATCATGCCCCGGAATACCAGCGGACCGAGTGGAAAAAGATCGGCGCCGCGAAGCACAGGGCGTCGACGCGGTCCAGCAGGCCGTTGGCGCCGGTGACCGAGATGCCGCGCTGGCCCCAGGCGGTGACGCCGCGATCGCGCTTGAGCGCCTTCATCACCAGGTGGCCCATCGAGCCCGCGACGCAGGCCACGAAAGCCATGATGACCGCCTGCCAGGTGCGGAACGGCGTGATGAACGACAGGACGGCGCCCACGAAGCTGCCCAGGACCATGCCGAGCAGCCACGAATACCAGTTGAAGCTGCTGCTGATGGCGGGGATGCTCGCCTTGCGCTCGAGGTGGCGCGTGAGCAGGTGCTGCAGCAGCATGCACGCCTGCACCACCAGGACCAGGAAGAACACCAGGAACGCGCCCTTGCCTTCGTAGTCGCGGAACTCGAGCAGCATCAGCGCCGGCACGTGGCTCAGGCCGTAGACGCACACGACGATGCCCCACTGCAGCTTGGCGTTGCGCTCCAGGAAACGCTGCGTGTCGCCTGAGAAGGCGCTCACCACCGGGATCGCGAGGAACACGTAGACCGGGATGAACACCGTGAACAGGTCGAAGTGGCGCGTGGCGACCAGCCAGAACTGGATCGGCAGCACGATGAAGAAGGCCAGAACCAGGCTGCGGTGGTCGCCGCGGCGCGTCGGCGACAGCGTGATGAATTCGCGCAGCGCGAAAAAGGAGATCAGCGCGAACAGGATGTTGGCCACCGCCGGCCCGGCCGCCCAGCCGATCCAGAACACCACCACCATGAACCACGAGGTGGACAGCAGGCGGCGGAAGTTCTTCAGCTCCGCATGCCAGCGCTCGTCGCGCGCCGCGCCGCGCTGGCGCAGCGACAGCAGGAAGGCCGTGACGCTGGCGATCGTGAGGATGCCGAAGACGATGATGAACAACGCCGCCACCTGCTCGGTGGCCGTGAGGCTGCGCAGGAACCGGTTCATACGTCCCTCAGGGCAATCACGGCCTGCCTCGCGCGTTCCAGGAACTCCTTGCGGTCCTCGCCCTCGCGAAGCTGGACCGGCTCGCCGAAGGTCACGGAGCACAGGATGGGGACGGGCACCACTTCGCCCTTGGGCATGACGCGCTGGATGTTGTCGATCCAGGCCGGCACCAGCACCACGTGCGGGAAGCGTTGCGCCAGGTTGTACAGGCCCGCCTTGAAGGGTTGCGGCTCCTCGGCATGGCCGCGCGTGCCCTCGGGGAAGATGATGAGCGAGTCGCCGTGTTCCAGCGCCTCGATCAGCGGCTGCAGCGGGTCTTCGCCTTCCTTGCGTTCGCGCTCGACGTACACCGCGTTGAAGACGGCGGTGGTGATCCAGCGCTTGAAGTCCGACTTCGTCCAGTAGTCCTTCGCGGCGATGGGGCGGGTGATCGAGCGCAGCTCCTCGGGCAGGGCGGCCCAGATCATCACCAGGTCGGCGTGGCTCTGGTGGTTGGCGAAGTAGATGCGCTGCTCGGCCTTCGGCGGGCAGCCGTACCAGCGCGCTTGTGCGCCCGTGAGCATGCGCACGAGGGCCAGCAGCCCCCAGCCCATGGCCTTGGCGCGGAGGTTGTTGCTGCTCATGGCAGCTCGGCGCCGCGCATGCGCCCGGTGATGAGGCCTGCGCGCGCCGCGAGGTAGCCGGAGTTCGGCAGCTTCTCGAAGTACTTCGGCCGCGGCAGCATCACCGCCAGGCGCGCGGCTTCGTAGGGCGTGAGCTGCGACGCGGGCTTGCGGTAGTAGTGGCGCGCCGCCGCTTCCGCGCCGAAGACGCCTTCGCCCCATTCGACGCTGTTCAGGTAGATCTCGAGGATGCGCTCCTTGCTCATCATCTTCTCGAGCGCGAAAGTCAGGACGATCTCCTGCGCCTTGCGAAACAACGTGCGCTCGCCCGACAGCAGCAGGTTCTTGGCGAGCTGCTGCGTGATGGTGGAGCCGCCAACGATCTTCACGGGCCGCACGGGCGCGTTGGGCCGCGCGCGCGACTGCTGCTTGGCGGCGCGCTCCTCGGCCTTCTGGTTGCGCTCCCACGCCTTCTCCAGCGCTTCCCAGTCCACGCCGTCGTGGTTGGTGAAGGAGTCGTCTTCCGAGGCGATCACGGCGCGCTTGAGGTGGTCGGAGATGCGCGAATAAGGCACCCACTGCTGGCCCCAGCGCAAGGTGCCCTTCTGCGTGGCGATCCGCCAGGCCTCCGAGCGCTGGAAGGCGGTCGACTGCGGGTCCATGGTGGCCGCGAGGGCGATGCGCGCGACGAAGAACACCTCCAGCGCGCAGCCCGCGAGCAGGACCAGCGCGACGAGGCGAAGCAGCGCCTTCATGCGAGCGTGGCGCGCAGTTCCGCCAGCACCTGCGCGCTGGGCGGCCGCACGCCGCGCCAGACGAGGAAGGCCTCGGCCGCCTGTTCGACCAGCATCCCCAGCCCATCGCGCGCGACGGCGCCGTTCTCCTGCGCCCAGGCGACGAAGCCCGCGGCGGCGGGGCCGTACATCAGGTCGCAGGCCAGCGCGCGCGGCTTGAGCACCGAAGCAGCGATGGGGATGCCCGAGCCGCTCATGCTGGCCGCGGTGGCGTTGATCACCACGTCGAAGGCGCCGTTGGCCTCCAGCTGCGACGCGTGCAGCTCCACGCCGTGCTCGCGCGCCATGGCCGCATGCCGCTCGACGATCGCTTGCGCCTTGTCCACCGTGCGGTTGGCGATGACGATGCGGCGCGGCTGCGCATCGATGAAGGGCCCCAGCACGCCCGCCGCGGCGCCGCCCGCGCCCACGATCAGCACGTCGCGGCCCGCGAGTGCCACGCCCGCGTTGTCCTGCACGTCCATCACCAGGCCGATGCCGTCGGTGTTGTCGCCGAGGATGTCGTTGCCGTCGAAGGCCAGGATGTTGCTGGCCTGGGCCAGCTGCGCGCGCGGCGTCAGGCGCGTGGCCAGCTGCGGCGCCTCGAACTTGAAGGGCACGGTGACGTTGCAGCCCCGGCCGCCCTCGGCGCGGAAGTCGCGCACGGCGCGGACGAAGCCATCCAGCGGGATGAGCCGCTTGTCGTAACGCAGCAACTGGCCGGTGAGCTCGGCGAAGCGCGCGTGAATCCACGGCGACTTGCTGTGCTCCACGGGATTCCCCATGACGCAGTAAAGATCCATTCGGGATGCCTAGCGGTCGACGAGCTTGGTCTCGAGCGTGCCGTCGCGCGCGAAAGTGAATGTCTGGATGAAGGCCAGCCGGTTGTAGCCGGACTTGAGCATTTTCGCCTGCACCTTCTGCGGCACCGCGCCGAAGGGCCCGGCGCTGCGGGCGATGGCCTGCGCGCGCTTGTCCAGCGTGGCGTTGCCCGACGAGCGCTCGATGAAGGTGTCGCTGATGTTGCCGTCGAAGCCCACGGTGAGCTGGATCACGAGCTGGCCATAGAGCGGGCGGCCGCCCGCCTGCGGGAAGTTGCGCGTGCCCTTGTCCTCGATCTTGCGGCGCAGGACGTCGTAGTAGATGGCGAACACCTCCTCGCGCGTGGCGGGCGTCACGTAGCGCTTGCGCGGGCGGGCGTTCTCCTCGCTGATGCGCCGCTCGATCTCGGCCAGGATCTTCAGCTGCTGGCGGCGGCGCTCCTCGAAGGCCGCGCGCTCGGCGGGGCTGGCCTGCGCGATCTCCGGCGGCTTCATGGCCACGACTTCGCTGCGCTTGGCCGCCAGCAGCACGGTCTGCTGCTGCAGCAGCTGCAATTCGGCCTGGCGCTGCATGTCCTCGGCCGAATCGCCGAATTCGGTCATCAGCGAGGGCGGCAGGGGCGAGGTGGCGCGGCCCTTGGCGGCGTCGCCGCCGCCGGCCAGCGAGGCCTGCGCAATGGCCTGGGCCTTGTCCGGGCGTTCGTTCGCGTTGGCGTTGACCAGGATGACTTCGAGCGGCGTGTCCTCGAACACCCGGTTGAAATTCTCGGGGTCGACGAAACGGAAGGTGAGGAGCGCCCCATGCACGGCGATGGAGATGCCGAGCGCGATCTGCAGGGTACTGAACTGGCGCAGGTTCACGAGCCCGAATTGTCGCCGGTAACGGCTGAGCTGTCCTCAGTTTCGTTCACATCGACCGCAATGGCAATCGGGCCTGCCACGGCTTCTTCCTCGCCTTCGTCTTCGGCATCCAACGGTTCGGCCGGCAGGTCCAGGCGCTCGACGACCGTTCCCTTGACGTCCAGGGTGATCAGGTCGATATCGCCCAGCTTCACCCGCACGTGGGCGCCCCGGGGCAGGCCGGCGCCGCCCAGCACCGGCAGCACCAGCGGGATGTCGTCCGCCCGCACCAGGCCGTCCTTGAACTGGGTGCCGACGATCTCGCCGATGCCCTGCTGCTGGAGGTATTTCAGCGTCCAGTAGCGCTCCATGGTGGCCTGGTGGCCGTTGTAGGCGGTATACGCCGCGTCGAACGCCGAGATGATCGAGAACAGCTCGGCGTCCTTGGGCTTGAAGGGCGCCGCCAGGGCGGCGGTGCGGCCGTGGCGGGCGGCGGCGATCACCTGCCACTGGTTGACCAGGTCCGTGTAGCGGCGCAGGGGCGAGGTCGTCCAGGCGTAGCTTTTCACCCCGATGCCGGCATGGGGCAGGGCCTTGGTGCCCATGCGCACCTTCACGCCGGGCGCCAGGCTGGCCTGGCTGCGGTAGATGGCGGGCACGCCCAGCTCGGCGAGCCAGCTGCCCCAGGTGCTGTTGGCCAGGATCATGGCCTCGGCCACGATCAGGTCCAGCGGGGCGCCGCGGCGGCGGATGGTGATCTCCACGCGCTCCTCGCCGGTGGGCTCCGCGCCGTTGTTGCCGGCGAGGCGGAAGTTGTAGTCGGGGCGGTTGAAGTTCTCGGGCTTGCCGCGCACGATCTCGCGCTGCGCCTTCAGCTGCAGCGCCAGGCGGTGCAGGAAGGCCAGCTGCGGGTGCAGTGCCGCCACGGGATGGCCGTCGCCGGGGTGCGAGGCCGTGAGCCATTCCTCGGTGACAGCCGCATCGAGCAGGTCGTGGCGCAGGTTGATCGTGATCGGCACCCGCTCCAGGCGCGTCTCGGTGGCCTTCAGCGCGAGGGTCGCCTCGTCGAAGGTCGCGTACAGGGACACCGACGGGCACTCGACGCCTTCCTGCAAGGTGTACGCCTGCACCACGTCGTCGGGGAGCATGGTGATCTTGAAGCCGGGCATGTACACGGTGGACAGGCGTTGGCGGGCCACCCCGTCCAGCGGCGCACCCGGCTGAAGCGCGAGGCCCGGCGCTGCGATGTGCACGCCGACGACCACCTCGCCCGTGCCCAGGCCTTGCACCGACAGCGCATCGTCGATCTCCGTCGTGCTCGAGTCGTCGATGGAAAACGCCTGCACCGGTGCCACCGGCAGGTCGTCCTTGATCTCGGGCGCCGACAGCGGCGGGAAGGCGTAGCCCTTGGGGAAGTTCTCGAACAGGAAGCGCTTGTAGTGGAACTGGTAGGCCGAGGTGATCGCGCCGGCGCGCTGCAGCAGCGCGAGCGGCGAAAGCTGCGTGGCGCGCGCGGCTTCGACGACGGCCTTGTACTCGGGCGCGTTCTTGTCGGGCTTGAAGAGGATGCGATAGAGCTGCTCGCGGATGGCAGCGGGGCACTGGCCCGCGGCGAGTTCCTCCGCCCAGCCGGTGATCTGCGCCTGCACCTGCTTCTTCTTCTCGATCGCGACGAGCGCCTGCTGCAGGATCTCCGCCGGCGCCTTGCGAAAGCGCCCCTTCCCGCTACGGCGGAAGTAGTGCGGCGCGTCGAATAGGCGGAACAGCGCGGCGGCCTGCTGGGCGAGCGAGGCCTTGTCGCTGAAGTAGTCGCGCGCGAGGTCGGCGAAGCCGAACTCCTCCTCCGGCGCGAACTCCCAGGCGAGCTCCAGCTCGATCGAGGGCGCGAGCGCCTGCGCCTCGCGGATCAGTTCGTCCGGCGCGGGCTTGTCGAACTTCAGCAGGATGTTGGCGGACTTGACCTTGACGCGCTTGCCGCTGGCGAGCTCGACCTGCGCCGAGGACTCGGCCTCGGACATGACGCGGCCGGCCTGGAACTTCCCGCTTTCTTCGAACAACGCAAACATGCTTGCGATTGTCCCATGGGGATGGATCAGGAAAGGCCGAGGAAGCTCAGCACTTCGGCGATGTGGTCGTCGAAATCGGTGATGGCATGGTCGCTGCCTTCGAGCAGCTTGATGCGTGCGCCGGGGTAGCGGCCCGTCATCTCGCGCCAGTCGAGCACCTCGTCGCCCTTGGCGATCACCGCGAACAATTTCGCGGGATCGCGCAGCGGGCCCGCCTGCAGGGCGCGCAATTCGTCCACGTAGCGCGGCTCGAAGAAGAAGCGCTCGTTGGGGTCATGCCAAGCGGCCTGTTCGCCGACGTACTTCGCCAGGTCGCGCGCGGGGTCGACCGCCGGGTTGAGCAGCACGGCGCGGCAATCGCACGCCTGCGCGACATAAGTCGCATAGAAGCCCCCCAGGGAGGAGCCGATCACGCCCATGCGGCTGCGCGGCCAGCTGGCGATGCCGGCCATGACCATCTCCATCGCGGCCTTGGGCGAAGGCGGCAGCTGCGGGCACCACCAGTCCACCCCGGGGTGGCGCTGCGCCACCCGGGCGGCGACCATCCGGGCCTTGGTGGACATCGGGGAAGAACGGAACCCGTGCAGGTACAGCAGGTGGCTGACCGCGGGGGTGGGGGAAGGCATGGCCGATCATCCCACGGGGGCCATAATCGACGAGCCATGTCCGCAGTCTTCGACCAGCCCTCGGTGGGCCGCCGCCTCGCGCCCATGCTCGACGGGTTCGACGGGCCGCTCGCCTTCGCCGCCTTCATCCTCGCGTGCGCCGGGCTGCTCACCATGTACTCCACGGGGTACGACTTCGGCTCGCGGTTCCCGGACCACGCGCGCAACATGCTGCTGGCCGGCGTGATCATGTTCGTCGTCGCGCAGGTGCCGCCGCAGCGCCTGATGCGCTTCGCCGTGCCGCTGTACACCCTGGGCGTGGCGCTGCTCATCGCCGTGGCCGTGTTCGGCATCACCAAGAAGGGCGCGAAGCGCTGGGTCAACGTGGGCATCGTCATCCAGCCCAGCGAGATCCTCAAGATCGCGATGCCGCTCATGCTGGCGTGGTGGTTCCAGAAGCGCGAAGGCCAGCTGCGCCCGCTGGACTTCGTCGTGGCCGCGGTGCTGCTGGTGATCCCCGTGGGCCTGATCGTGAAACAGCCGGACCTGGGCACCGCCATCCTGGTGATGGTGGCCGGCCTGGCGGTGATCTTCTTCGCCGGCCTGTCCTGGAAACTGATCATCCCGCCGGTGGTGCTGGGCCTGGTGGCCGTCGTGCTGCTGGTGATTTTCGAGCCACGCCTGTGCGCCGACGGCTTCCGCTGGCCGATCCTGCACGACTACCAGCAGCAACGCATCTGCACGCTGCTGGACCCGAGCAAGGACCCGCTGGGCAAGGGCTTCCACATCATCCAGGGGATGATCGCCATCGGCTCCGGCGGCCTGCTGGGCAAGGGCTTCATGAAGGGGACGCAGACGCACCTGGAGTTCATTCCCGAGCGCACGACCGACTTCATCTTCGCGTCGTTCTCCGAGGAGTTCGGGCTGCTGGGCAACCTGATGCTGATCGGCGGCTTCGCCTTCCTGATCCTGCGCGGCCTGTCGATCGCGCTGGAAGCCTCCACTTTGTTCTCGCGCCTGCTCGCCGGGGCCATCACCATCATCTTCTTCACCTATGCCTTCGTGAACATGGGCATGGTCAGCGGCATCCTGCCGGTGGTGGGCGTGCCGCTGCCCTTCATCAGCTACGGCGGGACGGCCATGGTGACGCTGGGCCTGGGCCTCGGCATCCTGATGTCGATCGCCAAGAGCAAACGGCTGGTCCAGAGCTAGGAGCCGCTCGTGCGCACGGTCGGCATCGTCGGCGTGGGCAACATGGGCGGCGGCATGGCGGCCCACCTGCTCGCGCAGGGATGGACGGTGCACGTGCACGACATCGTGCGCGAGAAGGTGGATGCGTTCGCGGCGCTCGGCGCGGTGCCTTGCGCCAATGCCGCCGAGGCAGCGCAGGACGTGGCGGCGCTGGTCGTCTGCGTGGTGGATGCGGCGCAGGCGCGCGAAGTGCTGTTCGGCCCCGGCGGCGGCGCCGCGAGTTTGCGCAAAGGTGCGGCAGTGCTGCTGTGCCCCACCATCTCCCCCCGCGACGTGGAAAGCATCGCCTCGCAGCTGCGGGAAATCGGCATCGCCGCCATCGACGCGCCGATGTCGGGCGGGCCGGCGCGGGCCCGCGACGGCTCGATGAGCCTGATGGTCGCGTGCAACGAGGCGGTGTTCGAAGCCAACCGGCCCCTGGTCGAGGCCCTGAGCCGCAAGGTGTTCCGCGTGGGCGACAAGGTGGGCGACGGGGCCCGCACCAAGCTCGTGAACAACCTGCTGGCGGCCATCAACCTGGTCGGCGCCGCCGAAGCGATCGCGCTGGCGCGCAAGTTGGGGCTGGACGCCCGCACGACGCTGGACGTCATCGAGCAGTCCAGCGGCCAGAGCTGGATCGGGGTGGACCGCATGCGCCGGGCCATCGAAGGCGACTTCGAGCCGCGTGCGCACATGACCCTGCTGGCCAAGGATTCCCGGCTGGCGCTGGAGGAGGCGCAGGCGGCGGGCTTCGAGGGGCCCCTGGGGGCGGCCGCCCGCGACGTCTTCGCCCGCGCGGTCGAAGAGGGGCTGGCCGGGCTGGACGACGCCGCCCTGCTTACACTGCTGTCGTCATGACCACGATCCTGATCGTCGAGGACGACGACGCCATTCGCAACAACGTCATCCGGATGTTGAAGCTGGAGGGCTACGAGATCGTCTCCGCCACCAACGGCCGCCAGGGCCTGGAGCGGGCCCGCGCCGAGCGGCCCGACCTGATCATCTCGGACATCGGCATGCCCGAGATGGACGGTTTCGAGATGCTGGAGGCGATCCGGGCCGACGACGTGCTCGGCTCCACCTCGGTCATGCTGCTCACCGCGCTCGATGACCGCGCCAGCATGCGCCGTGGCATGACGGCCGGCGCCGACGACTACCTGGCCAAGCCGTTCACCCGCGTCGAACTCCTCGATGCGCTGCAGGGCCTCCTGAAGAAGAAGGGGCGGATCGAGGCCAGCATCGAATCGGCCGTGCGCGAGCGCGAGGAGCACCTGCGCCGCGCCTTCACCGAGAGCCTGGGCGGCCGTGCGCTGCCGGACAAGTTCGCGCTGGCGCCCCCCAAGGGCGCGATCACCGATACGGTGGTCGAGGCCACTGTGCTGTTCTCCGACATCCGCGGCTTCACCTCGCTGGCCGAGAAACTGAGCTCGCGCGAGGTGGCGGAGCTGCTCACCGAATACTTCGACCGCATCTGCGAACCCGTGCTGAAGAACGGCGGCCAGCACCTGCGCTTCATCGGCGACGGGCTGATGGCGGTGTTCTCCGACAACATGGTCGAGACCTCGCCGCTGCCGGCGGCGCGGCGCGCCATCTCGGCGGCGCTGGGCATGGCGCTGTCCACGCAGGACTACCGCTCGTGGCTGGGACAGCGCTTCGCGCAGCGGGGCCTGCCTGCCTTCGCGATCGGCATCGGCCTGCATTGCGGCGAGGTGACTATCGCGCGCCTGGGAACGACCAACAACAAGGAAACCACGCCGATCGGCGACACGGTCAACATGGCCGCGCGGCTGGAGTCAGCCAGCAAGGAGCTGAACTGGACGGTGGTCGCCAGCAACGTGGTGCTGGAACACGCGGGCGAGGGGGTGCTGACCGGCGGCATCACCTCGCTGGAGGTGCGCGCCAAGAACGTGTTCATGGACGTGGCCGAGATCGTGGGCCTCGATGCCTCCGAGGAGGACAAGCTGTTCGGCATGGCGACGCTCGCGGACCGCGCGAACGAGGTGCGCGAGGCCGTGCAGATCAACTCCGAGATGACGGCGCGGGCGGTGAAGGGCGCGCTGCAGTCCAAGCTGTCGGCGTTCAAGGACTTCGCGCCGGGCGACGAGCCGCTGCGCCTGAAAGGCTACCGCCTCACGCGCAAGATCGGCTCGGGCGGCATGACGGAGGTGTTCCTGGCCGTGCGCGAGGCCGACGGCCTGCCGGTGGTGCTGAAAGTTCTGGACGCCAGCGGCAAGGCCACCAGCGAGCACCTGTCGCGCTTCATCCAGGAATACACGATCCTCTCGCGCATCGATCACCCGAACGTCATCCGCATCTACGACCAGGGTTTCACCGACGACCACGCGTACATCGCGATGGAGTATTTCGAGCACGGCGACCTGCGCGCCGAGATCAAGATGGGCATGACGCCCAGCCGCGTCGTCGAGATCGTGCGCGAGGTGGCGCTGGCGCTGGAAGCCATCCACGAGCGCGGCATCATCCACCGCGACCTCAAGCCCGAGAACGTGATGCGCCGCCCGGACGGCACGGTGGCCCTGGCCGACTTCGGCATCGCCAAGTCGATGATGCAGCAGGAAAACATGGCTCTCACGCAGACGAAGCACGGCGACGTGGTGGGCACACCGTACTACCTGAGCCCCGAGCAGGCGTCGGGCCAGGCCATCACCACGCAGTCGGACCTGTACAGCCTGGGCGTGATGATGTTCGAGATGCTCACGGGGCAGCGGCCCTTCCGCGCCGAAACGCTCAACCTGCTGCTCGCGCACCATGTGTCGGCGCCCACCCCGCGGCTGCCCGAGGCGCATGCGGCGCTGCAACCGGTGGTGGACCGCCTGATGGCCAAGAAGCCGGCCGACCGCTATGCCAGCGCCCGCGAGCTGCTGGACGATTTCGCCGAAGGCGCGCTCAGCCGTACGCTCGTCGAGCGGCGCTGAGACCCGCGACCTAGAATGGTTCCATGATTTCCCGCGAACCCACCCTCGAGCGCCTGGCCACCGCCCAGCGCCTGCTGCTCGAACCCTTCGGCCTGGACGAAACGCACCTGGCGCGCGCGCTGGCCGAGATCACGGCCCACCGGGTCGACGACGCCGACCTGTACTTCCAGTACACGCGCAGTGAAGGCTGGAGCCTGGAAGAAGGCATCGTCAAGACCGGCAGCTTCAGCATCGACACCGGCGTGGGCGTGCGCGCCATCAGCGGCGAGAAGACGGCCTTCGCGTATTCCGACGACATCAGCGAGGCGTCGCTGCTCGACGCAGCGCGCACCGTGCGCACCATCGGTGCCGCCGGCGGGCAGGGCCGCGCCCGCGTCGGCGAGAAGAAGATCGCGGGCGGTCGTTCGCTCTACGGCGCGATCGACCCCATCGCCACGCTGGACAGCACGGCCAAGGTGCAGCTGCTCGAGCGCGCCGAGAAGCGTGCCCGCGCCAAGGACCCGCGCATCGTGCAGGTGATGGCGGGCCTGGCGAGCGAGTACGACGTGGTGGTGGTCGCGCGCGCCGACGGCACGCTGTCCGCCGACGTGCGCCCGCTCGTGCGCCTGTCGGTCACGGTGATCGCCGAGCAGGGCGGCCGGCGCGAGATGGGTACCGGCGGCGGCGGCGGGCGTTTCGGCCTGGCCTACTTCGACGACGGCAAGATCGACGAGTACGTCGACGATGCCGTGAAGGCGGCGCTGACCAACCTCGAGTCGCGCCCCGCGCCCGCGGGCGAGATGACCGTGGTGCTCGGCCCCGGCTGGCCGGGGATCCTGCTGCACGAAGCCATCGGCCACGGGCTGGAAGGCGATTTCAACCGCAAGGGCTCCAGCGCCTTCTCCGGCCGCGTCGGCAAGCGCGTTGCCGCCAAGGGCGTGACGGTCCTGGACGACGGCACGCTCTCCGACCGCCGCGGCTCGCTGAACGTGGACGACGAAGGCAACCCGACGCAGCGCACCGTGCTGATCGAGGACGGCATCCTGCGCGGCTACATCCAGGACACGCTCAATGCCCGCCTGATGGGCGTCGCGCCCACGGGCAACGGCCGCCGCGAAAGCTATGCGCACATCCCCATGCCGCGCATGACCAACACCTACATGCTCGGCGGCGACAAGCCGGCCGATGAAATCGTCGCCAGCATGAAGAAGGGCCTGTACGCAACCAACTTCGGCGGCGGGCAGGTGGACATCACCTCGGGCAAGTTCGTGTTCTCGGCCAGCGAGGCTTTCTGGGTCGAGAACGGCAAGGTGCAGTACCCCGTGAAGGGCGCGACCATCGTGGGAAACGGCCCCGACGCGCTCACGCGCGTGACCATGATCGGCAACGACATGGCGCTCGACACGGGCGTGGGCACCTGCGGCAAGGAGGGGCAGAGCGTCCCGGTCGGCGTGGGCCAGCCCACGCTGCGCATCGACGGATTGACGGTGGGCGGCACGGCCTAGCGCGAGATGGACACCAGCGGCTCGTCGTCGCCGAATTCGCGCCTCCGGCGCCATCCGACGACGCACATGCCGAGCATCAACACGTTCGGCGACCTGTCGAACTTCCTGCGCGGCGCGGTCGCCGACGAGGACAGCCGCCAGCTGTCTGAGAGCATGGCGCAGCTGTCGGTGCACATCGAGGCCATCATCGCGGCGCTGCGCGTGGACCGCGTGCGCACGACGATCGCGCCGATGCTGGTGGACCTGCTGACGGTGCTGCGCGGGCACCGCAACCTCGTGGTGAACCTGGGCCTGCCCTGGCGCGGCCTCTACGAGTACGCGGCCTACCTGCAGGCCCTGAACAACTTCCGCGTGCTGATCGGGCAGTGGCTGCTGGACGGCGGCCCGCGCAGCCAGCAGCTGCTGCTGACGGCGGAAGACTTCGAGCTGGTGGCGTGGCGCACGCTGGGCGAAGGCATGCTGCTGATCGACATGTACGAGCAGTGGCTCGCCAGCGAATCCAAGGACCAATCCACGCTCGGCTCGCTGCCGGAGCCGCAGGTGCAGCGCGCCTTGCAGTGGTGGAAGAAGCTGCGGCTCTAGTGGCCGTGCGGCCTTTGTGCTACATTGCCCCCATGATTTCGCGTTTCGCGTTTTTCTTTGCGTATTTTTGGCATCTCCATCCCACCGGCGGAAGAGAGAGCTGACCGTACCCGAAGAAAACGCGTCACACACCTCAACGAACCGCCGGCCAACCCGGCGGTTTTTTGTTTTCAGGAGCCCGAAGAACCATGAATGCCACCACCGCCGATGCCTGGCTGTCCCACCCGGTCGACAAGACCAGCGAGACCGACGATGAGCGCATCAAGGACATCACCGTGCTGCCCCCGCCCGAGCACCTGATCCGGTTCTTCCCGATCCGGGGCACGCCGGTGGAGAGCCTGATCACCCACACGCGCCGGGCGATCCACAACATCATGCAGGGCAAGGACGACCGGCTGCTGGTGATCATCGGGCCGTGCTCGATCCACGACCCGTCGGCCGCGCTGGACTACGCGCGGCGGCTGAAGGACGTTCGCACCAAGTACGCCGACACTCTCGAAGTCGTGATGCGCGTGTACTTCGAGAAGCCGCGCACGACGGTGGGCTGGAAGGGCCTGATCAACGACCCCTACCTCGACGAAAGCTACCGCATCGACGAGGGCCTGCGCATCGCGCGCAACCTGCTCATCGACATCAACCGCCTGGGGCTGCCGGCGGGCAGCGAATTCCTCGACGTGATCTCGCCGCAGTACATCGGCGACCTGATTTCCTGGGGCGCCATCGGCGCGCGCACGACCGAGAGCCAGGTGCACCGCGAGCTCGCCTCGGGCCTGTCGGCGCCCATCGGCTTCAAGAACGGCACCGACGGCAACATCCGCATCGCGACCGACGCAATCCAGGCCGCGGCGCGCGGGCACCACTTCCTGTCGGTCCACAAGAACGGGCAGGTGGCTGTCGTGCAGACCAACGGCAACAAGGACTGCCACGTGATCCTGCGCGGGGGCAAGACGCCCAACTACGACGCGGCCAGCGTCGATGCGGCGTGCCGCGACTTGCAGTCCGCCAAGCTGCCGCCGGTGCTGATGGTCGACTGCAGCCATGCCAACAGCAACAAGGAGCACCAGCGCCAGGTCGAGGTGGCGCGCGACATCGGCACGCAGGTTGCGGGCGGATCGCGCTCCATCTTCGGCGTGATGATCGAAAGCCACCTGCACGCCGGTGCGCAGAAGTTCACGCCGGGCAAGGACGATCCCCAGAAGCTGGAGTACGGCAAAAGTATCACCGACGCATGCCTCGGCTGGGACGATTCCCTGCAGGCGCTGGAGATCCTGGCGGGCGCAGTCAAGAAGCGCCGCAGCTAGCGGAGTTTTGCAAAAAGTAACTAGAGGCGTATATTTGTTGCTGGCTTTTCAAGCCGCAACATGAACAACGAGCTTCCTACCTTCCGGCTGGGTATCGCCGGGTTTGCGTCGGACGAGCAGCAGGCCATCGAGCGGGTGCTGCATTCCGGTGCCGGGGAGGCCGCCACGTGGGAGGTCGGCGACGCCGACAACGCCGACGCCTGGTGGCTGAACGGCGCGCGCACGCAATCGGTGGGCGGCGGTCGCATCCGGGTCGCACCCGCCATCCCCACGGCCCACGCCCTGCAGATGCACCTGCCGGACATCGACCGGCCGGTCGCCTTCGCCGAGCCGGTGCCGCCTGGCGTCGAGGCGCGCTGCAAGTTCAACCTGGAGGCGCCGGGGACGATGAAGGCGGTGCTGCAGCAGTTCGACGCGTGGTTCGCGCCGGTCGTCGCGCAGTTCTGCCTGGCGTCGCACGTCGTGGAGCACCAGTCGGCCCTGGGTGCGGGCCAGTTCGAGCTGCGCGTGAATTCGGAATTGCTCGCCGTGGTCGACATGCACGGCGACGCCGCCGTGCGCGGCACCGCCGGGCCCGCGGATTTCGAGGAAGCGGTGTGGTCGCGCGCGGCCGGCGGGCCGATGCCGGAGAACTTCGTCCACTCGAGCCTGTCGCAACTGATGTGGCAGTACGCGCTGCGCACGCAGCGCGACGTGCTGCCCCGCCACTACCGCACCGGCCTGCTGTACTTCCGTCGCGCGCCCCGCCTGCCGCAAAGCCTGCTGAAGGATTCGCACCTGCTCGTCATGCGCGAGCTCGTGCTCGCGCCGGGCACGTTTGCCGACCTGATGCAGCGCTGCGGGATGGACGACGCGCGCCTGGCCCGCGAACTGGCCGCGCTTTATTTCGTGGGCAGCATCACCTCCAACCCGAAGCGGGCCGCGCGCGCCCCGAACGAGCCGAGCACGCGCAGCCACCTGGTGACGGTGCCCGATTCGGAGGCACCCGCGGATTCAAAGCCCCTGCGGCAGGTCGGCCTCTACGACCTCACCGCGCCCGCGCCGCTGCGGCCCGACCGCTAGCGAGCCAGCGCCGCCAGCAGCTTCGCGTGGATGCCGCCGAAGCCGCCGTTGCTCATGCACAGCACGTGGTCGCCGGCGCGCGCCGCGTCCACCACCATCTTCACGGCGGCGTCGATGCTGGCAGCGACCTGCGCTTTCGCGCCCAGCGGCGCCAGCGCCTCGGCAGCGTCCCAGTCGAGCCCGCCCGAATGGCAGATCGCCAGGTCGGCCTGCTCCAGGCTCCACGGCAGTTGCGCCTTCATCGACCCGAGCTTCATGGTGTTCGAGCGCGGTTCGAACACCGCGACGATGCGAGCGCTGCCGACCTTGCGCCGCAGGCCGTCGATGGTCGTGCGGATGGCCGTGGGGTGGTGCGCGAAATCGTCGTAGACGGTGACGCCGCCCGCGACGCCGCGCACTTCCATGCGGCGCTTGACGTTGGCGAACTGCGCGAGCGCCTCGCCGGCTTTCGCGGGCGGCACCCCCACGTGGTCGGCGGCGGCGATCGCGGCCAGCGCATTGAGCTGGTTGTGCACGCCCGTCAGGTCCCACGCGACATGCGCGACGCGCTTGCCGCGCGCCAGCACCTCGAAGTCGTGCGGCTCGCCTTCGGCGGTGAAGTCGTCGGTCGCCGCGCCGAAGCTGCGCACCTCGCTCCAGCAGCCCGCATGCAGCACGCGCGCCAGGCTCTCTTCCAGGCCGTTGGTCACCACGCGCCCCGTCGATGGGACGGTGCGCACGAGGTGGTGGAACTGCCGCTCGATCGCCGCGAGGTCCTCGAAGATGTCGGCGTGGTCGAACTCGAGGTTGTTCAGCACCGCGGTGCGCGGGCGGTAGTGCACGAACTTGCTGCGCTTGTCGAAGAAGGCCGTGTCGTACTCGTCGGCCTCGATGACGAACGTGCTTCCCTTGCCCAGGCGCGCCGAGATGCCGAAGTTGCCCGGTACGCCGCCGACCAGGAAACCCGGCTGCAGGCCCGCGTGCTCCAGGATCCACGCGAGCATGGAGGTCGTCGTGGTCTTGCCGTGCGTGCCGGCGACCGCGAGCACGTGCCGCCCTTGCAGCACGTTCTCCGCGAGCCACTGCGGCCCGCTGGTGTAAGGCAGGCCCCCGTCGAGGATGGCTTCCATCAGGGGATAGCGCGGGTTGCCGTCGGCGCTCCGTGCGCGCGACACGACGTTGCCCACGACCCAGACGTCAGGCTTCAGCGACAGCTGGTCCGCCCCATAGCCTTCGATCAGCTCGATGCCCAGCGCGCGCAGCTGGTCGCTCATCGGCGGGTACACGCCCGCGTCGCAGCCGGTGACCTTGTGCCCCGCCTCGCGGGCGAGTGCGGCAACCCCTCCCATGAACGTGCCGCAGATGCCGAGGATGTGTAGATGCATCCGAAGATGATAAAGACACTGGATCCCGGCCTGCGCCGGGATGACCGCTCAGCGAGCGGTCATTTCGGGAACATCTGCCGCAGCCTGAGCTTCCAGAACTTGCCGGTGGAGGTGCGCGGCACGGCTTCGATGAACTCGTAGCGCTCGGGCAATTGCCACTTGGCGAAGCTGTGCGCGAGCAGGTGTTCGTCGAAGGCCTTGCGCTCGGCCTTCTGGCCGGGCTTGAGGACGATGCAGGCCAGCGGCCGCTCGCTCCACTTCTCGTCGGGGATCGCGATCACGGCAGCCTCGGCCACCGCAGGGTGCGCCATGAGTGCGTTCTCCAGGTCCACCGAACTGATCCACTCGCCGCCGGACTTGATCAGGTCCTTGGTGCGGTCGGTGATGCGCACGAAACCCAGCTCGTCCACCGAGGCGACGTCGCCCGTGCGCAGCCAGCCGTCCTCGGTGAACTTCTCGCGCTCGACGGGCACCTCGTGGTAGCTGCCGGTGATGAAGGGGCCGCGCACCTGGATCTCGCCGACGCTCTTGCCGTCGCGCGGCTGCTCGCCGCTGTCGCCGCGCACGCGCAGTTCCACCAGCGGCACCTCGATGCCGGCCATGGCCGCGCGGCGGTATTTCTCGTCGTCGCTGGCGCCGCGCAGTTCGGCGCGCGGATACGAGACGGTGCAGACGGGCGAGGTCTCTGTCATGCCCCAGCCCTGCATGATCCAGATGCCGTGCCTGTCGAACGCGCGGATCAGCGACTCGGGCACCGCGGCGCCGCCGACCAATGAACGCATGCCGCGGGGCAGCTTCCACCGGCCCTTGTTCGGCGAGCCCTCGGCCTGCGCCGCGTCATAGGTCTGGATCAGCGTCATCCAGATCGTCGGCACGCCCAGCGCCAGCGTCGGCGGCTCCAGCGTCATCAGGTCGAGGATGTCGTCGGGGTGCAGGTGCGGGCCGGGGAAGACCAGCTTCACGCCCATCATCACCGCACCGTAAGGCATGCCCCAGCTGTTGGCGTGGAACATGGGCGTGACCGGCAACACGACGTCGGTGCCGCGCAGCCCCCAGAAATCGCCCAGGCTCGCGACCAGCGTGTGCAGCACCGTGGAGCGGTGCGAATAGACCACGCCCTTGGGGCGGCCCGTGGTGCCGGACGTGTAGCACATGGAGACGGGGTCGGTCTCCGCGTGCGGCTCGTAGGCGAACGCGTCGGGATCGGCGCTCGCCAGCAGCGCCTCGTAGTCGCCGAAGCCGTCCGGCACCGCCGCGCCCGAGAAGGGGAACACGATCACCTTCTCGAAGGTGTGCAGGTGCGCGAACTGCTTGTACAGCGGCAGCAGGATGTCGTCGACCACCAGGAAGCGGTCGTTCGCGTTGCCGGCGATCCAGCCGATCTCGTCCGGCGACAGGCGCAGGTTCAAGGTGTGCATCACGCCGCCGGCCGCCGGGATGCCGAAGTAGCACTCCAGGTGCGCGTGGTGGTTCCAGCACAGCGTGGCGACGCGGTCGCCCTTGCGCAGCCCGAGCTTGCGCAGCGCATCGCCCAGCGCTCGCGTGCGCCGGTAGAACTCGCCGTAGCTGTGGCGCTTGAGGCTCTTGTCGGGCAGGCGCGAAACGATGTGGTTGTCGTGGAACACCTGCCCCGCCCGTTCCAGCAAATGGTTGAGCGAGAGCGGCACGTCCATCATGGTGCTGCGCATGGCGGTCTCCTTCTTTCGGGCCACTCTAAGTGCCGGGGCCTTTCGCGGCAATGCAGAATGCCCCGGTGATGGACACCAAAGCGGAGATCGCGCAGGCCGCCGCGCGCCTCGTCGTCGAGGAAGGCCTGGAGTACGGCCCCGCCAAGCGCCGGGCGGTGAAGCAACTGGGCCTGGCCGCGCGCAGCGCCTTGCCCGACAACGACGCGGTCGAGGAGGCCGTGCGGGAGTACATCTCGATCTTCTGCGCCGACACGCAGCCGCGCGAGCTGGCGGCGCTGCGGCAGTTGGCGCTCACGTGGATGGAGCGGCTCGCCGAGTTCAGGCCGTACCTGGGCGGCGCCGTCTGGCACGGCACCGCGACGCGCCTGTCCGACATCTACCTGCAGCTGTTCTGCGACGACCCCAAGTCCACCGAGATCGCCTTGATCGACAAGGGGGTCGACTACGAGGCCCGCACGGTCACGGGCTTCAACGGCGAAGCGGTCGAGGCCCTGAGCTTTTCCAGCGTGAGCCGCGAACTGGAGGAGGTCATCGGCGTGCACCTGCTCATCCATGACCACGACGACGTGCGCGGGGCCCTCAAGCCCGATTCGCGCGGACGCCCGCCGCGCGGCGACGCCAATGCGGTGCGCGCCTTGCTGGAGAATGCCGCGCCATGACGGGCGAAACCCTGCCTCCGGGCGTCGACGAGCGCCGCCGCGGCCTCCTTTATGCGGGCGTTGGCGCCGTGGCCGCCGTGGCCGGCGCCGGCCTGGCCATCTGGAAATGGGGCCCGCACGAGTCCGGCCGGGCCGACCCGGCGCTGTGGGCCATGAACTTCGAGTCGCCCGCCGGGGCGCCGCTGGCCATGCAGGCTTTCCGCGGCAAGCCGCTGCTCCTGAACTTCTGGGCCACCTGGTGCCCGCCGTGCGTCGAGGAGATGCCCTTGCTCGACGCGTTCTTCAAGCAGAACGCCGCCAAGCAGTGGCAGGTGGTCGGCCTGGCCATCGACCAGCCCAGCAAGGTGCGTGCTTACCTGCAGAAGACGCCGGTTTCCTACCCGATCGGCCTGGCCGGGATGGGCGGGACGGAACTGGCGAAGACCCTGGGCAACGAATCGGGCGGCCTGCCGTTCACGCTGGTCGTCGGCGCGGGGGGCGAGGTGCTGGAGCGTAGAATGGGCCGCCTCACCGCCGCCGACCTGGGGCGATTCGCCACGGCCAGCTGACCGCAGGCGTAGTCGCCGGTCCCCCGCCTGTCAAGGCGAGGCGTAAAAATAATAGAAAAAAGCGGTTAGAAGCCGAAAGTAGCCGAGTTTTGCTGTAAATTCCCGCATCTTTTCGCAAGAGAGAGTTGGGACATGGACCTGCGCAAACTCAAGACGTTGATCGACCTCGTGTCGGAATCCAATGTCTCCGAGCTCGAAATCACGGAAGCCGAAGGGAAGGTCCGCATCGTCAAGGGCGGCGGCGCCGGCCAGCAAATGATGGCCCCGATGGTCATGCCCGCAGCCCAGGCCGTGGCCGCACCGGCGCTGGCCGCCGCACCCGCCCCGCAAGCCGGCGCCGCCCCGGCCCCGGCCGCCGCGCCCACCGGCCATGTGGTCAAGTCGCCGATGGTCGGCACCTTCTACCGCTCCGCGAGTCCCGGCGCCAAGCCGTTCCTGGAGATCGGCTCGCAGGTCAAGGAAGGCGACACGGTCTGCATCATCGAGGCCATGAAGATCCTCAACGAGATCGAGGCCGACAAGGCCGGCACCATCACCCAGATCCTGGTGGAGAACGGCCAAGCAGTGGAGTACGGCCAACCGCTCTTCGTGATCGAGTAAGCGCGGGGCCGAATGTTCAAGAAGATCCTGGTCGCCAACCGAGGCGAGATTGCCCTGCGCATCCAGCGCGCCTGCCGTGAACTCGGCATCCGTGCGGTGATGGTCTATTCCGAGGCCGACCGCGAGGCCAAGTACGTCAAGCTGGCCGAGGAGGCCGTGTGCATAGGCCCGGCCCCGTCGCCGGCCAGCTACCTCAACATGCCCGCCATCATTTCGGCGGCCGAAGTCACCGACGCCGAAGCCATCCATCCCGGCTACGGCTTCCTGTCCGAGAACGCCGATTTCGCCGAGCGGGTGGAAAAGAGCGGCTTCCAGTTCATCGGCCCGACGCCGGAGTCGATCCGCATCATGGGCGACAAGGTCTCGGCCAAGCAGGCCATGATCAAGGCGGGCGTGCCTTGCGTGCCGGGCTCGGAGGGCGAGCTGCCCGACAACCCGGTCGAGGTCCGCCGCATGGCCAAGGCCGTCGGCTACCCGGTGATCATCAAGGCCGCCGGCGGCGGCGGCGGGCGTGGCATGCGCGTCGTGCACACCGAAGCCGCGCTGATCAACGCCGTGCAGATGACCAAGGCCGAGGCCGGCGCCGCCTTCGGCAACCCGGCGGTGTACATGGAGAAGTTCCTCCAGAACCCGCGCCACATCGAGATCCAGGTGCTGGCCGACAAGCACAAGAACGCGGTGTACCTGTGGGAGCGCGACTGCTCCATGCAGCGGCGCCACCAGAAGGTGATCGAGGAAGCGCCGGCGCCGGGCATCACGCGCAAGCTGGTCGAGAAGATCGGCGACCGCTGCGTGGCTGCCTGCAAGCGCATCGGCTACCGCGGCGCGGGCACCTTCGAGTTCCTCTACGAGAACGGCGAGTTCTACTTCATCGAGATGAACACGCGCGTGCAGGTGGAGCACCCGGTCACCGAGCTGATCACCGGCATCGACATCGTCAAGACGCAGATCACGGTCGCCGCGGGCGAGAAGTTGCCCTTCAAGCAGGGCGACATCCAGCTGCGCGGCCACGCCATCGAGTGCCGCGTGAACGCCGAGGACCCGTACACCTTCGTGCCGTCGCCCGGGCGCATCACGCTGTGGCACGCGCCCGGCGGGCCGGGCGTGCGCGTGGACTCGCACGTGTACAACAACTACTTCGTGCCGCCCAACTACGACTCGATGATCGGCAAGATCATCGTGCACGGCGACACGCGGGAACAGGCGCTTGCGAGGATGCGCGGTGCGCTGGCCGAGACGGTGGTCGAAGGGATCAACACCAACATCCCGCTGCACCGCGAGCTGATGGTCGATGCCCGCTTCATGGAAGGCGGCACGAACATCCACTACCTCGAAGAGTGGTTGGCCCACCACAAGCGCTGATGTTCGAATTGCGCCTGCTGTGCCCCGAGGAGCGGGTGGAGCCCGTGAGCGAGGCGCTGGAGGCGCTGGATGCCCTGAGCATCTCGGTCGAGGACGCCGACGCGCAGACCGATGCCGAGCAGGCGCTCTTCGGCGAGCCGGGCCTGCCGCCGCCCAAGGAAGGCTGGCAGCGCTCGCGCGTGATCGCGCTCTTCGATGCCGAGGACGCCGCGAAAGAAGCCGCGCGCATCCTCTCCGTCCAGGATTTCTTCGAAGGCTGCGAGCTGCAGGGCATCGCGGCCGTGGCCGACGAGGACTGGGTGCGCCTGACGCAATCGCAGTTCGCGCCGGTGCCGGTCACCGACGATTTCTGGATCGTGCCCACCTGGCACGAGCCGCCCGCGCAGGCGAAGAAGGTGATCCGCCTGGACCCCGGCCTGGCCTTCGGCACGGGCACGCACCCGACCACGCGCATGTGCCTGCGCTGGATCGCCCGCCAGGGGGTGGGCGGCGGCCGCGTGCTGGACTACGGCTGCGGCTCCGGCATCCTCGCCATCGCCGCGGCGCTGCACGGCGCGCGTGAAGTCGACGCCGTGGACATCGACCCCGCCGCGGTGCAGGCAACCACGGCCAATGCGCAGGCCAACGGCGTCGCCGTGCGCGCCGCGCTGCCCGACGCCGCCCAGGGCGCCTACGACCTCGTGCTCGCGAACATCCTCGCGATGCCGCTGAAGGTGCTGGCGCCGCTGCTGTGCGCGCACGTGGCCCCCGGCGGCGCCCTCGTGCTCGCGGGCATCCTCGAGCGGCAGGCCGGCGAATTGAAGGACGCGTACGCGCCGCATGCGCGCCTCGAAGTCTCGGACGCGGAAGACGGCTGGGTCCTGATGACCGCGCGCCCCTAAAATCGCCCGCACATGGGCCTGATCACGCGCTGCCCCGTTTGCGGGACGATGTTCAAGGTGGTCGCGGACCAGCTCAAGATATCCGAGGGCTGGGTCCGCTGCGGCCACTGCGCGGAGATCTTCGACGCCACGGCCGACCTGCGCGACGAAACCGAGCTGGAACTGCCCAACGTCGTTCGCGACACCGCGCCCGCCCCTGCGGAGGAGTCCGTGGAGTCGGCGTCCTCGGAATACCCATCGTCGGTGCACAGCGAAGTGGGTGAGGAAGCCATCGCCGGCCAGCCCGACGCCATCGAGATCGAGGAGCAGGTCGAGGCCATGCGCTCGCACCCGCTCGACGAGCCCTTCGCGCTGCGCCGCGCCGACACCAGCGACATAGCCCAGGCGGGCCCGCACGGCTTCTCCCGCCCGTCGCCCCTGGAGCCCGAGCCGGAGCTGCACGACCTGTCGTTCGTGCGCCAGGCGCGCGCGCGCGAGTTCTGGCGCAAGCCCGGCGTGCGCTTCCTGCTGGTGCTGTTCCTGGTGGCTCTGGCCGCGCTGCTGGCGGCGCAGGTCGCATGGCAGGACCGCGACCGGCTGGCCGCCGCCTACCCGGAACTGCGGCCGTGGCTGGTCCGCATGTGCGACGCGTTCGCCTGCCGCCTCGGCCCGCCGCGGAACATCGAGTCCGTCGCGATCGAGACCTCGTCCTTCAGCAAGCTGCGCGGCGACACTTACCGCCTCAACGTCACGCTCAGGAACCAGGCCGCGATGGCCGTGGCCATGCCCGCGCTGGAGCTGACGCTGACCGACGCGCAGGACCAGGCCGTCGTGCGGCGCGTGCTGCAGTCGGCCGAGTTCGCGCCGGGCGTGGCGTCGCTGGGCGCGCGCGCCGACTGGTCGGCCTCGCTCGCGATCGCCGTCAATGCCAGCGCCGCCGGCGGGCGCATCGCGGGCTACCGCGTGCTGGCCTTCTACCCCTGACCCCCATCCCCAGAAAGACCAAGACATGCCGGCGCTGATCTGCGGCTCGCTCGCCTTCGACACCATCATGACCTTCCCCGGCCGGTTCGCGGACCAGATCCTGCCGGACCAGCTGCACATCCTGAACGTGTCGTTCCTGGTGCCGCAGTTGCGGCGCGACTTCGGCGGCTGCGCGGGCAACATCGCCTACAGCCTGAAGCTGCTGGGCGGTACGCCCATCCCGATGGCCACCGTGGGCAGCGACGGCCGCGACTACGTCGCGCGCATGCAGAAGCTGGGGATCAGCACGGAGTTCGTGCGCGAGGTGTCGGACGCCTACACCGCGCAGGCGATGATCATGACCGACGTCGACAACAACCAGATCACGGCGTTCCACCCCGGCGCGATGGCTCAGGCGCACGTGACGAAGGTGCCCGCGCGCGCCGACATCAAGCTGGGCATCATCTCGCCCGACGGCCGCGACGCGATGCTGGAGCACGCGCAGCAGTTCAAGTCCGCGGGCATCCCCTTCGTGTTCGACCCGGGGCAGGGCCTGCCGATGTTCGACGGGCGCGAGCTCGCATCCTTCATCGAGGCATCCACTTGGGTCACCGTGAACGACTACGAAGGCAAGATGCTGTCCGAGCGCACCGGCTGGGACGAAGCGGCGATCTCGCGCAAGGTCGAAGGCCTGGTCGTCACGCTCGGCGCGCAGGGCTGCGACGTGTGGGTGAAGGGCGAGAAGACGCATGTGCCCGGCGTCAAGGCCGCGGCGGTCGTCGACCCCACGGGCTGCGGCGACGCGTGGCGCGGCGCGCTGCTCCATGGGCTCGAACAAGGCTGGCCGCTGGCGAAGTGCGCCGCGCTGGGCAACCGCGTCGGCGCGGTGAAGATTGCCAGCCGCGGCCCGCAGAACTGGGCCTGGGCCGGCTAGCGGCTCACGAACCGCGCGCGATCGTCACGCCGCCGTCCACGGCGATCGTTTCCCCCACCACGAAGTCGCCCGCGCGCGAAGCCAGGTAGATGGCCACGCCGGCCATGTCGTCGTCGCGGCCGATGCGGCCCACCGGCACGCGCTGCGCGACCTCGTCGCCGTGGTCGCGCGCCATCTTGTTCATTTCCGATGCAAAGGGCCCGGGCGCAATGCCGCTGCAGATGATGTTGTCCTTGGCCAGGCGCAGCGCCATGCGCTTGGTCAGGTGCAACAGGCCCGCCTTGCTGGCCGTGTAGGAATAGGTTTCCCACTGGTTGACGGAGATGCCGTCGATCGAGGACACGTTGATCACCTTGGCGGGGCGCGCCTTGGCGGCCTCCTTCAGCAGGCCGTACAGGGCCTGGGTCAGGAAGAACGGGCTCTTCATGTTCAGGTCCACCACCTTGTCCCAGCCCTTCTCGGGGAAGGTCTCGAACTCTTCGCCCCAGGCGGCGCCGGCGTTGTTGACCAGGACGTCCAGCGACTTCTCGCGGGCCGCGTAGGCCTGGGCCAGGGCCCGGACGCCTTCCATGCCCGAGACGTCCGCCGGCAGCGGCACGCAGGGGCCCAGGTGCGCCAGCTCCCGGGCCGTTTCCTCGCACGCTTCGGCCTTGCGCGAGGAGATGTAGACCTTCGCGCCCTGCGCGAGGAAGCCGGCGGCGATCATGCGGCCGATGCCGCGGGAGCCGCCGGTGACGATGGCCGTGCGGCCCTGGAGGGAGAAGAGGTCGTTCATGGCCACAGGTTAGCGGGCCGGGAAAGTCCCGCCAATCACATGCATGACAGGACGGCCCGGGGCCCCTACGATGACGAGATGGAGCTCGCAACCGACAGCCGGCCCGCCGGCGCGACCGAGGCGCCCGCCGTGGGGGTGCGCCACCTGCGCCAGGTGCTGCTGTGGCCGCTGCGGCTGATACCGGTCGAAGGCCGCGCCGGGCCGCCCTGGGATGCGCTGCGCAGCGCGACCGGCTCGCCGTGGCAGGAACAGGTGGACGAGTACACCGGCAACCCCGACGGCTTCCACGAGCGCCACTACAACGAGTTCGTGGCCTTCCTGCCCTACGTGCAGCGCTTTCTCTACGGCGAGGGGCGGGCGCGCCGCGCCGGGGCGGAGGGCGGCTCGCCGATGCGCGTGTTCCGCCGCCACGACATAGCGAAAGTGCGCACCGTCGCGCGGCCGGGCGATGCGCCCGTCACCCTCGACATCGTCCACATCGACCTGTACTTTTTCTTCGACGTCGACGTGGTCGTGCTCAACGTGGAGGTGAGCACGGATGGCTTGCAGATGCAGCAGGCCAACGAGCTGCTGTACCGCTTCGGGCGCGGCTACCCCAGCGGCTGGGACGACGAGGGCCAGCCCACGCACAGCATGGCCAGCGTCGAATGGCTGGGCGCGGACGGTTCGGTGATGGCCGCTTCCGACGCGCAGCGGCGAGAGCTCTTCCTGTCGCACGTGTGCGAGCACCGCGCGCCGCGCATCGCCGCGCACTGGGCCTTCCTCCTGCGACCGCTGGTCAGCGACCACTCGAGCGAGGAAGGTGCGCTGCGCTACCAGCAGATCGAGTACTACCGCATGCCGCTGATGGCGTACCTCGCGGTGGACCGGCCCAAGGCGCTCACGCGCGCCGATTTCGCGCGCCTGGCGCTCGTCACCGGCGCCGCGCCGGGCAACGAGCAGTCCATGCCCTATGCCGACGGCTACCTGGGCGACTTCGAGCAGCGCTTCTGCTACGACCGCTTCTGGGGCGACACGGGCACCGCGCCGAACACGCGCTACCTGTGCAGCGGCCATTCGCTGGTGGTGGTGGGCGACGCGTCAGCGCAGTTCTTCGGCTGCCGCGACCGCGGGGTGCTGGCGCAGTTCCGCCACCAGCACTTCCTGATGTTCCTGATCGCGCATTTCCAGAAGGCGGCGCTGCTGATGTTCTCCGACCGGTTGGTCGAGGCGTTGATGGACCTGGACATCCGCGACCCCGCGAGCGTGCGCCGCTTCAAGCGCGCCATCCGCGCCAGCTTCGAGGGCTTCCTGCGCTTCACGCACCGCTACTGGTTCCACGAGATCTCCGAACAGGCGCACGTGCGTGCGCTGTGGCACCTGATGGCCAAGCACCTGGACCTCGACCCGCTCTATGCCGAGGTCAAGGAGCGCATCGCGGACATGAACAGCTACCTGGACGCTGACAGCCTGCGGCGGCAGGCCAACACGGTGGTGCGGCTGACGGTGACGACGATCTTCGGCCTGATCGGCACCGTGGCGACGGGTTTCCTCGGCATGAACCTGATCTCGGAAGCGGATGCGCCGTGGCCGAAGAAGATCGCGTTCTTCTTCATGGTGTTCGTGCCCACGACGTTCCTGACGCTCTACACGATCGCGAAGTCGAAGCGGCTGTCGGACTTCCTGGACGCGCTCTCGGACGAGCGCGTCACCGTCGGCGGCAAGTTCCGCGCGCTGGCGGCGGTGTGGTTCGGGCCGCGCCCGGAGTAGCTGTCAGGGCCGGGCGCGCCGGCGCTCCATGAAGGCGTGCAACTCGCCGACGATGCCCTTGCGGAAGGCGAGCACGCAGACGACGAAGATCACGCCGATGATGACGTTCACCCAGGAGCCGGCCTTGTCGGCCAGCGTGTCCTGCAGCGCGATCACGATGCCGGCGCCGAGGACCGGGCCGAAGAACGTGCCGACGCCGCCCAGCAGGCTCATGAGGATGACCTCGCCCGACATCGTCCAGTGCACGTCGGTCAGGGACGCGAAGCCCATCACGAGTGTCTTGAGCGAACCTGCCAGGCCCGCGAGGCCCGCGGAGAGCACGAACGCGAGCAGCTTGTACTTGTCCACGTCGTAGCCCAGCGAGGTGGTGCGCGGCTCGTTTTCGCGGATCATCTTGAGCACCTGGCCGAAAGGCGAGGTGACGATGCGCAGGATGCCGAGGAAGCACGCGACGAAGACCGCCAGCACCACGTAGTACATCACCCGGTCGTCGGCCAGCGGCAGGATGCCGAACAGGTTGCCGCGTGGAACGCCCTGCAGCCCGTCCTCGCCGTGGGTGAATGGGGCCTGCAGGCAGAAGAAGAAGACCATCTGCGACAGCGCCAGCGTGATCATCGCGAAGTAGATGCCCTGGCGGCGGATGGCCACCAGGCCGAACACCAGGCCGAGCAGCGCGCCGGAAACGGTGCCGGCGAGGATGCCTGCGGCCGGACCCCAGCCTTGCTCCTTGACGATCCAGCCCGCGATGTACGCGGCCATGCCGAAGAACGCGGCGTGGCCGAAAGAGAGCAGCCCCGTGAATCCCAGCAGCAGGTTGAACGCGCACGCGAAGAGCGCGAAGCAAAGCAGCTTCATCACGAAGACGGGATACAGCCCGAGCAGCGGCGCGAGGATCGCAAGCACGAGCAGCGCGAGGTACGTGAAGCGGACGGCCTTGCTCATGCCCGCATTCTGCACGGGGGCCGCCGTGGTGGTTTCAACCGCTTCCGTTTGTGCGGCGACGGACGTGTTCATCTCAGGCTTCCTTACCGAACAGGCCCGCGGGGCGCACCATCAGCACGATGGCCATGATCACGAAGACGACGATGTTGGATGCCTCCGGGTAGAAGACCTTGGTGAAGCCCTCGATGACGCCCAGGCCCAGGCCGGTGACGACCGAGCCCATGATGGAGCCCATGCCGCCGATCACGACGACGGCGAACACGATGATGATCAGGTTGGAGCCCATTTGCGGCGCGACCTGGTAGACGGGTGCGGCAAGCACGCCGGCCAGCGCGGCGAGCGCCGCGCCCGCGCCGTAGGTGAGCATCACCATCACGGGCACGTTGACGCCGAAGGCCTGCACGAGCTTGGCGTTCTCGGTACCTGCGCGAAGGTACGCGCCCAGCCGCGTGCGCTCGATGATGTACCACGTGCCGACGCACACGATGAGAGATGCCAGCACGACGAACGCGCGGTAATTGGGCAGCACCATGAACCCGAGGTTCGTGGCGCCGGCCAGCGCATCGGGCACGGAATAGGACTGGCCCGACACGCCATACTGGTCGCGGAAGATGCCTTCCAGGATCAGCGACAGGCCGAAGGTGAGGAGCAGGCCGTACAGCGGGTCGAGCCCGTACAGCCGCTTGAGCATGGTGCGCTCGATGACCACGCCCAGGGCGCCGACCACGAGCGGGGCGAGGATGAGCGCGAACCAGTAGTTCACGCCCCACTTCTCCAGCATGATCCACGCGAGGAACGCGCCGACCATGTACAGCGCGCCGTGCGCGAAGTTCACGATGTCCAGCAGGCCGAAGATCACGGCCAGGCCGAGGCTGAGCATGGCGTAGAAGGCGCCATTCACCAGCCCCAGCATCAACTGGCCAAGGAAAGCCTGGATCGGGATTCCGAAGATTTCGGTCATGCCGGACTCGTTCTCTTTCTCAGATTACTTCCAGAGCGCGCACTTGCTGTCGGCCTTGGTCGTCCACGCCTCTTCGCCCTTGAGCGTCTGCACGACGTTGTAGTAGTCCCACGGCTCGGTGGACTTGCTCGGCTCCTTGACCTGCATCAGGTACATGTCGTGGATCACGCGGCCGTCGCCACGCACGTAGCCGTTCTTCATGAACACGTCGTTGAACTTCGCCTTCTTGAGGTGCGCGAGCACCTTCTCGGCATCGTCGCTGCCCGTCGCCTTGACGGCGGCCAGGTACTGCGTGGTGGCCGAGTAGTCGGCAGCCTGCAGCGAGGAGGGCATGCGCTTCATCTTGTCGAAGAACTTGCGCGCCCAGGCACGCGTCTCGGGCGACTGGTTCCAGTACCAGCTGTCCGTGAGGTACATGCCTTGCGTGGTCTTCAGGCCCAGCGAGTGGATGTCGTTGATGAACACCAGCAGGCCGGCGAGCTTCATCGTCTTGGTGATGCCGAACTCGTTCGCGGCCTTGATCGAGTTGATCGTGTCGCCGCCGGCGTTGGCCAGGCCCAGGATCTGCGCCTTGCTGCCTTGTGCCTGCAGCAGGAAGGACGAGAAGTCGCTGGCGTTCAGCGGCGCGCGCACGGAGCCGACGACCTGCCCGCCCGAGCCGGTCACAACCTTCGACGTGTCGGCCTGCAGCTGGTGCCCGAAGGCATAGTCCGCCGTCAGGAAGTACCAGGTCTTGCCGCCGCTCTTCACCACGGCGCCGCCCGTGCCCTTGGCGAGCGCGGTGGTGTCATAGGCCCAGTGCAGCGTGTACGGGGTGCACTGGTCGTTGGTCAGGGCCGAGGTGGCCGCGCCCACGGCGATGAAGGGCTTCTTCTTCTCGGCCGCGACCTTCGCCATGGCGAGGTTCGTGCCCGAGTTGGTGCCGCCGATCAGCATGTCGAGGCCCTGCGTGTCGAACCACTCGCGCGCCTTCGTCGCGGCGACGTCGGCCTTGTTCTGGTGGTCGGCCGTGACCAGCTCCACCTTCTTGCCGTTGATCGTGCCGCCCATGTCGGCGATGGCCATCTTGATGGCCTCGATGCCGCCCTGGCCGTCGATGTCGGCATACACGCTCGACATGTCGGTGATGATGCCGATGCGGATGACGTCGCCCGAGATCTGGGCAACGGCCGGCGTGGCGGCGCCGAACAGGCCCGCGGCAGCGAGGGCTCCGGCGGCAAACACGTTCTTGAATTTCATGCGGGTCTCCTTGGGTAAAACGGGTTGTGTCCCGGGGCTAGACGCCCAGGAACTCCTGCAGCATGGCCATGTTGTCCTTCAGCTCGCTCTGCGCGAACTGCTTGACGATCTGGCCGTGCTCCATGACGTAGAAACGGTCGGCAAGCGGCGCGGCGAAGCGGAAGTTCTGCTCCACCAGCACCACCGTGTAGCCCTTGGCCTTGATCATGCGGATCATCTCGCCCAGGCGCTGGACGATCACGGGGGCGAGGCCTTCCGAGATCTCGTCCAGCAGCAGCAGGCGCGCGCCGGTGCGCAGGATGCGCGCCACCGCCAGCATCTGCTGTTCGCCGCCCGACAGGCGCGTGCCCTGGCTCGACGCCCGCTCCTTCAGGTTCGGGAACATCTCGTAGATCTCGTCGATCGTCATGCCGCCGGCGGCCAGCGTGGGCGGGAGCATCAGGTTCTCTTCGGCGGAAAGGCTCGCGAAGATGCCGCGCTCCTCGGGGCAGTAGCCCACGCCCAGCCGCGCGATGCGGTGCGGCGGCAGCTTGATCGATTCCGTGCCGTTGATGCGGATCGAGCCGGTGCGCTTGCCGACCAGGCCCATGATGGCCCGCATGGTCGTCGTGCGGCCCGCGCCGTTGCGGCCCAGGATGCAGACGACTTCGCCTTCCTTCACGTGCAGGTCGACGCCGTGCAGGATGTGCGACTCGCCGTACCAGGCGTTCAGCCCCTCGATGCTCAGGAGTTCGTTGCCGGCCATCAGTGCGCTCCCTGCAATTCGGTGTTGGCGGAGCCCATGTAGGCTTCGATCACCTGCGGGTTCTTCGACACCTCGGCGTACGGGCCGTCGGCGATCACCGCGCCGCGCTGCAGCACCGTAATGCGGTCGGCAATGGTCGACACCACGTTCATGTTGTGCTCGACCATGAGGATGGTGCGGCCGGCCGACACCTTCTTGATCAGCTGCGTGACGCGGTGCACGTCCTCGTGGCCCATGCCTTGCGTCGGCTCGTCGAGCAGCATCAGGTCCGGCTCCAGCGCCATCGTGGTTGCCAGCTCCAGCGCGCGCTTGCGGCCGTAAGGCAGGTTCACGGTGAGTTCGTCGGCGAAACCCTGCAGGTCCACCGATTCGAGCAGCGCCCGCGCGCGGTCATGCAGGGGGAACAGCGACTTCTCCGCCTTCCAGAAATGGAACGAGGTGCCTAGGTTGCGCTGCAGCGCCGCGCGCACGTTCTCCAGGACCGTCATGTGCGGGAACACCGCTGAGATCTGGAACGAGCGCACGATGCCGCGGCGCGCAGTCTGCGAGGGCCGCTCGTTCGTGATGTCGTTGCCGAGGTAGGTGATCGTGCCGCGCGTGGGCGGCAGGAACTTGGTCAGCAGGTTGAAGAAGGTCGTCTTGCCGGCGCCATTGGGGCCGATGAGCGCATGGATGTCGCCGCGGCGCACCTGCAGGTCGACGTTGTTGACCGCCACGAAGCCCTTGAACTCCTTGGTCAGCCCCTTCGTCTCGAGAATGATCTCGCCCGGCAACGTCGCCTCCTCGTGTTGGCGTGCAGGGACGATCCGCCCCCGCACAAGTGGGCGAATGCTAGGAACGTGTGCTGCAGTGCGGTAGGGGGTAAAACCTTAGGTAGTTTTGCTGCCCGGAAAGGCTGTCGGAAGCCTGACTTTCACGCGCCCGCGATCTCGGCAGGAAAGGGGCAGGCTTTGCGCGCGTCGGTGTCGAGGTGAACGCCGATCAATGTGGTCACCGCCGACACCTCGCCCGTGCCCTCGTTGACCATCTCGTGGCGGAAGCGCACCTTCTTGCCCGCAAGCTCCAGCACGGTCGAGCGAACCGTGACGACGTCGCCCGCATGCAGTTCGCGCTTGTACTCGATGTGCTGGTCGACCGCGGCCATGCCGCGGCGGTTCTCGCGCAGGTACTTCGCCGTGATGCCCATGCGGTGGAACAGGTTCCACGTCGCCTCGTCGAACTTGCCCACGTACCACATGACGTTCATGTGGCCCACATGGTCGCAATGCCAGGGGTACACGGCGCCGCGGTAGGTGATCTCCTCTTTCTGCATCGCTTGCTCACATGTTGCGGCGGTATTGGCCGCCGACTTCGAACAGCGCGTTGGTGATCTGGCCGAGCGAGCACACGCGCACCGCGTCCATCAGCACCTCGAACACGTTGCGGTTTTCGATCACGGCCTGCTGCAGGCGCTTGAGCAGTGCCGGCGCCTCGCCGGCGTTGCGCGCGTGGAAGTCCGCCAGCCGCTTGAGCTGGTTCTGCTTCTCCTCTTCGGTCGAGCGCGCGAGCTCCAGCTTCTCGAGCACGACATCGCCATGCGGGTTGCGGAAGGTGTTCACGCCCACGATCGGCAGCTCGCCGGTGTGCTTGAGCATCTCGTAGTGCATCGACTCGTCCTGGATGCGCCCGCGCTGGTAGCCGGTTTCCATCGCGCCCAGCACGCCGCCGCGCTCGGAGATGCGCTCGAACTCGGCCAGCACCGCTTCCTCGACCAGTTCGGTGAGCTCCTCGATGATGAACGAGCCCTGGCTGGGGTTCTCGTTCTTCGCCAGGCCCCATTCGCGGTTGATGATCAGCTGGATCGCCATCGCCCGGCGCACGCTGTCCTCGGTGGGCGTGGTGATCGCCTCGTCGAACGCGTTGGTGTGCAGCGAGTTGCAGTTGTCGTAGACCGCGATCAGCGCCTGCAGCGTGGTGCGGATGTCGTTGAACTGGATCTCCTGCGCGTGCAGCGAGCGGCCCGAGGTCTGGATGTGGTACTTGAGCTTCTGGCTGCGCTCGTTGGCGCCGTAGCGCTCCTTCATCGCCACGGCCCAGATGCGGCGCGCCACGCGGCCCATCACCGTGTACTCCGGGTCCATGCCGTTGCTGAAGAAGAACGACAGGTTGGGCGCGAAGTCGTCCACGTGCATGCCGCGGGCCAGGTACGCCTCGACCAGCGTGAAGCCGTTGGACAGCGTGAAGGCGAGCTGCGAGATCGGGTTCGCGCCGGCCTCGGCGATGTGATAGCCCGAGATCGACACCGAGTAGAAGTTGCGCACGTTGTGGTGCACGAAGTACTCGGCGATGTCCCCCATGACTTTCAACGAGAACTCGGTGGAGAAGATGCAGGTGTTCTGGCCCTGGTCTTCCTTCAGGATGTCGGCCTGCACCGTGCCGCGCACGTTGGCCAGCACCCATTCCTTGATCTTGGCGGCCTCGGTGGGCGTGGGCTCGCGGCCGTTGTCGGCCTTGAACTTCGCCACGTTCTGGTCGATGGCCGTGTTCATGAACATCGCGAGGATCGTCGGCGCCGGGCCGTTGATCGTCATCGACACGGAAGTGGCCGGGTTGCACAGGTCGAAGCCCGAGTACAGCACCTCCATGTCATCCAGGGTCGCGATGGACACGCCCGAGTTGCCCACCTTGCCGTAGATGTCCGGGCGCCGGTCGGGGTCGTTGCCGTAGAGCGTGACCGAGTCGAAGGCCGTGGACAGGCGCTTGGCCGGCATGCCTTCGGAGAGCAGCTTGAAGCGCTTGTTGGTGCGGAAGGGATCGCCTTCGCCCGCGAACATGCGCGTCGGGTCCTCGTTCTCGCGCTTGAATGCGAAGACGCCGGCGGTGTACGGGAAGCTCCCCGGCACGTTCTCCAGCATCAGCCACTTGAGGATTTCGCCGTGGTCCTCGAACTGCGGCAACGCGACCTTCTTGATGGTCGTGCCCGAGAGCGACTTGGTGGTCAGCGCGGTGCGGATTTCCTTGTCGCGGATCTTCACCACGTACTCGTCGCCCGAATACGCCTTCTGCATGTCGGGCCACTGCTGTAGCAGGTGCAGCGCGTCGCGGTCCATCTTCGACTTGCGCTTGCCGGCGAGGTCCAGCGCCGCTTCCGCCGCGGGCGCGCGCTCGGGCTTGTCGACCTTGAGCATGCGGGCCGCTTCCTGCAATTGCTGGATCTCGCGCGCGAGCTTCGCCTGTTCGCGCGCCTTCTTCTTGTAGCCGCGCACGGATTCCGAGATGTCGGCGAGGTAGCGCGTGCGCGCCGGCGGCACGATGGGCGTCTGGTTCGTGCTGTGCCGCACGCCGGCGATGGGCAGGCGCCCTTCCTTCACCGCGAGGCCGAGCTCCGCCAGGCGCGGCTTCATCGCCTGGTACAGCGCCGTCACGCCGTCGTCGTTGAAGCGCGCGGCCATGGTGCCGAACACGGGCATCTCGTCCGGCCGCTTGCCCCACAGCTCCTTGTTGCGCTGGACCTGCTTGGCCACGTCGCGCAGCGCGTCGGCCGCGCCCTTGCGGTCGAACTTGTTGATGGCCACGAACTCGGCGAAGTCCAGCATGTCGATCTTCTCGAGCTGGCTGGCAGCGCCGAACTCCGGCGTCATCACGTACATGGGCAGGTCCACCAGCGGCACGATGGCCGCGTCGCCCTGGCCGATGCCGGAAGTTTCCACCAGCACCAGGTCGAAGCCTGCGGCCTTGCAGGCCGCGATGACGTCGGGCAGGGCAGCGGAGATTTCGCTGCCGAAGTCGCGCGTGGCGAGCGAGCGCATGTACACGCGCGGCCCCTTGCCCCACGGGCTGATGGCGTTCATGCGGATGCGGTCGCCGAGCAGCGCGCCGCCGCTCTTGCGGCGCGACGGGTCGATCGAGATGACGGCGATGCGCACGTCGTCGTCCTGGTCCAGGCGGATGCGGCGGATGATCTCGTCGGTGAGCGACGACTTGCCCGCGCCGCCCGTGCCGGTGATACCGACCACCGGCACCTTGCGCTCGCCCGCGGCCGCGCGCACCGAGTCCATCAGCTTCGCGTCGGCGGTGCCGTTCTCGATGGCGGTGACCAGTTGCGCCAGCGCGCGCCAGTTCATCTCGCCGTGCCCCCGGATTGCCTTCGCGTCCTTGGGGGCGTAACCGGTGATGTCCTTGTCGCAGCGCATCACCATCTCGCCGATCATTCCCGCGAGGCCCATGCGCTGGCCGTCCTCGGGGCTGTAGATGCGCGTGACGCCGTAGTCCTGCAGTTCGCGGATCTCGGGCGGCACGATCACGCCGCCGCCGCCGCCGAACACCTGGATGTGCGCGCCGCCGCGCTGCTTCAGCAGGTCCACCATGTACTTGAAGTACTCGACGTGGCCGCCCTGGTAGGAGCTGACGGCGATGCCCTGCACGTCTTCCTGCAGGGCGGCGGTGACGACGTCGTCCACGCTGCGGTTGTGCCCGAGGTGGATCACCTCCGCACCCATGCCCTGCAGGATGCGTCGCATGATGTTGATGGCGGCGTCGTGGCCGTCGAAGAGGCTCGCGGCCGTGACGAAGCGCACCTTGTGGGTGGGTCGATAGCTCGCCAGCGCCTTGAATTCGGCGGAGAGGTCGGTCATGGAAGCTCCCGGGTTGCCGCAAGGTTAATTGACGTTTACGTAAACGTCAACTTGCACCCGCAATGCGTTCCGGCATCATGGGCGCCGCCAGAAGTTTGGCGGAAGAAGGAGACACAAGCCATGCAAAGACGAAAGTTCGTGAATGTCGCCGCGGCGGCGGCCGCCGGCGCCGGCCTGGCGGCCTGCGCCACCGGGACCACCCAGTCGGGCGCCCGCAGCCCGTTCGCCGTGAAGACCAGCACCATCCCGATCGTGGGATCGGATGAGGTGTTCCCGGTGCGGCGCATCTACTGCATCGGCCGCAACTACCGCGCCCATTCGATCGAGATGGGCTCCAACCCCGACCGCGAACCCCCGTTCTTCTTCCAGAAGCCGACCGACGCCATCCAGTACGTCCCCGTCGGCACCGTGGCCGACCACCCCTACCCGACGCTCACCAAGAACTACCACTATGAGGTCGAGCTGGTCGCCGCCATCGGCAAGGGCGGCCGCAACATCCCCGTGGCGCAGGCGCTGGACCACGTGTACGGCTACACGCTGGGCCTGGACATGACGCGGCGCGACCTTCAGCGCGCCATGGGCGACGAGAAGAAGCCCTGGGAGATCGGCAAGAGCTTCGACCATTCGGCGGTGCTGGGGGCGATCCACCGGGTGCCGCAGGTGGGCCATTTCCGCAACGGCCAGATCTGGCTGAAGGTCAACGGCACCATCAAGCAGACGTCCGACCTGCAGATGATGATCTGGTCGGTGGCCGAGCAGATCGCCAACCTGTCGCTCGCCAACGAGCTCTTCCCCGGCGACATCATCTATTCCGGCACGCCCGAGAACGTCGGGCCGGTGGTGCGCGGCGACGTGATCGAGATCCACATCGACCGCCTGCCGAACCTCAGCGTCAAGATCGTGTGACGCCGATCCAGCTCTTCGACCCCGCCTCCAGCACGTACACCTACCTGCTGGCCGATGCCGCTGCGCGCGAGGCGCTGATCATCGACCCGGTGGACGAACAGCTGGAGCGCGACCTGGCGATTCTGCGCGAGCGCGGGCTCAAGCTCGTGTGGAGCGTCGAGACGCACGCGCATGCCGACCACATCACGAGCGCGGCCGCGCTTGCCGAGCATGCCGGTGCGCGCACCGCCGCGCCGCAGGGCTGCAACATCGGCACCGCGGCCGTGCAGCTCAGGCACGGCGACGTGCTGCGTTTCGGCGGCGAAGAGCTGCGCGCGCTGCACACGCCCGGCCATACGGCCGGGAGCATGTGCTTCGTGTGGCGAGGCAACGTCTTCACCGGCGACACGCTGTTGATCAACGGTTGCGGCCGCACCGATTTCCAGTCCGGCAGCGCCGCCCAGCTGTACCGCAGCATCACGGAAATCCTGTTCGCGCTGCCCGATGAAACCGTCGTCTGGCCGGCCCACGACTACAACGAACGCTCGTGCTCCACCATCGGGCAGGAGAAAAGGACCAATGCGCGGGTGGCCGGCAAGTCGCTGGCAGAATTCGTGAAGATCATGGACGACTTGAACCTCCCCAAGCCCAGGCGCCTCGACGAAGCGGTGCCGGCGAACCTGAGCTCCGGGCTGCGCCACGACGCCGGCGGCAACGACGGCGTGCCGCCGCCGGCGCAGGGCTATGCCGGCAACATCCCGCCGCAGACCGCCTACGAGTGGTGGCAGAAGGGCGATGCGGTGCTGGTGGACGTGCGCAGCGACGCCGAGCGTGAATGGGTGGGCTTCATCCCCGGCGCGGCCAACGTCGTGTGGAAGCAATGGCCCGGCATGAAGATGAACGCCGATTTCGACGAGCAGATCCGCCAGGCCGTGCCCCCGGGCAAGAAGGCGGTGATGCTGTGCCGCAGCGGCGCGCGCTCGGCCCATGCTGCGCGGCGCGCCACCGAGCTGGGGATCGAGTCGTACAACATCCTCGAAGGCTTCGAGGGTGACCCGGACGAGAACGGCCAGCGCGGCAACCGCGGCGGCTGGCGCCAGCGCGGCCTGCCCTGGCGGCAGGGCTGATCACCACCAACCACAGGAAAAAAAGCGATGGCAGTCAACCTGGCCGCACCCAAGGCCGAGGACCTGCACCCCGTGCGCGGCCTGCGCATCGGCGTGGCGGAAGCGGGCATCCGCAAGGCGAACCGCAAGGACCTGACGGTGGTGCTCCTCGACGAAGGCGCCTCCGTGGGTGGCGTGTTCACGCAGAACCGCTTCTGCGCGGCGCCGGTGCAGGTGTGCCGCGAGCATTTGGGCGGTGGCAATGCGATCCGCGCACTCGTCATCAACACGGGCAACGCCAATGCGGGCACCGGCGAAGAGGGCCTGAAGCGCGCGCGCCGCATGTGCGAGGCGCTGGCCGCGCAGGTGAAGGTCGACGCGCGGCAGGTCCTGCCGTTCTCCACCGGCGTGATCATGGAGCCGCTGCCCATCGAGCGGATCGAAGCGGGCCTGCCCGCGGCCGTGGCCGATGCGTCGGAGAGGAACTGGCTGCGCGCCGCCGAAGGCATCATGACCACCGACACCCTGCCCAAGGCCTTCAGCCGGCAGGTGAAGCTGGGAGGCGAGACGATCACCGTCACCGGCGTGAGCAAGGGCGCCGGGATGATCCGGCCCAACATGGCGACGATGCTGGGCTTCCTCGCCACCGATGCGCGCATCGCACCGGCGCTGATGGAGAAGCTGGCGTTCGAACTCGCGGAGGGGTCCTTCAACCGCGTCACGGTGGACGGTGACACATCGACGAACGATTCCTTCGTGGTCATCGCCACCAACAAGGCCGGTCCGCAGGTCTCGTCGCTGGACAGCGCCGATGGCCGCGCGGTGCGCGACGCGATGATGGAAGTCGCGCGCCTGCTGGCGCAAGCCATCGTCCGCGACGGCGAAGGCGCCACCAAGTTCATCACCGTGCAGGTCGAAGGCGGCCGTACGAAGGACGAGTGCCGGCAGGTGGCTTATGCCATCGGCCATTCGCCGCTGGTGAAAACCGCTTTCTTCGCCAGCGACCCCAACCTGGGCCGCATCCTGGCGGCCGTGGGCTACGCCGGCATCGCCGACCTCGACCAGACGAAGATCGACCTGTTCCTCGACGACGTGCACGTGGCCGTCAAGGGCGGGCGCAACCCGTCGTACCGGGAGGAGGACGGGCAGCGCGTGATGAAGAAAAGCGAGATCCTCGTGCGCGTGAATCTCGGCCGCGGCACGGCCACCGACACCGTGTGGACGTGCGACTTCAGCCATGATTACGTGAGCATCAACGCGGACTACCGGTCGTGAACGAGAAGTTCGAACACCTGATCGAGCGCGCCGCGGAACTCGTCGCGCGTATCGAGGCGATCCTGCCGCAGCCGCTGTCGGCGCCAAAGTGGGACGAGGCGATCGCGTGGCGCTACCGCAAGCGCGCGTCGGGCCACGGCGTGCTCGAACCCGTGCGGCACGTGGCGGAAATTCGCCTTTCGGACCTCAAGGAGATCGAGCCGCAGAAGGAGAAGATCCAGCGCAACACGCTGCAGTTCGTGCAGGGCCAGCCGGCCAACAACGTGCTGCTGACGGGCGCGCGCGGCACGGGCAAGTCGTCGCTGGTGAAGGCCTGCCTGAACGAATACGCGAAGCAGGGCCTGCGCCTGATCGAGGTCGACAAGTCCGACATGGTGGACTTGCCCGACATCGTGGACATCGTTGCCTCGCGGCCGGAGAAGTTCATGGTGTTCTGCGACGACCTGAGCTTCGAGGAGGGCGAGCCCGGTTACAAGGCGCTCAAGTCGATCCTCGACGGCTCGGTCGCGGCCGCCACGCCGAACGTGCTGATCTACGCAACCAGCAACCGCCGCCACCTGATGCCGGAGTACATGAAGGAGAACCTCTCGTACACGCACACGGAGGACGGCGAGGTGCACCCCGGCGAGGTGGTCGAGGAGAAGATTTCGCTGTCGGAGCGCTTCGGCCTGTGGGTCAGCTTCTACCCCTTCAGCCAGGACGAGTACCTGGCCATCGTCGCGCAGTGGCTGTCGTCCTTCGGTGTCGGCGCGTCAGAGATCGAGGCTTCGCGCCCCGAGGCGCTCGTCTGGGCACTGGAGCGCGCCTCGCGCAGCGGCCGCGTGGCCTACCAGTTCGCGCGCGACTACGCGGGCCGCAAGGGCAAGTGACCATCCTCGTTGCCGACGGCGACCGCCCGCGCGAAGGCGGGCCCGACCGCAAGGAGGTCGAAGTCGCCGTGGGCGTGCTGGTGCGCAAGGACGGGGCGTTCCTCCTCACCTCGCGCCCGGAAGGCAAGGTCTACGCCGGCTACTGGGAGTTCCCCGGCGGCAAGGTCGAAGCCGGCGAGACCGTCGAACAGGCCTTGCGGCGCGAGCTCATCGAGGAGATTGGCGTCACGATCGGCGCCGTGCATCCGTGGCGCGTCGAGCGCGTCGACTACCCGCATGCGCTGGTGCGCCTGAATTTCTGCAAGGTGTTCGAGTGGGAAGGGCAGCTGCACATGCACGAAGGCCAGGCCTGCGCGTGGCAGCAACTGCCCGTCGACGTGAAGCCGGTGTTGCCCGGCACGGTGCCCGTGCTCCAGTGGTTCGCGCAGGAGCGCGGTCACGCGGGGCCCACGCACGCCGAAGCGTGAACTAGCGCTCCTTCGGGTCGCCGAAGGCCTGGTCGTCGGGCGGCGTGTCGGCCGGCACGCGGAAGTTCTCGCTGGCCCAGGCGCCCAGGTCCATGCCCTTGCAGCGTTCGCTGCAGAACGGCCGCCACCGGTTGGAGGGCGCATAGACGCTGTCGCCGCCGCAGGCCGGGCAGCGCACGATGCGTGGCTTCGCTTCGCTTCCCATCGCGATCACGAGCAGAGCGTGAGCTCGAAAGCCGTGTCCTCGTTGACGGGCTGCATCTTGTCCGCAGCCTCCTGGCGCATGAGGCGCACGGAGATCATCAGGCGGTTGCCGCTGATCTCCGGCACGAGCCCGCGCGACGAATCGATGCGCAGCCGCAGCAGCTGGAAGCTGCGGCCTTGCGGCAGGTTCTGCTGCAGTTGCCCGCCGGTGGCGACGACCTTCTGGGGCGTCCCCGAATCGCGCAGCAGCTTGAGCAGCATGTGCACCGACTCCGCGAGCGGGCCCAGCGCGCCGGCCCAGCGCTCGAGGTCCGCGCGCCTTTGCTCCGGCGAGCGGTGCTGCCACGCGTAGTAGGCGGGCAGGTCGAACTCGCAGGTGCCGCCGGGGATGTTGATGCGGCTGCGGATGCTCATGAGCCAGTCGTTCTCGGTCAGCGACTGGCCGGCCTTGCCGGGGATGGTGTTGAGGAGGTTGAAGGAGCGATCGAGCTTGCCGATCGCCTCGTCGAGGACCTGCTCCGACACCGCTGGGTTGCCGCGGTAGTTCCCGAGCTGCGTGCGCTGCCGGTCCAGGTCCTTCATCACGTCGGCCTTGAGGTCGGCGCGCGCGGCGACGTCCATCACTTCGAAGACGGTGGCCAGCGCGTAGTGGTGATCGATCGGGTGGTTGCGCGGGACCAGTTCGCCGAGGCGGCGGAACAGGTGTTCCAGCCGCAGGTACGTACGGATGCGTTCGTTGAACGGGTATTCGTAGAGGATCACGGCGGGCATCATAGCCCGAAGCCCAGCGCCGCCTGCTTCACTTCGTTAGCGAGTTCCTCCAGCGAAAGATGCTCGTTGCAGACGACGACGTCGGCCGCGGCGAGGCGCTGTTCTCGAGTGGCTTGCGCGGCGATGATGGCGCGCACCTCGTCCGCCTTCAGGCCGCTGCGTTGCATCACGCGGGCCACCTGCGTCTCGACGGAGCAGTCGACGACGAGCACGCGGTCCACCTGCTGGCGCCAGCGTCCCGACTCCACCAGCAGCGGGATGTCGAAGACGATGCACTTCGCGCCGGCCGCCAGCGCGGCTTCGACCTGCCGCGCGCTTTCGGCGCCGACGAGCGGATGGATGATGGCTTCCAGCTGCTTGCGCGCCTGCGGATCGGTGAAGGTGTGTTCGCGCATGCGCTCGCGGTGCAGCGCGCCTTCGGGGGTGATGAAGCCCGCGCCGAACACGCGCGCGATCTCCGCGATCGCCGCACCGCCGGCGGCGGTGGTGCCGCGCGAGATCGCATCGGCGTCGATGGCGGTGGCGCCCAGCTGCGCGAGCATCGCGAGCACCGTGCTCTTGCCGCTGCCGATGCCGCCGGTCAGGCCCACGCGCAGCGTCATGCCGCTACAGCCGGTCGAGCGCGAAGGCGAACGGGAAGTAGTCGCGCATCGCCTGCGGGCCGAGCACCAGCACGAGGATGCCGGTGGCGGCCAGGAAGGGCCCGAACGAGATCGGGATGTGGCGGTTGGCGATCCGTCCGATCGCGATCAGCGCGATGCCGAGGACCGCGCCGACGACGGAAGACAGCAGCACGATGGGCAGCAGGTACGACGCGCCCAGCCACGCGCCCAGCGCAGCGAGCAGCTTGAAGTCGCCGTGGCCCATGCCGATGCGACCGGTCGCGAGCTTGTACGCCTGGAAGATCACCCACAGCACGCCGTAGCCGAGGATGGCGCCCCACACGGCCTCGGCCAGCGGGATGCCGGTGAGCTTGAGCGCGGCGCCGCCGAGCCCCAGCCAGAGCAGCAGGTAGGTGAGCGTGTCGGGCAGGAGCTGCGTGTCCAGGTCGATCAGGAACTGGCACAGCAATAGCGCGCAGAAAGCCATCCACAGCGCCGCCTGCAGCGACACGCCGAACTTCCACACGCAGAAGGCGAACAGGCCGCCCGTGACCAGTTCCACGATCGGGTAGCGCGGAGAGATCGGGTTCCCGCACGCCGCGCACTTGCCTCGCAGCACGAGGTAACTGACGACGGGCACGTTCTGGTACCAGCGGATGGGCGTGCCGCAGCGCGGGCAGCGCGACGCCGGGCCGATGATGGTGAAGGGGGGCAGCGCCTGCAGCTGCTTGCCGCCGGCGGTGGCCGCGGCTTCGAGCTCGCGCGGCGTGTCCTGGCCGGGGCCGAACACCAGCTTCCACAGGCTGGGCACGGGCGGGGCGTCCTGCAGGTTCTGGAGCGACTCGTCCAGCCACTCGCGGTACATCATGCGCGGCAGCCGGTAGATGACCACGTTGAGGAAGCTGCCCACGAGCAGGCCGAAGACGCCGGCCAGGCCAGCGTCCACCCCATGCGAAAAGACCATCAGACGACGGCGCCCAGCTTGAAGATCGGCAGGTACATCGACACGACGATGCCGCCGATCAGGCCGCCGAGGAACACGATGATGATCGGCTCCATCAGGCTCGAGAGGCCCTCCACCATGTCGTCGACCTCGGCTTCGTAGAAGTCCGCGGCCTTGCCCAGCATGTGGTCGAGCGCGCCGGACTCCTCGCCGATCGCGCACATCTGCAGCACCATGGTCGGGAAGACGTTGGCGTTGGTCATCGCGGCCGTGAGGCTGGTGCCGGTGGCCACCTCCATCTGGATCTTCTCGGTGGCCGACTGGTAAACGTAGTTGCCGGAAGCGCCGCCGACGGAGTCGAGCGCCTCGACCAGCGGCACGCCCGCGGCGAACATGGTGGACAGCGTGCGCGTCCAGCGTGCGATCACGGACTTGTAGACCAGGTTGCCGAAGACCGGCAGCTTGAGCATCAGGCGGTCCATGAAGATCTGGACCTTCTCGCTGCGCTTCCACGACTGGAAGAAGAAGTACAGGCCGCCGCCCAGGCCGCCGAAGATCAGCCACCACCACTTCACGAAGAACTCGCTCATGCCGATCACGAAGAGCGTCGGCGCGGGCAGGTCCGCGCCGAAGGACGTGAACACTTCCTTGAACGCCGGGATCACGAAGATCATGATCACCGACACCACGATGAAGGCCACGACCACCACCGAGATCGGGTACATCAGCGCCGACTTGATCTTGCTCTTGATGGCCTCGGTCTTTTCCATGTAGACCGCCAGGCGGTCGAGCAGCGCTTCCAGGATACCGGCGGCTTCGCCGGCCTCGACCAGGTTGCAGTACAGGTTGTCGAAGTACAGGGGGTACTTGCGGAACGCGGCCGACAGCGACGTGCCGGTCTCGACGTCGGTGCGCACGTCGTTGAGCAGCTTGGTGACGCTGGCGTTGGCGTTGCCGCGGCCGACGATGTCGAAGGCTTGCAGCAGCGGTACGCCGGCTTTCATCATGGTGGCGAGCTGGCGGGTGAAGATCGCGATGTCCTTGGGCTTGATCTTCGCGCCCGAGCGCATCTTGCGCTTCTTGACCTTCGTGGGCGTGACGCCCTGGCGGCGCAGCGCGGCCTGCACCTGGTTCTCGCCGGCGGCGCGCGTCTCGCCGCGCACCTGCTTGCCGTTGCGGTCGCGGCCTTCCCATTCGAAGACGAATTCGGTGACTTTTGCGGCAGCTGCTGTAGCCATGGCGTTCCCTTAATTCTTCACGCGATGTTGGTCACGGCGAGCACTTCCTCCAGAGAGGTCAGGCCCTGCCGCACTTTCGACAATCCCGACTCGCGCAGCGTCTTCACGCCTTCGGCGGAGGCCTGCTTCGCGATGTCCAGCGCGCTGCCGTCTTCGAGGATGATGCGCTGCATGTCCTCGCTGATCGGCATGACCTGGTAGATGCCCACGCGCCCCTTGTAGCCGTTGTTGCAGGCGCTGCAGCCCACCGGCTTGTAGGTCGTCCACGTGCCGTCGATGTCTTCTTCCTTGAAGCCGGCGTCCATCAGCGACTCGTGCGGGATGTCGTGCGGCGCCTTGCAATTCGGGCACAGGCGCCGCGCCAGGCGCTGGGCCGTGATCAGGATGACGCTGGACGCGATGTTGAACGGCTGGATGCCCATGTTGCGCATCCGCGTGAGCGTGGTGGGCGCGTCATTCGTGTGCAGCGTCGACAGCACCAGGTGGCCCGTCTGCGCGGCCTTGATGGCGATGTCGGCCGTTTCCAGGTCGCGGATTTCGCCGACCATGATCACGTCCGGGTCCTGGCGCAGGAAGGACTTGAGGGCCGCCGCGAAGGTGAGGCCGGCCTTCTCGTTGACGTTGACTTGGTTCACGCCCGGCAGGTTGATTTCCGACGGGTCTTCGGCGGTGGAGATGTTCACCCCCGGCTTGTTCATGATGTTCAGGCAGGTGTAGAGCGACACCGTCTTGCCCGAACCCGTGGGGCCGGTGACCAGGATCATGCCGTAGGGCCGCCCGATGGCTTCGAGCAGGCGCTCCTTCTCCACCGTGTCATAGCCAAGCGCATCGATGCCGAGCTTGGCGCTGGACGGGTCCAGGATACGGATCACGATCTTCTCGCCGAAGAGCGTGGGCAGCGTGCTGACGCGGAAGTCGATGACGCGGTCCGCGCCGACCTTCAGCTTCATCTTGCCGTCCTGCGGCACGCGCTTCTCGGAGATGTCCATCTTGGAGATCACCTTGATGCGCGAGGCCAGCTTTTCCTTGATGGCCGTGGGCGGCGAGGCGATCTCGCGCAGCTCGCCGTCGATGCGGAAGCGCACGCGGTACTGGAACTCGTAGGGTTCGAAGTGCAGGTCCGACGCGCGCATGGACACGGCGTCCAGCAGCATCTTCTGCAGGAACTTGACGACCGGCGCGTCCTCGACTTCGGAGGTGGCGGCCTCGGCATCGTCGGTCGCGGCCTCGATGCTCGACTCGTCGAACTCGAAGTCCTCGCCGATGATGCTGTCCATCGTCTCGGTCGCGGTCGTCGTGACGGCCTCGACCATCTTGGTCAGCTTGTCGTACTCGGCGATGATCCAGTCCACGCCCATCTGGGTGGAGAACTTGATCTTCTCGGCGGCCTGCTGGTCCGACGGGTCGGCCGTGGCGACGATCAGGCGGTTGTTGCGCTTGGACAGCACCACGACGCGCAGCGTCTGGCAGATCTTGGTGTCGAGCAGGCCCTTCGGCAGGCGCGGGGGGTCGACGGCGTTCAGGTCGAGCAGCGGCGCGCCAAAGGCCGTGGACATCGTGTGCGCGAGGTCCGAGGCCGAGACCGAACCCGAGCCCACCAGCTCGGCGATGAAGCTGGTGCGGTTGCCCTGCGCGCGCTTGTAGATTTCTTCCGCCGACTTCTGCCCCAGCTTGCCGGCCGAGACCAGCGCGCGGGCGAGGCCGGGCAGCGCCATCGAAGGCGATTCGGATGCGACGGGATCGACGGCGGCCATGGGCTTTTCGGGGGTCGTGGCCCTGCCTGTCCTACTCAGCAGGGCTCGCCGATCATCGCTGATTGCCCCGGGGCTGTAAACGCGCGCACGGGCAAACGCCGCCTCGCAGTTGGTACGAAGTCACGCACGAACCTAAGGGGAAACGAGAGGGGAAACTGGTCGGGGTGAGAGGATTCGAACCTCCGGCCTCTACGTCCCGAACGTAGCGCTCTACCAGGCTAAGCTACACCCCGTCTGCGGCTCGGCCGGCGGTCCTGGCAATCAGGCGCGGCGCGAAAGCAGTTGAGCCGCCAATTGTAGCAAACCCTCCGTGTACGAATTGGACGGGAGGATGCGCGCCGCTTCGATCGCACGCGCGGCCTCCTGCGCCGCCGCTTCGCGCGTCACTTCCAGGGCACCCGTGTCGCGCACGATGGCGACGATCGCATCGAGTTCGCCGGCGCCGCCCGATTCGATCGCGCGCCGGATCACCGCGGCCTGGTCCGCCGTGCCGCGCCGCATCGCGGCGATCAGCGGCAGCGTGGCCTTGCCCTCGCGCAGGTCGTCGCCGAGGTTCTTGCCCATCTCCGAGGCGTCGCCGGCGTAGTCGAGGACGTCGTCGATCACCTGGAAGGCGGTGCCCAGCGCCTGCCCGTAGGTGGCGCAGGCTTCCTCGACGCGCGTGCCGGAGCCGGAGAGCACGGCGCCCAGCCGCGCGCTGGCCTCGAACAGCTTTGCCGTCTTCGAGCGGATCACGCGCAGGTATGCCGCCTCGTCGAGCGACGGGTCGTGCATGTTCATCAGCTGCAGCACCTCGCCCTCGGCGATGACGTTGGTGGCGTCGGCGAGGATCTGCATGATGCGCATCTGGCCGGCGTCGACCATCATCTGGAAGGCGCGCGAGTACAGGAAGTCGCCGACCAGCACGCTCGCCGGGTTGCCGAAGCGCTCGTTGGCGGTTTCGCGGCCGCGCCTGAGGGTCGACTCGTCGACGACGTCGTCGTGCAGGAGCGTGGCGGTGTGGATGAACTCGACGACGGCGGCCAGGTTGTGCCGCTGCGCGCCCTTGTAACCAAGTGCGCCGCAGACCAGCAGGAGCAAGGCGGGGCGCAGGCGCTTGCCGCCGGCACCGATGATGTAGCGGCACACCTCGCCGACCAGGGGCACGCCGGAATCGAGGCGGCGGGCGATGACCTGGTCCACCTCGGCCATGTCGCCGGCGATCAGGGAGAGCACGGAGGCGGTGCTGGCGGAGGACGCGGTCAAGATAAAAGGATTATAGGAAGGGGGTCCGCCCCCGCCGGGGCCCCCGGGCGGGCTCGCTGTGAGTAACCGCAAACTATGCTATGATCGCGGGCTCTGCGGAAATCCGTCCGTGGATAGATAACCAATCGAGGTCAACATGTACGCGGTCATAAAAACCGGTGGCAAGCAGTATCGCGTTGCTTCCGGCGAAAAGATCAAAGTAGAACAGATTGCTGCGGACATCGGCCAGGAGATCGTGATCGACCAGGTGCTTGCCGTCGTGGACGGGGACAAGCACAACGTCGGCGCACCCCTGGTGTCCGGTGCAACTGTCAAAGCCACCGTCGTCGCGCACGGCAAGCACGACAAGGTGCGCATCTTCAAGATGCGCCGTCGCAAGCACTACCAGAAGCGCCAGGGTCATCGCCAGTCCTTCACGGAACTGCAGATCGGCGCCATCGCCGTCTAAGGAGCTTTGAAATGGCACAGAAAAAAGGCGGCGGCTCCACGCGCAACGGGCGGGATTCCCAGCCCAAGATGCTCGGCGTGAAGGCATTCGGCGGCGAGCTCATTTCGGCGGGCTCGATCATCGTGCGCCAGCGCGGCACCAAGTTCCACCCCGGCACGAACGTCGGCGTCGGCCGCGACCACACGCTCTTCGCGCTGGTCGACGGGCACGTCAAGTTCCAGACCAAGGGCGAGCTGAACAAGCAGACCGTGAGCGTGGTCCCGGCGTAAGCCACCAGGTCTCACCGCAAGAGGCCCTGCATCACCATGCAGGGCCTTTTTGTTTTAATCGAGCCAACATGAAATTTGTCGACGAAGCCTACATCGACATCGCCGCTGGCGATGGGGGGAACGGCTGCGTCTCGTTCCGGCACGAGAAGTACAAGGAGTTCGGCGGGCCCAACGGCGGCGACGGCGGCCGCGGCGGCAACGTCTACGCTTTCGCCGACGTCAACCTCAACACGCTCGTCGACTACCGCTATTCCAAGCGCCACGAGGCCAAGCGCGGCCAGCACGGCATGGGTTCCGACATGTTCGGCGCCGCGGGCGACGACATCGTGCTGAAGATGCCGGTGGGCACCATCATCACCGACGCCGAGACGGGCGAGGTGCTGTACGAGCTGCTCACGCCCGGCGAGATGCTGATGATCGCCAAGGGCGGCGAGGGCGGCTTCGGCAACATGCGCTTCAAGAGCTCGATCAACCGCGCCCCGCGCCAGAAGACGCCGGGCAAGGAAGGCGAGCGCAAGAGCCTGAAGCTGGAGCTCAAGGTGCTCGCCGATGTCGGCCTGCTCGGCATGCCGAACGCCGGGAAGTCGACGCTGATCGCGGCCATCTCCAACGCGCGGCCGAAGATCGCCGACTACCCTTTCACCACGCTGCACCCCAACCTCGGCGTGGTGCGCGTCGGCCCCGAGCAGAGCTTCGTCGTCGCCGACGTGCCGGGCCTTATCGAAGGCGCGGCTGAAGGCGCGGGGCTGGGCCACCAGTTCCTGCGCCACCTGCAGCGCACGCGCCTGCTCCTGCACCTCGTGGACATCGCGCCCTTCGACGAAGGCGTGGACCCCGTCGCGCAGGCGAAGGCCATCGTCGCCGAGCTGAAGAAGTACGACCAGGCGCTGTACGACAAGCCGCGCTGGCTGGTGCTGAACAAGGTCGACATGGTTCCCGCGGACGAGCGCGAGAAGCGGGTGAAGGACTTCGTCAAGCGCATGAAGTACAAGGGCCCGGTGTTCGAGATCTCGGCGCTCACGCGCGAGGGCTGCGACACGCTGGTGAAGTCCGTGTTCGAGCACGTGCACAAGGTCCACCGTTCCGAGCAGCCGCCGGAAGAAGTCGATCCGCGATTCCAGGATGTCTGAGAACAAGCCCTCGTCCCCGGTCGTGCGCGATGCGCGGCGCATCGTCGTCAAGGTCGGCTCCAGCCTCGTGACCAACGAAGGCCGCGGCCTGGACGAGCACGCGATCGGCGAGTGGTCGCGCCAGCTCGCGGCGCTGGCGCGCGAGGGCCGCGAGGTGATCATGGTTTCCAGCGGCGCCATCGCCGAAGGCATGAAGCGCCTGGGCTGGACGACGCGGCCGCACGAGGTGAACGAGCTGCAGGCCGCCGCCGCCGTGGGCCAGATGGGCCTGGCGCAGATGTACGAAACGAAACTGCGCGAGCACGGCATGCACTCCGCGCAGGTGCTGCTCACGCACGCCGACCTGGCCGACCGCGAGCGTTACCTCAACGCCCGCTCGACGCTGCTCACGCTGCTGCGCCTGAAGGTCATCCCCGTGATCAACGAGAACGACACGGTGGTCAACGACGAGATCAAGTTCGGCGACAACGACACGCTGGGTGCGCTGGTCGCGAACCTGGTCGAGGCGGATGCGCTCGTCATCCTCACCGACCAGAAGGGCCTGTACAGCGCCGACCCGCGCAAGGACCCGGCCGCCACCTTCGTGCATGAAGCCAAGGCAGGAGATGCCGCGCTCGAGGCCATGGCCGGCGGCGCGGGGTCGACGCTGGGCAAGGGCGGGATGATCACCAAGATCCTCGCGGCCAAGCGCGCGGCGGGCTCGGGCGCCTCGACGGTGATCGCCTGGGGCCGCGAGAAGGATTGCCTGGTGCGCCTGGCGCGCGGCGAAGCGATCGGCACGCTGCTCGTCGCGCCGACGCAGAAGAACCAGGCGCGCAAGCGCTGGATGGCCGACCACCTGCAGTTGCGCGGCTCCGTGACGGTGGACGAAGGCGCCGTCGCCAAGGTGCGCGCGGAAGGCAAGAGCCTGTTGCCGATCGGCATGACGGCGGTTGACGGCGAGTTCTCGCGCGGCGACGTGATCGCCGTGCGCGACCCGCAAGGCAACGAGATCGCGCGGGGCCTCGCGAACTACGCGAGCGCCGAAGCCCGCCTGCTGTGCCGCAAGCCGTCGACCGAGATCGAGAAGCTATTGGGCTACGTTGCCGAGCCCGAGATGATCCACCGCACCAACCTGGTGGTCACCCGCTAGAAGCCGGTCTTGCGGTCGCTGGGTGTCCTGAGGGCCTGGACGATCTGCGCCGGCGTGCCGCCCGGCACGCGGCCGGAACACACCCCCGCTCGTGCGGCCAGGTAGCCGAAACGTCCCTCCAGCCCTTCGTTCAGCGCCTTCCACTCCGCCTCGACGGCGCGCCAGCCTTGCGCCGGGCTGTGCCGCGCATACAGGCGATACGTGGCGCGCGCGCAGTGCACGCCTTGGTAGAACGCGTTGACCGTGCCCGACGGGCTCGTCGCGACGATCACGAAACGCACGACCTCGTCCTTGCCGACGGAAACGGATGCGGGATCGATGCCGAAGCGCAGGTCCGAGCCCTGGATGTCGAGGGGAACGAGCGCCTCGGTCCGCAATGGCGGCGCCAGGGGCACGGTGCCCTCGTTCCAGTCGCCGAACACCTGCGCGAACGCCGGGCCCGCGGCGAGCGCCGCGGCCAGCGCGAACTCACGGCGCATGCTTGTCCTTGCCCGCCGGTGCGACGGCGGCCTGCGGGTCGGGGTCGAACGTGGCGCCCGGCGGAAGCTCGAAGCCGGGCATGGGCATCTGCTGGTGCTGCTCGGGCGGGTGCTCGTGATCGCCGTGGTCGCGCGAGCGCATGCCGCTGCGCAGGTAGCGGTTGCGGTGGTCGTGCCGCGGCAGGAAACGCGCGAGCTCCGTCAGCGCCATCTCGTACACGCCGCGCTTGAATTCGACGACCACGTCCAGCGGCACCCAGTAGTCGTTCCAGCGCCAGGCGTCGAACTCCGGGTGGTTGGTGGCGCGCAGGTTCAGGTCCCAGTCGTGGCCGGTCAACTGGAGCAGGTACCAGATCTGTTTCTGGCCCTTGTAGTGGCCGCGGGCATCGCGGCGGATGTACCGGTCCGGCACCTCGTAGCGCAACCAGTCGCGGGTGCGGGCGATGATCCGCACATGCTCCGGCAGGAGCCCGACTTCCTCGTGCAGCTCGCGGAACATCGCCTGTTCGGGCGTCTCGCCGCGGTCTATGCCCCCTTGCGGGAACTGCCAGGAGTGGGTGCGGATCCGCTTGCCCCAGAACACCTGGTTCTTCTGGTTGAGCAAGATGATGCCGACGTTGGGCCGGAAGCCGTCCCGGTCGAGCATAATCAAACCCCAAATCCTTAAACTGAGTTCATTATGCACGCCGCTTCGCGGCGCCGCCATAGGCTCAGCGGCCGTGGCCGATGCGGCCTTCCCCAGATCGAATGAAAGCCTCCCAGTTCCTCGTTTCCACCCAGAAGGAAGCCCCGGCGGACGCCGAAGTGACCAGCCACAAGCTGATGATGCGCGCGGGCATGGTCAAGAAGCTCGGCGCCGGCATCTACACCTGGATGCCCATGGGCCTGAAAGTCGTGCGCAAGATCGAGGCGATCGTGCGCGAGGAGATGAACCGCGCCGGCGCGGTCGAATGCCTGATGCCGGTGATCCAGCCGGCGGAGTTCTGGCAGGAGACGGGGCGCTGGGACAAGATGGGCCCCGAGCTGCTGCGCCTGAAGGACAGGCACGATCGCGACTTCATCGTCCAGCCCACCAGCGAAGAGGTCGTCACCGACATCGCGCGCCAAGAGCTGCGCAGCTACAAGCAGCTGCCGAAGAACCTGTACCACATCCAGACCAAGTTCCGCGACGAGAGGCGGCCGCGCTTCGGTGTGATGCGCAGCCGCGAGTTCACGATGAAGGACGCCTACAGCTTCGATCGCGACGAGGCCGGCGCCAAGCAAAGCTACCAGGTGATGGCCAAGGCCTACCGCGCCATCTTCGACCGCTTCGGGCTGCGCTACCGCGCCGTGGCCGCGGACAGCGGCGCCATCGGCGGTGACCTGTCCGAGGAATTCCAGGTGATCGCCGCCACCGGCGAGGACGCGATCATCTACAGCCCCGACAGCGACTACGCGGCCAACATCGAGAAGGCCGAGGCGCTGGCGCCCCAAGGCCCCCGGCCGGCTGCGTCGAAGCCGATGACGAAGACGCCGACGCCGGGCAAGGCCACCTGCCAGGACGTCGCGGCGCTGCTCGGCGTTCCGCTGCAAACCACGGTGAAGTCGATCGTGCTCGCGACGGACGAACTGAACGAGCGCGGCGAAATCGCGAAGTCGCAGGTGTGGCTGCTGCTGCTGCGGGGCGACCACGACCTCAACGAAGTGAAGGCGGGCAAGGTCGAAGGCCTGAAGAACGGCTTCCGCTTCGCCACGGTGCCCGAGATCATCGAACACTTCGGCACCAAGCCCGGCTACCTCGGCCCCATCGGCATGAAGAAGCCGGTGAAGGTGGTCGCCGACCGCGAAGTGGCGGTGATGGCCGACTGGATCTGCGGCGCCAACGAGGAAGACTTCCACATCACCGGGGTGAACTGGGGCCGCGACCTGCCCGAGCCCGAGCAGGTCGCCGACATCCGCAACGTCGTCGAAGGCGATGCGTCGCCGGACGGCAAGGGCCGGCTCGCGATCCAGCGCGGCATCGAGGTCGGCCACATCTTCTTCCTCGGCACGAAGTACAGCGCCGCGATGAACGCGAACTTCCTCGACGAGACCGGCAAGCCGCGCCTGATGCAGATGGGCTGCTACGGCATCGGCATCACGCGCCTGCCCGCAGCCGCGATCGAGCAGAACAACGACGAGCGCGGGATCATCTGGCCGGACGCGATCGCGCCGTTCACGGTGGTCGTGTGTCCGATCGGCATGGACCGCAGCGCGGAAGTCAAGGCCGCCGCCGAGAAGCTGCACGACGACCTGGCCGCGGCGGGCGTCGACGTCATGCTCGACGACCGCGGCGAGCGCCCCGGTGCGATGTTCGCCGACTGGGAACTGATCGGCGTGCCGCACCGCATCGTGATCTCCGACCGCGGCCTGAAAGAGGGCCAGGTGGAATACCAGCACCGCCGCGACGCGGCAGCGACCCGGGTGGCGGCCGGCGAGGCCTTCGGCTTCGTGAAAGGCCGCCTCCAAGCGTGATCGCCCGACGCGAACTGCTCTGGGCGGCGCCATGGGCGTTGCTGGCGCCGGGCGCCGCATTCGGCGGGGCGCAAGCCGAGGAGCCCATCGCCGAAAGCGCGTTGAACGGCCTGCGGGCCGCCATCGGCGGCGACCCGGTCGACTACCACCGCCTGCCGCAGCCGCATTTCCCCGACCAGGAGTCGCGCCTGTTCTACCTGCGCTGGCTGGGCGCGATGAACCGGCGCCTCACGACGCGCATGGACTGGGAGCAGCGGCGCGACTTCCTGCAGACCGTCTGGTACGAGGCGCGGCGCGCCAGCCTCGACCCCGCGCTCGTTCTCGGCCTGATCCAGGTCGAGAGCAATTTCAACAAGTTCGCCGTCAGCCGCGCCGGGGCGCGCGGCTACATGCAGGTCATGCCGTTCTGGGCGCGGCTCCTGGTGGGCAAGTCCGATGTATCGGTGCTGTTCCACATGCAGACCAACCTGCGCTTCGGCTGCGTGATCCTGCGCTACTACCTGCGCGACCGCGAGAACGGCGACCTGTTCATGGCGCTGGGGCGCTACAACGGCAGCCGCGGCCGCGCCGAGTACCCCAACGCCGTGCTGCGCGCCAAGCGCGCGTACGACTGGAAGGATGCCGTTCCGCCGTCCTTAGTTCAGGAATCCCAGACGCCCCCGACCCGCTGAGGGCTTGGGCAGGTCCTCCACCAGGATTTCGCCGCGCGCTTCCAGCCGCGCATTGCCGAAGCCCGTCATCAGCGCGCGGCGCATGTCGCGCGGCGCCAGTTCGGCGAGCTGGTCCAGCACGTCGTCGCGCGGCTCGCCCTCGAAGCGCGAGCCCCAGCCATGGTCCTTGCGGATCGCGGCGTAGAGGTTGCGCGCGATCGTGCGCGCCATGTCGAACGAGGGCGCTTCGACCTCGAACACGTTCATGCGGTTGAGGATGGGCTCCGGGATCATGCGTTCGTCGTTCGCGGTCATGATCCAGATCACCTGGCTCGCGTCGATCGCCACCTCGGCGAATTCGTCCATGAACGAGCCGGCCGTGTCGTGCTCCAGCAGCGAGTACATCGCGCCCAGCGGGTCGTACTGCGCATCGGCGGCGGCCTTGTCGATCTCGTCGACGACGATCACCGGGTTGGCGTACTGGCCTTCGACCAGCGCCTCGAACACCTTGCCGGGCTTGGCGCCCTTCCACTGGGACGAGGCCCCGGACAGCAACCAGCCCGCGGTCATCGAGCTCATGGGAACCAGCGACATGCCGGTGCCCAGCAGGTCCGCCAGCTTGCGCGCGAAGTGCGTCTTGCCGATGCCGGGCGGGCCGAGCAACAGCATGGGCGTCACTTCTAGGCCGTCGCGCGAGTCCTGCGACAGCGCGACGTGGCGCCGCACGTCGTCGAGGGCTTCCGTGAAGTTGGGCAGCTCGTCGTAGAGGTGCTGCATCTCGGGGATGCCGCTGGGCTTGACCTGGAAGCGCTCCGGGCCGCGTTCCAGCATGCGCTCGTAGGTGGAGCGCAGGTTCTCGTGGTCCTTGCCGGGGAGCTTGGCCAGCTTGCGCTCGACGTCGTGCGGCCGGAAGACGCTGCGCATGTGGGCGATGGGCAGCTCCAAGGAAGATGATCGATGAGGAACGAGACTCCGTGTTTCCATCCACGCACTCCTTGCTGGTCCATTCCAGCATAGAGCGGGCGGCTGATCAATGGATGGGCGCGCAAGCCCGATGTGTTGTCGGCTCGAACCGACAGGCTGGCAGTCGCATCCCGCGACTGCCAAGGCCGCGGCGCGGTTTTACGCGGTGGTGCCGAGAACCTGCTGCAGCTCGCCGCTCTGGTACATCTCCATCATGATGTCCGAGCCGCCGATGAATTCGCCGCGCACGTAAAGCTGCGGAATCGTCGGCCAGTTGCTGTATTCCTTGATGCCCTGGCGGATCTCGTCGTCCTCCAGCACGTTCACGGTGGTGACCTGCCTGGGGTCCACGCCGCAGGCCTTCAGGATCTGGATGGCGCGGCCGGAGAAGCCGCATTGCGGGAAGGTCGCATTGCCCTTCATGAACAGCAGGATCTCGTTGCCCTTGACCAGCTGGTCGATGCGTTGTTGCGTGTCGCTCATTGGAATCTCCAGATTGGGAAGGATTATCCCAATTCAAGCCATTTCGCGCCGGTGCAGCGCTCGATGCCCGCAAGGTCCCTGCGGCTGGCCACGTAGCCGAAGCCGGCGGCGTGGAGCAGGGCGCGCACGGCCGGCGCCTGGTCCCAGCCGTGCTCCAGCAGCAGCCAGCCGCCCGCCCCCAGGTGCGACGGCGCCTGCGCGACGATCGCGCGGATGGCGTCCAGCCCGTCCGCGCCGGAGACCAGGGCCGGTTGCGGTTCGTGCTGCAACGCGGCCAGATGGGCGTCACCCACGGCCACGTAAGGCGGGTTCGACGCGATGAGGTCGTAGAACCCCACCGCGCCGTCCAGCCACGATGCCAGCCGGAATTCGACCGCCAGGCCCAGCCGGTGCGCATTGGCCTGGGCCGCGGCGAGCGCGTCCGCGCTGGTGTCGCACGCCTCGACGCGTGCGCCGGGGATTTCCTTCTTCAGCGCCAGCGCGATCGCCCCGCTGCCGGTTCCCAGGTCGACGACGCGCGGCGCCTCGTGCGCACGCAGCAGCTCGATGGCCCAGTCGACGAGCGTCTCGGTATCGGGCCGGGGCACGAGCACGCGCGCATCGACCTGCAAGTCCAGCCCGTGGAATTCCTTGCGGCCGACGATGTAGGCGAGTGGCTCGCCGCCGGCCCGCCGCTGGCAGGCCGCTGCAAAGGCGTGTTCGTGCGCGCCGGCGATACCGTCCGTGTCGTGCGCCAGCAGCCAGCCGCGGTCGGTCCCGCTGCGCCCCAGTGCATGCAGCAACAACAGCTGCGCATCGAGGCGGTCGAGCCCGAGCGAGGCCGCCTGCGCCAGCGCCTGCGCGACGTTCATGCCAGGCCCAGCTCCTCGAGCTGTTCGCCCTTGCGGGCCAGCAGCAGCGCCTCGACCACCTCGTCGAGGTCGCCTTCCATGATGAACTGCAGCTTGTAGAGCGTCAGGTTGATGCGGTGGTCCGTGAGGCGCCCCTGCGGGAAGTTGTACGTGCGGATGCGGTCGCTGCGGTCACCGCTGCCGATCAGGCCTTTGCGCGTGGCCGCCTCCTTCGCCGCGCGTTCGCTGCGTTCCTTCTCCTGGATGCGCGCGGAAAGCACCTGCAGCGCCTTCGCCTTGTTGCGGTGCTGCGAGCGGTCGTCCTGGCACTCGGCCACGATGCCCGTCGGGATGTGCGTGATGCGAACCGCCGAATCGGTCTTGTTGATGTGCTGCCCGCCCGCGCCGGATGCGCGGTAGGTGTCTATGCGCAGGTCGGCCGGGTTGATCTGCACCGCCTGCGCCTCGTCGGGCTCGGGCAGGGCCGCCACCGTGCAGGCGCTCGTGTGGATGCGCCCTTGCGTTTCGGTCGCCGGCACGCGTTGCACGCGATGCCCGCCCGACTCGAACTTCAGCTTGCCGTAGGTGCCGTCGCCCACGACGCGGATCACCACTTCCTTGAAGCCGCCGACTTCGCCGGCGCTGTCGCTGATCACCTCGGTGCGCCAGCCCTGGCGCTCGGCGTAGCGCGTGTACATGCGCAGCAGGTCGCCGGCGAATAGCGCCGCCTCGTCCCCGCCCGTACCGGCGCGGATTTCGAGGAAGGTGTTGCGCGCGTCGTCGGGATCCTTCGGCACGAGCAGGCGCTGCAGTTCTTCCTCGAGCTGCGGCAGTTCGGCTTCGGCGGCGGCGATCTCTTCGCGCGCCATCTCCGCCATGTCGGCGTCCGCCTCCATCTCGCGCGCGGCGGCGAGGTCGCGCTCGCGCTGCAGGTAGTGCGCGTAGCGGGCGGCGACCTCGCTGACTTCGGCGTGCTCGCGCGTGAGCGCGCGGTAGCGCTCCATGTCGCTGGCGATGTCCGGCTGCTGCAGGAAGAAGTCCAGCTCCTGCAGGCGGACCGGGTAGCGTTCGAGTTGCTGGCGGAGGAAGGGTTTCATGGGATGAGCGAAGAGAGGCCGGAAGACACTGGATGCCGGATCAAGTCCGGCATGGCAGGTGGGCCGCAGCTAACGCTCTTTGCGCAGGAAGAAGTGCTGGATGGCGTTGGTCGCGCGTTCGCGCGACGCGGGGTCGCCGCTGTGCAGCTCGGCCATCGCGCCGTGCAGCATCTTCTGCGTCAGGCCCTTGGACAGCGCGTCCAGGACCGCATCCACGTTCTCGCCGCGCGCGATCAGCTTGCGCGCGCGGGCGAGTTCCGCCGCGCGCCATTCGTTGGCCTGCGCGTTCAGCTGCAGGATCAGTGGCACGTTGCTGCGCTGGTCCATCCAGTGCAGGAAGCTCTGCACGCCGGCGTCGATGATCGCCTCGGCCTGGGCGACCGCGGCCTGGCGGTTCTCCTTGCCGGTCTGCACCACGCCCGCGAGGTCGTCGACGGTGTACAGGTACACGTCTTCCAGCGCCTTCACCTCGGGCTCGATGTCGCGCGGCACCGCCAGGTCCACCATGAACATGGGGCGGTGCTTGCGCGCCTTGATCGCGCGTTCGACGGCGCCCAAGCCGATGATCGGCAGCGTGCTGGCCGTGCAGCTGACCACCGCGTCGAATTCGTGCAGGCGCGCCGGCAGGTCGGCCAGGCGCATCACCTCGGCGCCGAAGCGCGTCGCGAGCTTCTCGCCGCGCTCCAGCGTGCGGTTGGCGATCGCCATCGACTTCGGGTTCCGGGCGGCGAAATGCGTGGCCGCCAGCTCGATCATCTCGCCCGCGCCCACGAAGAGCACGCGGATCTTGTGCACGTCCTCGAACAGCTGCGAGGCCAGGCGCACCGCGGCGGCGGCCATGCTGATCGAGTGCGCGCCGATCTCGGTGGACGTGCGCACTTCCTTGGCCACCGCGAACGAGCGCTGGAACAGCTGGTTGAGCGTCGTGCCGAGCGCGCCCGCCTGGTCGGCCACGCGCACGGCTTCCTTCATCTGGCCGAGGATCTGCGCCTCGCCCAGCACCATCGAATCGAGGCCGCTGGCGACGCGGAAGGCGTGGCGCGCCGCCTGCGCATCGTGCAAGGTGTAGGCGTGCGAGCGCAGCAGCTGCGTCGACACCCCGCCCGAATGGGCCAGCCAGTCGAAGGTGCGGTCCATCGCGCCGCGGTCGCCGGCGCAATAGATCTCCGTGCGGTTGCACGTGGACAGGATGGCGGCCTCGGGCTGGGGCGACAAAGCCTCGCGCAAGGCGCGCAAGGTGGGCTCCAACTGGTCCAGGGCATAGGCGAACCGGCCGCGCATATCGAGCGGCGCGGTCGTGTGGTTGAGGCCCAACGCCCAGACGGTCATGGGGGGATTATAAAATTTGCTTCAGTTTCAAGTACTTGCGCTGGCGCAAGGCCACATGGGCCCGGTCGACTTCACCTTTCACCTGTTCGGTTTCGCGGCTCCGGCGCTGTTCGTCGCACTGGCCGTGACTTTCGGCGCGCGTTTCGTGGGCGCGGCGCCCCAGCCGTTGCGCTGGTGGGTCCAGGCCGCGATCAATTTCACGGCGGGGCTGGCCGTCCTCCTGGGGGGGCTGTGGTGGTTCGGGGTGGACGGCAAGATGGCCACGTACGCCGGGCTCGTCCTGGCCGTCGCCGCCACCCAATGGGTATGTGGCCGAGGCTGGAAGTGAACGGCGCGTTCGGCGGAGAATGAGGGCATGACCACGGCAGAGAGACAGCAGATCACGCCGGAGTTGCGGCAGTGGATCGTCGAGCAGGCCCAGGCCGGGCACAGCGCCGAGTCGGTGCTGAAGTCCATGCTCGCGTCGGGTTGGCAGGAAGACGTCGCCATCGAGGCGATGGAGACCACGCTGCGCGGCCACCTCGAGCAGCAGGCCGTGGCGCAGGGCCTGCCCGCCGCGGTGCCGGTGCCCGAACCCAGCCTGGGCGAGTCGCCGCTCTATGTCGACGCGGGCGACCGCAAGGTCCACATCCTGCAATCCATGTTCGACCCGCGCATCGTGGTGTTCGGCGAACTGCTGTCGCACGAGGAATGCGACCAGTTGATCGAGCTGGCCAAGCCGCGCCTGGCGCGCTCGCTGACCATCGAGACCAAGACCGGCGGCGAGGAAGTCAACGCCGACCGCACCAGCAACGGGATGTTCTTCCAGCGCGGCGAGAACGAGCTGGTCACGCGCATCGAGGAGCGCATTGCGCGCCTGGTGAACTGGCCGATGGAAAACGGCGAAGGCCTGCAGATCCTGCATTACACGCCCGGCACCGAGTACAAGCCGCACTACGACTACTTCGACCCGACGCAGCCGGGCACGCCCACCATCCTGCGCCGCGGCGGCCAGCGCGTGGGCACCCTGATCATGTACCTGGGCGAGCCGGAGAAGGGCGGGGGCACGGTGTTCCCCGACGTGCACATGGAGGTCGCACCCAAGCGCGGCAACGCCGTGTTCTTCAGCTACGAGCGCCCGCACCCCAGCACCAAGTCGCTGCACGGCGGCGCGCCCGTGATCGCCGGCGAGAAGTGGATCGCCACCAAGTGGCTGCGCGAGCGCCGGTTCGAGTGAGAGTCGACGCCAACGGCACTGCCATCGAAGTCGAGGACTTCGGCCCGCCCGACCGGCCGGCGGTCGTGCTCGTCATGGGCCTGGGCATGCAGCTCGTGGCCTGGCCGGACGCTTTCGTCGATACGCTCGTCGCAGCGGGCTACCGCGTGGTGCGCTTCGACAACCGCGACATCGGCCTGTCGCAGAAGTTCGACCAGCTCGGCGTGCCCAACCTGGTGTGGGAGAGCGTCAAGCACCGCCTCGGCTTTTCGGTGCAGGCGCCGTACACGGTGCACGACATGGCGGCCGACACGCTCGGCGTGATGGACGCGCTGCGCATCGAAAGCGCGCACGTCGTGGGCGTGAGCATGGGCGGCATGATCGCGCAGCGCGTGGCGATCGCCGCGCCGCAACGCGTGATGTCGCTCACGAGCATCATGAGTTCCAGCGGTGCGCGCTACCTGCCCGGCCCGAAGGCGCACGTGCTGCAGGCCTTGTTGTCGCGCCCCGGCGGCAAGAGCGAAGAGGCAATCGTCGACCACTACGTGCACCTGTTCCAGGTGATCGGCAGCCCCGGCTTCCCGATGGACGAAGCCGAACTGCGCCGCCGCATCACGGTGGCCACGCGCCGCAGCTTCCACCCGCAGGGCACCGTGCGCCAGCTGACCGCGGTGGCGGCGGACGCGCATCGCGCCGACGAACTGCCGCGCATCAAGGCGCCGACGCTCGTCATCCACGGCCGCGACGACCCGCTGGTGCCGCTGCCCTGCGGCAACGACACCGCACGCCGCATTTCGGGCGCGAAGTTCCACGTCGTCCCGGGGATGGGGCACGATCTCGTCCCGGGCGTCGTCGAGCGCCTCCTGGCGAGCCTGCTGCCGCACCTGCAATCGGTGCACGTCCCATGACCACGCCCGAGCAATCGCAGCTGGGCAAGCCCGCGCCGTATGCCGACCGCTACGACGCGTCGCTGCTGTTCCCGATCTCGCGGCGGCCCAAGCGCGAGGAGATCGGCCTGGGCGAGACGCTGCCCTTCTTCGGCGCGGACCTCTGGACCGCGTTCGAGCTGTCGTGGCTCACCCCGCGCGGCAAGCCGCAGGTGGCCATCGCGCACGTCACCGTGCCGTGCGAAACGCCGAACATCGTCGAGAGCAAGTCCTTCAAGCTGTACCTGAACAGCTTCACGAACGAGCCTTTCGCCGGTGCCGACGAGGTCCGCGACCGCATCCGCGCCGACGTCAGCGAGGCGGTGTGGCGCGGCGCGCCTTCGCAGGCCGGCGTCGGTGTGCGCATCGTCATGCCGGAGCAGTTCGACGCCGAACCGATCCACGAACTGGACGGCCTGAGCCTGGACCGCCTCGACATCGAATGCACGCAGTACACGCCCGCGCCCGAGCTGCTGAAAGCGGCGGCGGGGGAGCAGCCCGTGACGGAAACGCTGGTGAGCAACCTGCTGAAAAGCAACTGCCTGGTGACCGGCCAGCCGGACTGGGGCAGCGTGCAGGTGCGTTACAGCGGGCCGCAGATCGACCAGGGTTCGCTGCTGCAATACCTCGTGAGCTTTCGCAACCACAACGAGTTCCACGAGCAGTGCGTGGAGCGCATCTTCATGGACCTGTGGACGCGGTGCCGGCCCACCAAGCTCGCGGTGTATGCGCGCTACACGCGTCGAGGCGGGCTGGACATCAACCCGTTCCGCAGCAGCCACCCGGCGCCCGCCCCGACGAACGTGCGCACCGCGCGGCAGTAGCGGCTACCGGCCGATCGAGGCCGCTGCGGGCATCCAGTCGCAGCGCAGGCGGCCGGCGCGATGCGCCTTCTTGCGCCACTCGACGTACAGGCTCGGGGCCGCCATCGCCAGCACGCACAGCGGCAGGCCCCAGATCACGTCGCACGCATAGACGGGAACCCAGCCCACCCAGCCGGCGACCCACAGCGTGAGCATGGCGTCCCAGGCGTGGTACTCGACGGGGTGGTCGTTGCGATGCGCGAGGTGCCACCTCTTGATCCGTTGCAGATCGTCGACTGTCATGCGCACCTCCGCCGGGCGGCCCCGTAAGTTTCGAGTAAGGACACTGTAAGTTCCGCGTAAGTTGGCGTCAAGCGCTCCTTTTTTAGGAGCGTCCGGCACAGTGTGGACCAAGCGGGGAGGGCTGTCTGTCAGTTCCGATTCAGTTTCGGTGCGGGCAAACACCGAGGGCCCCGGTAAGGGCTTCGTCAGCCGTATCGCCCAGATTTCACTGACAGCACAACGCAACACAGGAGACAGAGATGGAAGCACAAGCACCCGCCTGGCGCCTCACCTCCAAGGGACAAGTCTTCCGTGACCTCGTCGAGACCAACGACACGACGCTGGCGCCCCTGTCGCGCTACCTGCACGACGTGCTGCTGATGTGCGGCTCGGGCATGTGGTTCGACCAGATGCGGCAGTTCATGCCCCCTCACTCGCTCCGCGAATCTCTGCAAACCCTCCAGCTGCTGGGCTTGCTCGAACCTTCGGACGGCCGCGTCCATTGACCATGATCTACGCCATCACGCCCAAGGGCCACGTCGTGCTGCGCAGTGCAGCGCGGTGGGGCCTGTCGCGCCACCTGCGCGAGCTGCTGGCGTTCTGCGACCCGGCCATGCGCGTCGAACAGGCGCGCCAGTTCTTCCCACCCGACTCGCTGCAGATCGCGCTCTACGCGCTGCAGCAGCTCGAGCTCATTGACGGTCCCCCCGTCGAGGCCCCGCGCGTCAACACCACGTGGGCGGCGCAGCCCGTCTGGCGGCGCGCGCCGGGCGAGCTCCGCGACCAGCCCGACAGCACGCCGGCCTGAGGCGCGTCAGCCGCGCTGGTACAGCACGACGTTCGCCTCGCGCCGCACGTCTTCCTTCGTCGCCAGCATGTGCACGTCGTATTTCGTGCCCGGCACGGGCAACGGCGAGCGGAAGCTGAATTCGAAGAATCCGCGCGCATCGGCCTGCAAGGTCTGCGCGAAGACTTGCTGCGCGCCCGTGAACTGGCCGAGCAGCGGCGGCACAGCCGTCACGCGCACCTCGACGCGCGCGAAAGGCGCCGTGCGGCCGCGCACGTTGGCCACGTCGCCTTCGATGGTGCCGTTGTTGGGGTGCGAGACGATCTCGATCGGAACCTCGATGGGCGCGGCGGCCAGCACCAGCGGCCGGTCGATGTTCATGGTGGATGCACGGTCGCCGATGCGCATGTGCGCTACCGCCGGGGCACGCGGGTTCAGGCGGTCGTTGCGCGTGAGCGTGTAGCCGCCTTCATAGAAGCCGGGGCGCACCTCCTCCAGGCGCACGTTCTGCTCGATGCCGGGCAGGTCCACCCACACGCGCGCACCGGGCGTGCCTTCCACCGCGAAGCGCAGCACCGCGCCGGGTTCCATGCGCTCGGCCGGCCAGTTGTTCACGCGCAGGATGCGGACCTCGTCGGCCGCCGGCGCCTGCGCGACGGCGCCGCGGACGTCGTGGGGCACGTTGTATTCGGCCACGGCCACGCGGTTGCCGTTCCTCAGGCTGGCACGGATCGGTGCGCCGGGCTCGATGCGGTCGGCGCTGGTGACGGTGTAGCGGCCCACGTACAGGCCGCGCTCGACTTCGCGCAGGGCGATGTTGCCGCGGATGCCGCGCACGCGCACGGAGGCCTCGGCGCGCGGTGTGCCTTCCATGCGGAAGCGCAGGCGCGAGCCCGGGGCCACGGCGCCGTCGGTCGTCACTTCGAGCGAGCGCACTTCCAGCGCCTGCTGCGCGACGGCCGTCGAGGGCAGGGCGGTGAAGGTCAAGGCGGCCGGCGCCAGCAGGAAGGCGGCGGTGACGTAGTTTTTCAGATGAGCTTTCATGGCAGGCTCCTTCGATGGTTGTGCCTGCTTTAGTTAACGTCCTTGCTCGTCCGTCGCCTGTAGGCGCCGCAGCGCTGCTTCGGTAGGACTCGCCTGCACGGATGAGCTTCGCTACCATGGGCCATGGCCCTGACTCTCAAGGATTCCGTTGCCTGGCTCGATTCGCTGGAGCGTGCCCGTACCGTGCACACCACGGGCGCATGGCCGCTCGTTTCGGTCCTGGACCACCTGGCGCAGAGCATCGAGATGAGCATGGACGGCTACCCGCAGCCCAAGGGCGCGCTGTTCCAGATGACCGCGGGGCGCGCCGCGTTCACCGTCTTTCGTGCCCGCGGCAAGATGAGCCATGGCCTTGCGGAACCGATCCCGGGCGCGCCGCCGCTGGATGTCGGATCGGACTGGAAACCCGCGGCCCGGCGCCTGCGCGCGGCCATCGCGCGCTTCGAGGCGCACAAGGCCCCGCTCAAGCCGCACTTCGCTTATGGCGAACTGTCGAAAGACGACTACACGCTGGCGCACGCGATGCACATCGCCAACCACCAGGAAGAGATCGTCGCGGCCTGAGCGCCGTCAGAACAGGTCCAGGGTCTGTTCGTTCACCGCGTGCGCGGTGGGCTGGGGCAGCGCATAGGCCGCTTCGGACCCCGCGCGCGCCAGCTTCCCCACCCGCACGCCCAGCAGGCGCAGCTTGCGCGACAGGTCCACGCGCTTGAGGCACTGGCCCGCCACCTTGCGGATCGTCGCCCCGTCGGCGGTGAAGTGCTCGATGGTCTGGTCGCGCGTGGCGGTGCGGAAGTCGTCGTAGCGCAGCTTGATGCCGATGGTCTTGCCGACGTAGCCCTTGCGCTGAAGGTCGCCGGCCACCTGCAGGCACAGGTCGGTGAAGATCGCGCCGAGTTCGGCCTTGTCGCGCACTGCATGCAGGTCGCGGTCGAAGGTGGTCTCGCGGCTCATGGAGACGGGCTCGCTCTCGGTGACCACCGGCCGGTCGTCGCGGCCCCACGCGGCCTCGTGCATCCAGGCGCCGTAGGACTTGCCGAAGTTGTCGACCAGCCATTCGGGGTCGGCCTTCGCGATGTCGCCGATCGTGTGCAGGTGCAGCTTGAGCAGCTTCTCCTCCGACTTGGGGCCGATGCCGTTGATCTTGCGCACCGGCAAAGGCCAGATCTTCGCCTGCACGTCGGCTTCGTAGAGCACGGTGATGCCGTTGGGCTTGTTGAACTCGCTCGCCATCTTGGCGATGAGCTTGTTGGGCGCCACCCCGATGGAGCACGTCAGGCCCGTGCGCTCGACGATCGCGCGCTGGATCAGGCGGGCCAGCACGCGGCCGCCTTCGCGCTGGCCGCCGGGCACTTCGGTAAAGTCCACGTAGACCTCGTCGATGCCGCGATCCTCGATGAGCGGCGCGATCTCGGCGATCGTCTCCTTGAAAGCGCGCGAGTAGCGCCGCACCTCGTCGAAATCCACCGGCAGCACGATGGCCTGCGGGCACAGCTTGGCGGCCTTCATCATGCCCATCGCCGAGCCCACGCCGAACTGGCGAGCCGGATAGGTGGCTGTGGTGATCACGCCGCGGCCCACGTAGTCCTTCAGGAGCGGGAAGGCGGCGGCGGGGATTTCCGACAGCGGCAGGCCCGCGTACTGCTCCCGGATGATCTCGTCGACGCGCCGGCGCCCGCCGCCGATCACCACGGGCAGGCCCTTGAGCTGCGGGTAGCGCAGAAGTTCGACGGACGCGAAGAAAGCATCCATGTCGAGGTGGGCGATGCGTCGAAGCGGCGGCGTCACGGCCACGATTTTGCGACCTAGTTCCCGATTCCCGAGCGCGCCACCGCGTCTTCCCTGACGGATTTTTGCGCGATCTGGCGAGAATCGTGCCATCGGAGAGCGAGGAGAAGAAGAGTGAAGCCTTGGATGAAGTGGACGCTGGGCGTCCTCGTGGCGCTGGTGGCGCTGGTGGCGGCGGCAGCTGCCATCGGCTGGCAGATGGCAGCCAGCAAGATGGACCGCACCGTCACGGTCCCCGCGCGTGCCGTTGCGTACGTCGAGGACCAGCAGTCGCTGGCGCGCGGCAAGTACCTGTTCGAGTCGCGCGGCTGCGTGGATTGCCATGGCGCCAACGGCGGCGGGCGCGTGTTCGTCGAGAAGGACGACCTGAAGATCGCGGGCCCGAACATCACCGCGGGCGGCGCGACAGCGGCCTACCAGCCGGCCGACTGGGAGCGCAGCATCCGCCACGGCGTCAGGCCCAACGGCCGGCCGCTGATGATCATGCCCAGCGAGGACTACAACCGGTTCACCGACCAGGACCTCGCAGCGCTGGTGGCGTACGTGCGCAAGCTGCCGCCGCAGAAGGGCGGCGAGGCGATCCTGAAGTTCCCGCCGCCGATGCGCGTGCTGTACGGCTTCGGCGCGATCCAGGACGCGGCCGCGAAGATCGACCACAACCTGCCGCCGGCGCAGCCGGTGGAGGCGGGCGTGAACGTCAAGCACGGCGCGTACGTGGCCAACATGTGCATCGGCTGCCACGGCGAGCACCTGTCCGGCGGCAAGATTCCCGGCGGCCCGCCCGACTGGCCGGCCGCCGCCAACCTCACGCCGGGCGAAGGCAGCGTGATGAAGGCGCGCTACAAGGATTCGGCCGCGTTCATCGCGATGTTGCGCTCGGGCAAGCGCCCCGACGGGTCGGCGATCCCGGTGATGCCTTTCGAGTCGCTGGCCAAACTGAACGACGTCGACGCGCAGGCGCTCCACGCCTACTTGCTCACCGTCGAGCCGCGGCCTTTCGGCAAGCGTTAGTAGCTGCCGGGCAGCAGGATCGACGAATCGACCGTGTTGATGTCGGTGCGCCCGCAGAAGGCCATCGACAGCTCCAGCTCGCGCTGGATGATCCTGAGCGTGTGGTCCACGCCTTCCTCGCCCATCGCCCCCAGGCCGTACAGCATCGCGCGGCCGATGTAGGTTCCCTTGGCGCCGAGCGCCAGTGCCTTGAGCACGTGCTGGCCGGAGCGGATGCCGCCGTCCATGTGCACCTCGATCTCCTTGCCGACGGCGGCGGCGATCTCCGGCAGCGCCGAGATGGACGAGGGCGCGCCGTCGAGCTGGCGGCCGCCGTGGTTGGAGACGATGATCGCGTCGGCGCCGGTGCCCACGGCGAGGCGCGCATCCTCCACGTCCTGGATGCCCTTGAGGACCAGCTTGCCGCCCCAGCGCTTCTTGATCCATTCGACGTCGTTCCATGACAGGCGCGGGTCGAACTGCTTGGCCGTCCACTCCGACAGCGACCCCATGTTGTCCACGCCCTTGACGTGCCCGACGATGTTGCCGAACTGCCGGCGCTGCGTGCCGAGCATGCCCAGGCACCAGCGCGGCTTGGTCATCATGTTCAGGATGTTGGGGAGGGTGAGCTTGGGCGGCGCCGACAGCCCGTTCTTCAGGTCCTTGTGGCGCTGGCCGAGGATCTGCAGGTCCAGCGTGAGCACCAGGGCCGAGCAGTTCGCGGCCTTGGCGCGGTCGATCAGGCGCTCGATGAAGTCGCGGTCGCGCATCACGTAGAGCTGGAACCAGAAGGGGTGCCCGCCCGTCTCCTTGGCCACGTCCTCGATGGAGCAGATGCTCATGGTGGACAGCGTGAACGGGATGCCGAACTTCTTGGCCGACTTCGCCGCGAGGATCTCGCCGTCGGCATGCTGCATGCCCGTCAGGCCCGTCGGCGCGATCGCCACCGGCATGGCGACGTCCTGGCCGATCATCTTCGTGCGCGTGCTGCGGTTGTCCATGTTCACCGCCACGCGCTGGCGGAACAGGATGCGGTCGAAGTCGGCTTGGTTGGCGCGGTAGGTGGATTCGGTCCAGGAGCCGGAATCGGCGTAGTCGTAGAACATCCGCGGCACGCGCTTTTGCGCGAGCACCCGCAGGTCCTCGATGTTGGTGATGACGGGCACGAGCTGTCTCCTCTCTCGTACCCGATGCTAGCGGCTCGCGCGTGGGGCCGCGGGACGAAATTTCGCCGACCGGCGAAATTCCCTCAACGGGTCATCGGCGAGGAGCCTTGCACGCGCAGGCCGTTGGTGAGCAGCGTCTCCTCCTGCACCGGCGCCATGTGGCGCACGACGCAGCCGCGATCGGAGCCCACGGAGATGCTCACGTCGCAGGCGGGCGGCCCGCCCATGACAGCGGTGCGCGGCGCGGGGGTCCCCGCGCAGCCGGCCAGGCCGAACGCGAGCGCCAGGGCCGTGCAGGAAGTCAGGATGGGGTTCATGGGCCCATGCTGGGCGCGGCGCTGCCGCCCTGCTGTCGGACACCGTCCGCAAACGGTGAACGTGAAATCAGGACAGGCGCTGGCGGTGGCGCGCGATCTCGGCGCGCACCTGCGCCGGGGCCGTGCCCCCGGCCACGTTGCGGGCGTCGAGCGAGCCGCGCAGCGACAGGGCGTCGTACACGTCCTTGCCGATGGCCGGGTGGAACTGCTGCAGCACCGTCAGCGGCAGCTCGGACAGGTCGACGTTGTGCGACACGGCGGCCTTCACCGCCTGCGCGACCGTGTCGTGCGCGTCGCGGAAAGGCAGGCCCTTCTTGACGAGGTAGTCGGCCAGGTCGGTCGCCGTGGCGTAACCCTTCAGCGCCGCCTGCTCCATGGCCTGCGCGTTCACGGTGATGCCGCCCATCATCTCGGTGAAGATGCGCAGCGTGTCGCGCAAGGTGTCGGCCGCGTCGAAGAGCGGCTCCTTGTCTTCCTGGTTGTCCTTGTTGTACGCCAGGGGCTGGCCCTTCATCAGCATGAGCAGGCCCATGAGGTGGCCGGCCACGCGGCCCGTCTTGCCGCGCGCGAGCTCCGCCACGTCGGGGTTCTTCTTCTGCGGCATGATCGACGAGCCGGTGGTGAAGCGGTCGGCGATGCGGATGAAGCCGAAGTTCTGGCTCATCCACAGCACCAGCTCCTCCGACAGGCGGCTGATGTGGACCATGGCCAGCGAAGCGGCCGCGGTGAACTCGATGGCGAAGTCGCGGTCGCTCACCGCGTCGAGCGAGTTGCGGCAGATGCCGTCCATGCCAAGGGCCTTGGCGACCATCTCGCGGTCCAAGGGGTAGCTGGTGCCGGCGAGTGCCGCGGCGCCCAGCGGCAGGCGGTTCACGCGCTTGCGCACGTCGGCCATGCGCTCGGCGTCGCGCTGGAACATCTCCACGTACGCCAGCAGGTGGTGGCCGAACGTGACGGGCTGCGCCACCTGCAGGTGCGTGAAGCCGGGCATGACGGTGTCGGCGTGCTTGTCCGCCAATTCCAGCAGCGACTTCTGTAGCGCCGCGAGCAGTGTGGCGATGGTGTCGATCTCGCCGCGCAGCCACAGGCGGATGTCGGTGGCGACCTGGTCGTTGCGGCTGCGGCCGGTGTGCAGGCGCTTGCCCGCGTCGCCCACCAACTGCGTCAGGCGCGCCTCGACGTTCAGGTGCACGTCCTCCAGCTCCAGCTTCCACTGGAACTGGCCCGATTCGATCTCCTGCGCCACCTGCGCCAGGCCCTTCTCGATGGCCGCGAGGTCCTCGCCCGAGATGACCTTCTGCGCCGCCAGCATGCGCGCGTGGGCCAGCGAGCCGTCGATGTCGGCCCGCCACATGCGCTTGTCGAAGCCGACGCTGGCGGTGTAGCGTTGCACCAGCTCGCTCATGGGCTCCGAGAAGAGCGCGGACCAGCCTTCGGATTTCTTGTCGAGAGGGTTCATGGGGAGCGGGGGATCACCAATAATCGGCCGGAAGCAGCCGCTTGGCTATGAACGATTCGCAAATTCTATCGGCCTTCCAGGAAAGCACGGCACCCGCCGTGGCGCCGCGGCGTGTCCTGGTCTTCGATGCCTGCCATGTGGGCGTGGTGCTGCGCGCCGTGCTCTTCGTGGAGGTGGTGATGGCCGTTGGCGCGACTTTCGGCGCCGCGACCCCGGCCGATTGGCTGTTGCGCCTGGCGACCCTGAGCGCCGCCGCCCTGCCGGCGACCATCGCCTGGCTCGTCATTGCCTGCGTCCTGAAGACCGCGCTGGAGAGCCTGCCGCCGGCCGCCCAGCAGGCCTTCGGGATCGCGCTGGGTGCGGTCGTGGGGCTGTTCGGCTGCGGCCTGGTGAGCGCCACCGGGTTCGCCGCCAACCCGCCGTGGGTCGCCTCGGCTGCCACCGGTGCGCTGCTCGCGGCCGCGCTGGTCGCCGCCCTGGTGCTGCGCGCCAAGGCCCGGCTGCCTGCGGACGCGGCGGCGAAGCTGTCGCAGCTGCAGGCGCGCATCCGCCCGCACTTCCTCTTCAACACGCTGAACAGCGCCATCGCGCTGGTCCGGGATGACCCGGCGCGGGCGGAAGCGATCCTCGAGGACCTGTCCGACCTGTTCCACCACGCGCTGCGCGAGCCCGGCGAGTCGGTCACGCTGGCCGACGAGATCGAGCTGGCGCGTCGCTACCTCGACATCGAGCAGGTGCGCTTCGGCGACCGCCTGCGGGTCGAGTGGTCGATCGACGCCGAAGCCGGCGGCGCCCGCGTGCCGCCCCTGGTGCTGCAGCCGCTGGTGGAGAACGCCGTGAAGCATGGCGTGGAACCCAGCGAGGAGGGCGCGCAGGTGAAGGTCAGCACGCAGCGGCGCGGCGCGCGCGTGGTGATCAAGGTGACGAACACCGTGCCCGCGGGGCAGGGCGCGCCGGGGCACGGCGTGGCGCAGGCCAACGTGCGCGAGCGGCTGGCGCTGCTGCACGACGTGCAAGGCCAGTTCCAGGCCGTGCTGCAGGACGGCGTCTACCAGGTGCGCATCGAGGTGCCGGCGTGAGCATGCAGGTGCTCATCGTCGACGACGAGCCATTGGCGCGCTCGCGCCTTCGCACCTTGCTCGCCAGCTGCGGCTCGCCGGCGGTGGCCGTGGCGGCCGAGGCCGCGGGCGCGTCGCAGGCGATGGAGCTGATCGCGAATGGGGACTTCGATGCGGTGTTCCTCGACGTGCAGATGCCGGGCATGGACGGCGTGGCGCTGGCGCGCGCCCTGCGGGCGGCGGGTCGCACACCCGCGATCGTCTTCGTCACCGCGCACGCGCAGCACGCGGTGGCCGCGTTCGAAGTGGAGGCGGTGGATTACCTGACCAAGCCCGTGCGCCTCGAGCGGCTGCAGTCGGCGCTGGAGAAGGTTCGCAAGCGCCGCCTTGCGGCCGGCGATGCCGACCCCGAGATCCTGCTCATCCAGGACCGCGGCCGGACCGAGCGCGTGCCGCTGCCCGAGGTGCTCTATTTCAAGGCCGAGCTGAAGTACGTGACGGTGCGCACCGCGGCGCGCAGCTACATCCTGGACGCATCGCTGTCCGACCTGGAAGAGCGGCACAGCGCGTACTTCCTGCGCATCCACCGCAATGCCCTGGTGGCGCGCAAGGCCGTCCGCGCCCTCGAGAAGCACTACGACCCCGAGGAGGGCGAGGGCTGGGCCGTGCGCCTGAACGGTATCGATGAGCTGCTTGCAGTCTCCCGCCGACAGCTGAGCGCGGTGCGGGACGCCATCTCAGCCTGAACAACGCGCCCACAATGCGGGCCATGGACAGGCCCGACGAACAAGCACAACAGGCGCTGGAGACTCCGGACGCCACGCCGGCGCCGGCGCCGATGCCCGCCGACCCCGACGATCCGTCGCACGTGCTGCTGCACATGCCGGTGCACGTGCGCAGCATGTCGCTGATGCTGCTGGCGGCGTTGCTGGTCATCGCCACGCTGAAATGGGCTGCGCCCTTTTTCATCCCGGTGATGATCGCCTTCCTCCTGAGCTATGCGCTGTCGCCGATCGTCGATCGCCTCCAGCGCTGGCGCGTCCCGCGCGCGCTCACCGCCGCCGTGCTGATCTTCGGCCTGCTGGCGTCGGCGGGCGGGGGCGCGTGGTCGTTCAGCGACGACGTCAGCTCGATGATCGAGTCGCTGCCCGTGGCCGCCACGAAGCTGCGCGACAAGCTGCGCCAGCAGGCGGCCGGCAAGGACACCCTCACGACCGTGCAGAAAGCCGCGTCGCAACTGGAGCAGGCGGCCGCCGAAGCGGGAGGGGCCGCAGCGCCGGCGCAGCGTGGCGTGCAACGCGTGGTCGTCGAAAAGCCGCGCTTCGACCTGCGCGAACACCTCTGGACGGGAACCATCGGTGTCGCGAGCCTCGTCGGGCAGGTCGTCGTCGTGACGTTCCTCACCTACTTCCTCTTGATCTCGGGGGACACGTTCCGGCGGAAGCTGGTGAAGATCACGGGACCCCAATTGAGCCAGAAGAAGATCACCGTGCAGGCGCTGGACGAGATCAACGAGCAAATCCAGCGCTACCTGCTGGTGCAGCTGGTCTCCAGCATCATCGTCGGCGTGGCCACGGCGCTGTCGTTCTGGGCGCTGGGCCTGAAGCACGCGGCCGTGTGGGGCTTCTTCGGCGGCCTGCTCAACCTGATCCCCTACATCGGCGCCATCGTCATCACGGCCGCCGCGTCCATCGTCGCCTTCATGCAGTTCGGGGACCTCGACCAGGCCATCTACATCGCCGCGGCGTCGACCACCATCCACACCATCGTCGGCTACCTGCTGGTGCCCTGGTGGACCAGCCGCACCAGCCGGATGAACGCGGTGGCCGTCTTCATCGGCGTGCTCGCATGGGGCTGGCTATGGGGCGTGTGGGGCCTGCTCCTGGGCATCCCCATTCTCATGATCGTCAAAGCGGTGTGCGACCGCGTCGACCATCTCAAGCCCGTCGGGGAGCTGCTGGGGCAGTAGCGGCTAGTGCAGCGTGTCCGACTGCACGCTGGGCACCGAGAGCTCGCGGCCCACCATGGCGCGCGCGTACAGGTAGTTGGCGCGGGCGCGGTCGGTCAGCGCGTCCATGTCGACGCGGCCTTGCCGGTCGCACGGGAACGCGTAGCCCCTGCCCGCATTGAACAGGGAGCGGAAGCACAGCTGGAACGGGGCGGAAGCGGTCTGCAGCATGGCGGTTCTCCTCGAAGCGTGGTGACAGCATCCCTGCTGCGAAGATTCGGCGCAAAGCCTGTCTTGCCGCTGACACGAACCGTCATCTGACCGACAACTGACAAACCGAGCTCCGCGTGGTTTGTCATCCCGGCGCAGGCCGGGATCCAGCGTCTTTCACCCCGTGTTCCTCAACCCTGCTGCAATTCCATTGATCGAGATGTGGATGCCGCGTCGCGCCCGCTCGTCCAGCTCCCCTTCCCTGTGGCGGCGCACCAATTCCACCTGCAGGTGGTGCAGCGGGTCGATGTAGGGGAAGCGGTGGCGGATGGAGCGCGCCAGCGCGGCGTTGCCCGCCAGGCGCTGCCTCTCGCCGGTGATGGCGTTGAGTGCTTCCACCGTGCGGTGCCACTCCGCCTCGATGGTGGCGAAGATGCGCTTTCTCAGCTTCGCATCGCCCACGAGCTCCGCGTAGCGCGAGGCCAAGGCCAGGTCGCTCTTGGCCAGCACCATGTCGATGTTGGACAGCAGCGCCTTGAGGAACGGCCAGTTGCGGTACATGCGCTGCAGCAAGGCCAGTTGGTTGCGCTTGTCCTCGGCGAGGAAAGACTCCACGGCCGAACCGAACCCGTACCAGCCCGGCAGCGTCAGGCGGCACTGGCCCCAGCTGAAGCTCCAGGGGATGGCGCGCAGGTCCTCGATCCTGTGGCTGGACTTGCGCGAGGCCGGGCGCGAGCCGATGTTCAGCTCGGCGATCTCGCGGATGGGAGTCGAGCCGAAGAAGTAGTCGGTGAAGCCGGGGGTTTCGTAGACGAGGGCCCGGTAGGCTTTCATGCTCGCTTGCGACAGGGCTTCGGCCGCGGCGATGAATTCCTTCGGTGCCGGCTTGCTCGGTTGCAAGAGACTCGCTTCGAGCGTGGCGGCGACCAGCGTCTCCAGGTTGCGCCGCCCGATCTCCGGGTTGGCGTATTTGGAGCCGATCACCTCGCCCTGTTCGGTCAGGCGGATCTGACCGCGCACGGTGCCCGGCGGCTGCGCCAGGATCGCCTGGTAGCTGGGGCCGCCGCCTCGGCCCACGGTGCCACCGCGCCCGTGGAACATGCGCAGCTGGATGTTGTGGCTGTTGGCCAGTTGCTCGAACAGGTTGACCAAGGCGGTGCCCGCGCGGTACAGCTCCCAGTTGCTGGTGAAGATGCCCCCGTCCTTGTTGGAGTCGCTGTAGCCCAGCATGATGTCCTGCTCGGCGCCCGAGCGCTGCACCAGGCGAGCCACGCCCGGCAGCCGGTAGAACTCGCGCATGATGCGCGCGGCGTTTCGCAGGTCCTCGATGGTTTCGAACAGGGGCACGACGATCAGCTGCGCCTGCGCGTCGTCATCGAGGGTGCCGCGCATGAGGCCCGCTTCCTTCTGCAGCAGCAGGACTTCGAGCAGGTCGGAGACGTCCTCGGTGTGGCTGATGATGTAGTGGCGGATCGCCTGCGCGCCCAGGCGCGAGCGCATGGCCAGGGCCATCTCGAAGATGGCCAGCTCCTTCTTGGCAAGCTCGCTGTACTGCGCGCCCATCACGCGCAAGGGGCGCGCGTCGCACAGCAGGCGCACCAGCAGCTCGCGCCGGGCGGGTTCGTCGAGCTTGGCGTAGTCCGCCTCGATGCGGGCCACCGACAGCAATTCCGCAACCACCAACTCATGCTGGTCGGAGCTTTGGCGCAAATCCACCGTGGCCAAGTGGAAGCCGAACACTTCCACCGCGCGGATCAAGGGATGCAGCCTTTGCTGCACGATCGCGCCGCCATGGTGGGCGAGGAGGGAAGCTTCGATCGTGCGCAGGTCGGCCAGGAACTCCTGCGAGCTGGCATAGGGGTTCTGCGGCGGGATCGCATGCCGCGCCGCGTCGCCGCCGGTGAACTCCTTCAATGTCGCCGCCAGCCGCGCATACATCCCGGTCAGCGCGCGGCGATACGGCTCGTCGAGCCGGTGCTCGGTCATGTCCGGCGAGCTGTCGGCCAGCGCGCGCATCTGGGGCGTGATGGCAACGAGGAGCGCCGATTGCGAGAGCTCCTGGCCGAGGAAGTGCACTTCGGTGAGGAAGTGGCGCAGCGCCACTTCCGATTGGCGGCGCAGCGCGTACTCCAGCGTCTGCGCCGTCACGTTCGGGTTGCCGTCGCGGTCCCCGCCGATCCATTGGCCCATGCGCAGGAAGGAAGCCACGGGTTGCGAGCCGAGTTCGCGTTCGAGATGCGCGTAGAGCTTCGGAATCTCGCGCAGGAAGGTCGCCTCGTAATACGACAGCGCGTTCTCGATCTCGTCCGCCACCGTGAGCTTCGTAAACCGCAGCAAGCGCGTTTGCCACAGCTGCAACACCCGCGCCCGCATGTGCGCCTCGTTCGCCGCAAGCTCGCGCGGCGCCAGCGCGTCCTTGGGCAAGGCACGCGCCTTGATCTCGTCGCGTGCGGTCAGGAGATTCGCGATGTCGCGTTCGGCATCCAGGATGCTCTTGCGCTGCACTTCCGTCGGGTGCGCGGTCAGGACGGGCGAGAGGTAGCTGTGCGCGAGGAGTTGGGAGACGGACTTCGCACCGATGCCCGCCCAGCGCAGGCGCGCCAGCGCCACCTCGATGCTGCCCTCCTGCTGGTCGCCGGCGCGCTCGTGGATCGAGCGGCGGCGGATGTGGTGCCGGTCTTCCGCCAGGTTGGCCAGGTGCGAGAAGTAGGTGAACGCACGGATCACGCTGACCGTCTGCTCGCTCGACAGCGACTTGAGCAGCGCCTTCAGCGCCCGGTCCGCCTCGTGGTCCGCATCGCGCCGGAATGCCACCGAGAACTTGCGCACCCGCTCGATCAGCTCGTACGCTTCCACGCCTTCCTGCTCGCGGATCACGTCGCCCAGGATGCGGCCCAGAAGGCGGATGTCTTCGATCAGGGGCTTCTCGTTCTCGCGCGCGCGGCGCGAGGGCGTCGTGGGGGGCGTGTCCGGCGGCATGGTGCGGGCGATGCTAGCATCGACGACTGTTTAAGCATTACAGAGTGATGACGACGAACCGACTCGTGATCGCGACGCGCGAAAGCCGCCTGGCCCTGTGGCAGGCGGAGCACGTGAAGGCGCTGCTCGAGGAACGTGGGCACCCCGTGTCGCTGCTCGGCATGACCACGCGCGGCGACCAGATCCTCGACCGCACGCTGTCCAAGGTGGGCGGCAAGGGCCTCTTCGTGAAGGAACTCGAGGTGGCGCTCGAGGAGGGCCGCGCCGACATTGCCGTGCACTCGCTCAAGGACGTGCCCATGGAACTGCCGGCGGGTTTCGAGCTCGCCTGCGTGATGGAGCGCGAGGATCCGCGCGATGCCTTCGTGTCCAACAAGGCCGCGTCGCTGGCCGAGCTGCCGCAAGGCGCGCTGGTCGGCACGTCCAGCCTGCGCCGCGTCGTGCTGCTGCGATCGCTGCGCCCCGACCTGCGCATCGAGCCGCTGCGCGGCAACCTCGACACGCGCCTGCGCAAGCTCGACGAAGGCCAGTACGACGCGATCGTGCTGGCGGCCGCCGGCCTCAAGCGCCTGGGCCTCGCGGACCGCATCCGCGCGACGTTCGAGCCGGAAGAAATGCTGCCCTCCGCCGGCCAGGGCGCGCTGGGCATCGAGATCCGTGCCGAGCGCAGCGACCTGGCCGCCGCGCTGGAGCCGCTTTCGCATCACGCCACGTGGATGGCCGTTGCCGCGGAGCGCGAAGTGAGCCGGGCATTGGGAGGCAGTTGCTCGATGCCGTTGGCCGCCTACGCGGCGTATTCGGGCGAGTATTTGCAGCTGCGCGCGGCGTGGGGCGACGCGGAAGGCACGGGTCCGCTCTTGCGTGCGCAATCGGCCGCCGCGGTGGCCGACCTTGCGCAAGCCCGGGCCCTCGGCGCGGAAGTCGCGGGCCGCCTGCGCGCCGCCGGTGCGCACTGAGGCGGCCATGCGCGTGATCGTCACCCGGCCGGCCGCTGAAGCGGCCGAGTGGGTCGAGGGCCTGCGCTCGGCGGGGTTCGCCCCGGTGGCCTTGCCCCTGATCCAGATCCTCCCGGCAGGCGACGCGCGTGCCTTGCAGGACGCGTGGTTGCGCATCACGCACTATCGCGCCGCGATGTTCGTCAGCGCCAATGCCGTGCGCGGCTTCTTCGCGGCTGCGCCCGCGGCAACGGCGTTCGGCACGCGGGCGTGGGCCACCGGCGCGGGCACGTTGGGCGCATTGCTCGCGGCGGGCGTCGCGCGTGACCGCATCGACGCCCCGCCCGCCGATGCGCCGCGCTTCGATTCCGAGGCGCTGTGGGACGTCGTCCAAGCCCAAGCCGAAGCGGGTGCCCGCGTGCTGCTGGTGCGCGGCGCCGACGCCGGTTCGCAACAGCCGGCGGGCCGCGAGTGGCTGGAGCAGCGGCTGCTGGAGAAGGGCGCGCGGCCCGAAGCCGTCGTCGCGTACGTGCGCGCCTGCCCGAAACTGTCGGACGCGGACCGCGAATGGGCCGCGCGGGCCGCGAGCGATGGCAGCGCCTGGCTCTTCAGCAGTTCGCAGGCCATCGCCAATCTCCAGGCACAACTGCCGGGCGTCGACTGGTCGCGCGCCCGCGCCGTCGCGACGCATCCGCGCATCGCCGATGCAGCGCGCGCGGCGGGCTTCGCTGTTGTGCGCGTGTCACGCCCGCCCCTCGAGGCGGTGGTGGCCGACCTAGAATCGCTCGGATGAGCTCCGAGCCGAACGACCCGTCCCTCGCTTCGAGCCAGGTCCCGGCCCTGGAGCCCGCGCCGCCGCCCGCGTCCGACCCGGCGAGCGCGCCCGGCGCCGTCGTCGTCACGCGCGGCCTTCTCTACGCACTGATCATCGTCGCGGGCCTGGCGCTCCTCGCCAGCGGCCTGCTGTGGCAAAGGCTCTCCAACATCCAGGAGCAGCTCGCGCGCCAGTCGCAGGAATCGGGCAACACGTCGGTGGAGGCGCGCACGCTCGCCAAGCAGGCCCAGGAGCTCGCGCGCGAGACCGCCGCGCGCCAGGCGGTGCTCGACACGCGCCTGGCCGAAGTCGCGCTGCAGCGCAGCCAGGTCGAGGAACTGGTGCAAAGCCTCTCGCGCTCGCGCGACGAGAACATGCTGGTCGACATCGAGTCGGGCCTGCGCCTGGCGCAGCAGCAGGCGCAGCTGACGGGCAGCGTCGAGCCGCTGCTGGCCGCGATGCGCGGCGCCGACCAGCGCCTCGAACGCAGCGGCCAGCCGCGCCTGGCGCGCGTGCGCTCGGCCGTGCTGCGCGACATCGACCGCATCAAGGGCGCGACGGTGGCCGACGTGCCTTCGCTGCTCGCGCGCCTGGACGAGATCACGCGCCAGGTCGACGAGCTGCCGCTGGCAAACGCCACCGCAGCGGCGCCGGCGGCTTCGGCGCGGAGGAAGGAAGCGCCGACGAAGCTGCCGTGGTGGGAGCAGGCGCTGGCCGACATCCGCGAGGAGGCGCGCGGCCTGGTGCGCGTGAGCCGCATCGACGAGCCCGAAGCCGTGCTGCTCTCGCCCGACCAGGGTTTCTTCGTGCGCGAGAACGTCAAGCTCAAGCTGCTCAACGCGCGCCTGGAAGTGCTGTCGCGGCAGATGGAAGCGGCCCGTGCCGACGTCACCTCGGCGGGGGCTGCGCTGCGCAAGTACTTCGATGCGAATTCGCGCAAGACGCAGGGCACCGTGCAGCAGCTGCAGCAGGTGCAGTCGCAGCTGCGCGCCGTGGAAGTGCCGCGCATCGACGAGACGCTCGCGGTGCTGGCGACCGCCGCGGCGGGCAGGTAGGCCGCGATGCGCGCGGCCCTGTGGCTCCTGGCCCTGTTCGGCATTGCCGTGGCGGTGGCGCTGTTCGCCGGCAACAACCAGGGCACGGTCACGCTGTTCTGGCCGCCGTGGCGCCTGGACCTGTCGCTCAACCTCGTGCTGCTGCTGCTCGTGGGTGCGTTCGTGCTGCTGCACGTGGCGCTGGGCGCGCTGTCCGCGCTGTTCGACATGCCCCGGCAGGCGCTGCGCTGGCGTACGCAGCAGAAGGAAAGGGCGATGCACGCGTCGGTGCTGGACTCGTTCTCGCACCTGATCGCCGGCCGCTTCATCCGCGCGCGCAAGGCCGCCGAGGCCGCGCTGGGCCAGGAGAAGTCGCTGACGTCCGGCGGGCACGCGCCGGCCAACGGCGCCCAAGTGCGAACGTTGGCCCACCTGCTGGCTGCCGAGAGCGCGCAGTCCCTCCAGGACAAGCCGGCGCGCGAGGAACACCTGAAGCTCGCACTCGACGAAGGCGCGGCGCGCGACGCGCAGGAGACGCGCGAAGGCGCGCTGATGCGCGCGGCGCGCTGGTCGCTCGACGACCGCGACCCCGATGCCGCCATTGCCTGGCTGCGCGAGCTGCCGCAGGGCGCGGCGCGGCGCACGCTGGCGATGCGCATGAAGCTGAAGGCCGCCCGGCTGGCGCGGCAGACCGCGGACGCGCTGGAGACGGCGCGCCTGCTCGCCAAGCACCGCGCGTTCTCCAGTACGGCCGCCGAGAGCATCGTGCGCGGCCTTGCGATGGACATGCTCAATGGCGCACACGATGCGCAGCAGCTGCAGCGCACGTGGCTGTCGCTGGAGGCGGCGGAGCGCGAGATGCCCGAGCTCGCCATCCATGCGGCGCAGCGGCTGGTGATGCTCGGCGGCGACGCCCAGGTGGCGCGGGAATGGCTGTTGCCCGTGTGGGACCAGCAGCACCAGCTCGGCGACACCGCCAAGGTCAAGCTCGTGCGAGCGCTCGAAACGGGGCTCGACACGCTCGATGCGACGTGGCTTGCACGTATCGAAACGGCGCAGCGCGCCAATCCGCGCGACGCGACGCTGCAATACCTCGCCGGGATGGCGTGCATGAAGCGCCAGCTGTGGGGCAAGGCGCAGCAATTGCTCGGGCAGGCGGCCCTGGGTATCCAGGACCCGCGCCTGCACCGCAACGCATGGCGCGCGGTGGCGGAGCTTGCCGAGCAGCGCGGGGATGCGGAAGCGGCCGCGCGCGCATGGAAGCGCGCCGCGACCGAGTGACGCTTACTGCAGCGGCAGGCCCTGCTGCTCGAACGGCAGCTGCAGGCCGCGCAGGTCGCGCTTCGTCTCCACCATCACCAGCGGGCCCTCGTCGAGCTCGATGAGCGGCGGGCGCTCGCGCGGCACGTGCACGGGCTTGGGCTCGGCGGCCATCGCGGCCTGCACGGCAGCGACCTTTTCCGAATCCGAATTCACCCATTGCAGGCCGGAGCCTTCGGCCACCTGCGCGAGCTGGTCGACCGGCAGGTTGTAGGGCCTGGCTTTCGGCATCCCGCGGCTGGTAGCGGGAGCATGGACGGGCGCAGGGGCCGCGACGGGTGCCCGAACGGGCGCCTGTTCGCGCGCCTGTTCGGGCGCTGCGTGCTGCACCGGCGCTTCGTTCGTCGAGGTGGCTTCCTCGTCGGACACGAAGCCCGTCGGGTAGCGCGGGCGGCGCTCTTCCTGCGGCGGCGTCGCGCCCTCGTTGGAGGCGGCGACTTCCTCGCGCGGGCCGCGCTCGCGACGGTCGCGGCCATAGCGGTCGCGTGACCGGCGCTCACGGCGCTCTTCACCTTCGCCGCCTTCGCGCTGCTGCACCGGCGCTTCCGCGCCCATGCCCTCGAGCGGCTGCTGCTGCTCGTCGTTCGCGGCGGCGTCCTGCGGCTGCTGGTCGCGCGGGGCGCGCTCGCCCCGGCTGCGGTCGCGGTTGCGGTCGCGCCGGCCTTCGCCGCGCTCGCCACGATCGCCACGATCGCCGCGTTCCGCGCGCTGTTCGCCTTGCACCTCGCCCACCGCCTGTTGCGGCTCGCGCTGCTGCGGCTGGCGCTCGCGGTTGTCGCGCTGCTCACCGCGTTCGCCACGCTCGCCTCGCTCGCCTCGCTCGCGGCGCGGCTGCTCGCCGCCCCGTTCGCGCCGCTGCTGGTCGTCGCGGCCCCGCTGTTGCTGCTGGCCTTCGGCACCTTCGGCCGCCACGCGGTCGCGCCGCTGCTCGCCCTGGCGCTGGTCGCCGCGGTCGCCCCGGTCGCCGCGCTCGCCGCGACGGTTGCGGTCGCCCCGGCGGTTGCGGTCACCGCGGCCATCGCCGCGCTGCTCGCCACGCTGGCCGTCGCGCCGTTCTTCCTTCTTGGCTTGCTGCACTGGCTGGACGGGCGCGGGTGCCGGCGCCGGGCCGATGCCGAACAGGCCCTTGATCCACGCCGTGAAGCCGGTTTCGGCCGGCGCTGCGGGTGCGCGCGCCGGCGCGGGTGCGCGTGCGGCCACGGGAGCCTGCGGCTTCGCGGCTTGCGGCTGGCGCACCGGCGGCTCGGGCTTCGGCTCGGGCATGGGAGCCGGCGCATCGGGCAGCACGCCCTTGATGATGGGCTCCTGCTTGTTGGTGCGCTCGTGCGTGCGGCGCGTGACCTCGGTCGTTTCCTCGAAGTCCTCGGCCATGTGGTAGCTGGCCTGCAGGTTGTCCAGGCGTGCGTCGTCGTGCTTCAGGCGCTCGAGCTTGTAGTGCGGCGTCTCCAGCGTCTTGTTGGGCACCATGATCACGCCGATGCGCTGCTTGAGCTCGATCTTGGCGATCTCGGTGCGCTTCTCGTTCAGCAGGAACGAAGCGACTTCCACCGGCACCTGAACGTGCACGGCGGCGGTGCCGTCCTTCATCGACTCTTCCTGGATCACGCGCAGGATCTGCAGCGCGGAGCTTTCCGTGTCGCGGATGTGGCCGTGGCCGCCGCAGCGCGGGCAGGGGATGGACGCGCCTTCGGAGAGCGCCGGGCGCAGGCGCTGGCGGCTCATCTCCATCAGCCCGAACTTGCTGATCGTGCCGAACTGCACGCGCGCACGGTCCTGGCGCAGGGCGTCGCGCAGGCGGTTCTCCACCTCGCGGCGGTTGCGCGACTCTTCCATGTCGATGAAGTCGATGACGATCAGGCCGCCCAGGTCGCGCAGGCGCATCTGGCGGGCCACTTCGTCGGCGGCTTCGAGGTTGGTGCGCGTGGCCGTCTCCTCGATGTCGCCGCCCTTGATGGCGCGGGCGGAGTTGACGTCGATGGACACCAGCGCTTCGGTGTGGTCGATCACCACGACGCCGCCGGAGGGCAGCTTCACCTCGCGGGCGTACGCCGATTCGATCTGGTGCTCGATCTGGAAGCGCGAGAACAGCGGGGCATCGTCGCGGTAGCGCTTCACCTTCGCCGCATGCTCGGGCATGACGTGCGACATGAACTGGTGCGCCTGGTCGAAGATGTCGTCCGTGTCGATCAGGATGTCGCCGATGTCGTGGTTGAAGTAATCCCGGATGCAGCGGATCACCAGCGACGACTCCTGGTAGATCAGGAACGCGCCCTTGCCGCCCTTGGCCGCGCCGTCGATGGCGGTCCACAGCTTGAGCAGGTAGTTCAGGTCCCACTGGAGTTCGGCGGCGCTGCGGCCGATGCCGGCCGTGCGCGCGATGATGGACATGCCGTTGGGGTACTCCAACTGGTCCATGTTCTCCTTGAGCTCGGCCCGGTCGTCGCCCTCGATGCGGCGGCTCACGCCGCCGCCGCGCGGGTTGTTCGGCATGAGCACGACGTAGCGGCCGGCCAGCGAGATGAACGTGGTGAGGGCCGCGCCCTTGTTGCCGCGCTCTTCCTTCTCGACCTGGACGACGATCTCCTGGCCTTCCTTGATCACGTCGTTGATCCGGGCCTGCGAGGGCGGCGTGTTGCCCTGGAAGTAGGTCTTGGAGATTTCCTTGAATGGCAGGAAGCCGTGGCGGTCCTCGCCGTAGTCGACGAAACAGGCTTCCAGCGACGGCTCGACGCGCGTGACGACGGCCTTGTAGATGTTGCCCTTGCGCTGTTCGCGCCCTTCGATCTCGATCTCGTAGTCGAGGAGCTTCTGCCCGTCGACGATGGCCAGCCGGCGCTCTTCGGCCTGCGTGGCGTTAATGAGCATGCGTTTCATGCGTCACCTTCTTCTCAATACATCAACAGCCCCATGGCGGGGCAACGATGCCGGACGGACGCTTCGAAACGACGGGAACTGCCGCGGGGGCGCTTACGCGAGCGGTGGGCTCGAACGCAGGCGCCAGGGCACGTGGATGGGGGCGAGAGGGACGAAACGCGGCCGCGCGGCGGGAAGCGCTGCGACGGCGGGGCGTGTCAGGGGGTAGCCCGGGTTCCATGCGGCGGCCTTCGGCGGGCTCGTGAGCCACTGCCAGCAGGCCATGATGAAAGCCAGGAGCACGTTGTTCTCGCTTCGATCCGCCCGCGAGCTTTCACTTCTCGCGGGTTGGTATTCCGTATCGGTGTCTCGAAATGTCGGCCATGGCCGCGACCCCACGATTGACGTGATTGCCACGGCGGCATCGACCTCCGGCTGCTCCCGGGCTGCAGGCGTGGACTAAACTCCAAACCAAATCAACCACTTACGGCGCAAAGCCAGTGAAACGCATTATAGGCGCACCGGCCGAGGCTGCCAACGCGCAGGTGAAATGGCTGGAAGTGGGGGAGGAGTCCGCCGGCCAGCGCCTGGACAACTACCTCATCCGCCAGCTCAAGGGCGTGCCCAAGACGCATGTCTACCGGATCATCCGCAGCGGCGAGGTGCGGGTGAACAAGGGGCGGGCGGGCGCCGACACCCGGGTGGCAGAGGGCGACGTCGTTCGCCTGCCGCCCGTGCGCGTATCCGAGCCGAAAGCCAGGCCCGCCCCTGCGCGCCACTTCCCGGTGCTGTTCGAGGACGAGCACCTCATCGCGATCGACAAGCCAGCCGGCGTGGCCGTGCACGGCGGCAGCGGCGTGAGCTTCGGCGTGATCGAGCAATTGCGCCAGGCGCGGCCCACGGCGAAGCTGCTGGAACTGGTGCACCGGCTCGACCGCGAGACTTCGGGCCTGCTGCTGGTCGCGAAGAAGCGCTCGGCCCTCACGAAGCTGCAGGACCAGTTCCGCGAGCGCGAGACGGGCAAGACCTACCTGGCGCTCGTCGTGGGCAAGTACCCGGCGAACAAGAAGGTGATCGACCTGCCGCTGCACAAGTACCTGCAGGCCGACGGCGAGCGGCGCGTGAAGGTGGTGGCCAAGGACGACCCCGACGGCATGCGGGCGATCACGCTGGTGAAGGTGGCGCGCAAGTTCGAGGCGTTCACACTGCTGGAGGTGACGATCAAGACCGGCCGCACGCACCAGATTCGGGTGCACCTCGCGGCGGCGGGCCACCCGATCGCCGGCGACGACAAGTACGGGGACTTCGACCTCAACAAGCAGCTCGCGAAAGAAGGCCTCAAGCGCATGTTCCTGCACGCGTGGCGGTTACAGTTCACGCATCCCGCGAGCGGCGAGCGCGTCGAGCTGACGGCGCCGCCGCCCCCCGAGCTCGAGAAGTTCCTTGCGAATGTCCCCTAGGCCGCGCCGCTTCGACCTGATCGCCTTCGATTGGGACGGCACGCTGTTCGATTCCACGAAGATCATCGTGCGCTGCATCCAGCGCGCCGTGGCCGACGTCGGCGGCACTGTGCCCGGCGACCGCGAGGCGGCTTACGTGATCGGCATGGGCCTGATGGAAGCGCTGGCGCACGCTGCTCCCGACGTGCCGCAGGACAAATACCCCGAGCTCGGGGCGCGTTACCGGCACCACTATTACGCGCACCAGGACGACCTGGTGCTGTTCGACGGCGTGTTGCCCATGCTGGGCGAGCTGAAGCGGCGGCACCACTGGCTGGCGGTGGCGACGGGAAAGTCGCGGCGCGGCCTGGACGAGGCGCTGCGGTCGTCGCAGTTGCACGGCGTGTTCGACGGATCGCGCACCGCGGACGAGACCGCTGGCAAGCCGCACCCGCGCATGCTCCACGAGCTGATGCGGGAGTTCGGCACCGAACCTGACCGGACCCTGATGATCGGCGACACCACGCACGACCTGCAGATGGCGGTCAACGCGGGCTGCGCGGCGGTGGGGGTGAGCTACGGCGCGCACGAGCCGTCGGAGTTCGATGCCCTCCAGCCCGTGTTCGTGGCGCATTCGGTGGGTGACCTGCATCGCTGGCTCGCGGAGAACGCATGAGCGACGCGCGCGAAATCCCCTTGTGCAATTCCACCGAGCTCGTGGACGGCGGCATCGCCGTCCCCTTCGACGTCGTTTACGGCGGCCAGACCTGCCGCGCCTTCGCGGTGCGTTACGAAGGCACGGTCCATGCGTACCTCAACCGGTGCTCGCACGTCGCCATGGAACTGGATTGGCAACCCAACCAGTTCTTCGACGACAGCGGGCGCTGGCTGCTGTGCGGCACGCACGGCGCGGTTTACGAGCCGGACTCGGGCAAGTGCGCGGGCGGACCGTGCCGCGGCGGCCTGGTGAAGATCGCGCTGTCGGAGCGCGACGGCGTGGTGCACTGGCATACTGACCACAACCTCCAACCCGTGGAGTTCTGAGAGCTAGGACATGGACGACTACACGACCGGCAACCCGCCGCCCGAAGCGCCGCCGCCGACAGCGGCGCCCGTCACCGCTGCCTCGGCGCCGGCCGGCTGGGAGCGCGCGACCTTCGAGCGCCTGATGTTCGCCACGCTCGCCGAACAGCGCGCCGCTCGCCGCTGGAAGACGATCCGCAGCCTGGCCTGGCTGGCGTTCTTCGCGATCCTGCTGTGGACGCTGACCCACCGCAGCACGCCCAGCGCCGACAAGACTGCCGCGCACACCGCGGTGGTCGAGATCAAGGGCGAGATCGCGTCCGGCGCCGATGCGAGCGCCGAGTCGGTGGTCGCCGCGATGCGCAGTGCAATGGAGGATTCCGGCGCGCAAGGCATCGTGCTGCTGATCAACTCGCCCGGCGGCAGCCCGGTGCAGGCGGGGATCATCAACGACGAGATCAAGCGCCTGAAGGCCAAGTACAAGAAGCCGGTCTACGCCGTGGTGGAGGAATCGTGCGCGTCCGCCGCGTATTACATCGCCGCGGCGACCGACCGCATCTTCGTCGACAAGGCCAGCATCGTCGGCAGCATCGGCGTGCTGATGGACGGCTTCGGTTTCACCGGCCTCATGGAAAAGCTCGGCGTGGAGCGCCGCCTGCTCACCGCCGGCGAGAACAAGGGCTTCCTCGACCCGTTCAGCCCGCAGACCGACAAGCAGCGCGAATTCGCGCAGCAGATGCTCAACCAGGTGCACAAGCAGTTCATCGACGCGGTGAAGGCCGGCCGGGGCAAGCGCCTGAAGGAAACGCCGGAGCTCTTCAGCGGCCTGTTCTGGACCGGCCAGCAGGCCGTGGACCTGGGCCTGGCCGACCAGCTGGGCAACCTCGACTTCGTCGCGCGCGAAGTGGTCAAGGCCGAGGAGCTGGTCGACTACACGCGCCGCGACAACGTGGCCGAACGCCTCGCGAAGAAGTTCGGTGCGGCGATGGGCGAGGGCGCCGTGCGCGCCTTGCGCGCGCTACCGGCGGTGCACTAACGCCCGATGGCGAAGACCGCGGGGATGTCCGCGGTGACCGGCACCGCGCGTTGGCGCCAATCCGCGACGGGCGCGCTTGCGATCACCGGCTCGGCAAGCGTCAAGCCGCTGGCGACAGCGACCCGCGTGCGCGGGTTCAGCGATTCGCACAGGCTTTGCCACAGCGCCGGGTTGCGGTAAGGCGTCTCGATGAACAGCTGCGTCTGGCCGCTCTTGACCGCAAGCGCTTCGAGCTCGCGCAAGCGCTTCGCGCGCTCGCCGCTGTCCTGTGGCACGTAGCCGACGAACGCGAAGTTCTGGCCGTTCAATCCGCTCGCCGCGAGCGCGAGCAGCACCGACGCCGGTCCCACCAGCGGGACCACTGCGACGCCGAGTTCGTGCGCCGCGCGCACCACCGACGATCCCGGGTCCGCAACGGCCGGCATGCCGGCTTCGCTGAGCAAGCCGATGTCGTTGCCCTGCAGGGCGGCCGCGAGCAGCGGCTTCGCATCGAAGCCCGGGTCGTGATCGCCCTTCTTGTGGACCTCGCGCGGGAGCTCCGTGATCTGCTGTTCGCGCAGCGGCGCAGCGAGCGCCTGCAGCTCACCGACGCGCTTGAGGTAGGCGCGCGCCGTTTTCGCGTTCTCGCAGATCCAGTGCGTGAGGGATGCGGCCCGCGCAATCGTGCCCGCGGGGAGCACGTCGGGCAGCGGCGCCTGCTGCGCGCACCCGAAATCGAGCGGCGCGGGGACGAGGAAGAGGCGGCCGCGCGGCGCGGTCACAGCAACCGCACCCCGGCGGCGCGCAGCATGCGGCAGGTGCGGATCAGCGGCAGGCCGACGAGGGCGCTCGGGTCGTCGTTGTCGATCTGCTCGAGCAGCGCGATGCCCAGCCCTTCGCTGCGTGCGCTGCCGGCGCAGTCGTAGGGCTTCTCGGCCTGCAGGTAGGCCTCGATCTCCGCATCGGTGAGGTCGCGGAACGTGACGCGCACCGGCGCCAGGTCGACCTGCTCGAAACCCGTTGCCGCGCACACCACGGCCACCGCCGTCTGGAACACCACCACGCGGCCGCGCATGCGCCGCAGTTGCTCGACCGCGCGCTCGTGCGTGCCGGGCTTGCCCAGCGGTTCGCCGTCGAGGTCGGCGACCTGGTCGGAGCCGATCACGGCGGCATCGGGGTTCTTGCGCGCCACCGCGCGTGCCTTCTCGATGGCCAGGCGCCACGCGATGTCGCGCGGCGTCTCGCCCGGGCGCGGCGTCTCGTCGACCGCCGGCAGGTCCACGTCGAACGGCACTTTCAGGCGCGACAGCAACTCGCGGCGGTACGGCGAGCTCGAGCCCAGCACGATGCGGCGCGACGTGGATGAGGTCTCCGGCATGCCGCGATTCTCTTACACTGACCGTCATGGCCAAGACGTTCAGCCCGAAGCGCCTCGACGTGAAATCTTTCGCGGAAGAAGGCGCCACGATCACGGGACAGGAACCCCTGCGCGGCCACGAGCGGCTCCTCGCGGAAACGCACGGCCGCGGGGCGGAGACGCCGGTGACGTGGAGCGCCACCGGCGAGGTGCGCAACCCGCTCCACGTCGCGCCCGAGGTCTGGCTGCACCTGAAGGCGGGTACGCAGCTGTCGCTCACCTGCCAGCGCTGCCTGGGCCCCGTGGAGGTGCCCGTGGCGGTGGAGCGCTCCTTCCGCTTCGTGGCCGACGAGCAGACCGCCGCGGCGCAGGACGACGAGTCGGAGGAGGACGTGCTGGCGCTCACCGCCTCGCTCGACCTGACCGGGCTGGTCGAGGACGAACTCCTGATGGAAATGCCGCTGGCCCCGCGCCACGAGACCTGCCCGCCGGTTCACCTGGTCGTGGAGGACGAGGGCTTCGAGGGCTCGTCGGCCCGCCACGAGAACCCCTTCGCCGTGCTGGGGCAGCTGAAGGGCCCCAAGACGGGCGGATGAGCGCCGCGGGGCCGATCCGCCGCCTTCGGCTATAATCGCAGGCTTCGCGCGTGAAGGGCCCCGGCCCCGCGCCTTCCACCGTATTCACCGCCTCGCGCCATGCGCGGGGCCACCAGACCAGGAGCCCACCATGGCCGTCCAGCAGAACAAGAAGTCGCCGTCCAAGCGCGGCATGCACCGCTCGCACAACGCGCTGACGGTGCCCGGCATCGCCATCGAGCCCACCACGGGCGAGACGCACCTGCGCCACCACGTGAGCCCCAGCGGCTTCTACCGTGGCCGCAAGGTCGTCAAGACCAAGAACGACGCCTGAGCTTCGGCCACCAGGCGATGAAGAGGCCCGCCGCGCGCGGGCCTTTGTTTTGGTTTTCCCGCAAGCGGTACAGTCCAGTTTCATGACGACGACACTTGCCGTCGATTGCATGGGGGGCGACCACGGCCCGGGCGTCACGCTCGCGGCTTGCCGGCACTTCCTCGATCGCGAACCCGATGCGCAGCTGCTGCTCGTCGGCCGTCCCGACGCGCTGTCGGCGTGGAACCATCCGCGCGGCCGCGTGGTCGCCGCGGCCGAAGTGGTGGCCATGGACGACCCGGTCGAGGTCGCGCTGCGCAAGAAGAAGGATTCGTCGATGCGCATCGCCATCCAGCAGGTCAAGGATGGCAGCGCGCAGGCCGCGGTCTCCGCGGGCAACACCGGCGCGCTGATGGCGCTGGCGCGCTACCTGCTCAAGACCGTCGAAGGCATCGACCGCCCGGCCATCGCCTACCCGCTGCCCAACGCCAAGGGCGGCGCCACCACGGTGCTGGACCTCGGCGCCAACGTCGATTGCACCGAGCAGCACCTGCTGCAGTTCGCCGTGATGGGATCGGCCCTGGTGTCGGCGCTCAAGCACGTCGATGCGCCTTCCGTCGGGCTCCTGAACATCGGCGAGGAAGTGATCAAGGGCAGCGAGGTGATCAAGCGCGCGGGCGAGCTGCTGCGCTCCGCGGCCGCCAGCGGCGACCTCAATTTCCACGGCAACGTGGAAGGCAACGACATCTTCAAGGGCACGACGGACATCGTGGTGTGCGATGGCTTCGTGGGCAACGTGGCCCTGAAGACCAGCGAGGGCCTCGCGTCGATGATCGGCGGCTTCCTGAAGGAGGAGTTCTCGCGCAACCCCCTGACCAAGTTGGCGGCGCTCGTCGCGCTGCCGGTGCTCACGGCCTTCAAGAACCGCGTCGACTACCGCCGCTACAACGGCGCCGCGCTGCTGGGCCTGCGCGGCCTGGTGTTCAAGAGCCACGGCTCCGCCGATGCCTTCGCCTTCGAACAGGCGCTGGTGCGCGCGTATGATGCGGCCCGGAACAACCTGCTCGAGCGCGTCCAGGCCCGTATCGCCCACGCGCGTCCGCTGCTCGCCGCCGGCGACGGCGACGCCCAATCCGCCGACGCCGCCCTAGTCCCATGAACCGATACTCCCGCATCACCGGCACCGGCAGCTACCTGCCGCCGCGCCGCGTGACGAACGACGACCTCGCGGCGCAGCTCGCGGCCAAGGGCATCGAGACCTCCGACCAGTGGATCATCGAGCGCACCGGTATCCGCGCCCGCCACTTCGCCGACGAAGGCGTCAACACCAGCGACCTCGGCGCGCATGCCGCGCGCCACGCGCTGGAGGCGGCGGGCCTGAAGCCCGAACAGATCGACCTGATCATCGTCGCGACGTCCACGCCGGACATGATCTTCCCCTCGGCCGCCTGCATCATGCAGAACAAGCTGGGCATCGCGGGCTGCGCGGCTTTCGACGTGCAGGCCGTGTGCAGCGGCTTCGTCTACGCGCTGACGGTGGCCGATTCGATGATCCGAACCGGGGCCGCCAGCAAGGCGCTCGTGGTGGGCGCCGAAGTGTTCTCGCGCATCCTCGACTTCAACGACCGCACGACCTGCGTGCTGTTCGGCGACGGCGCCGGCGCCGTGGTGCTCGAAGCTTCCGACACGCCGGGCATCCTCGCGAGCGACCTGCATGCCGACGGCAAGCACGTGGGCATCCTGTGCGTGCCCGGCACCGTCTCGGGCGGGCAGGTGCTCGGCGACCCGCTGCTCAAGATGGACGGGCAGGCGGTGTTCAAGCTCGCCGTGGGCGTGCTCGAGGACGCCGCGCGCGCCACGCTCGCCAAGGCCGGCCGCACCGACGCCGACATCGACTGGCTCATCCCGCACCAGGCCAACATCCGCATCATGCAAGGCACGGCCAAGAAGCTGAAACTGCCCCTGGCCAAGCTGGTCGTCACGGTGGACGAGCACGGCAACACGTCGGCGGCCTCCATCCCGCTGGCACTGGACGCCGCGGTGCGCAGCGGCAAGGTGAAGAAGGGCGATACGCTGATGCTCGAAGGCGTCGGCGGCGGCTTCACCTGGGGCGCGGTCCTCCTCGATTTCTAGAAGAACACCATGAAACCGTTCGCATTTGTCTTTCCCGGGCAGGGATCGCAGTCGGTCGGCATGCTCGACGCATGGGGCGGCCATCCGGAGGTCGCGGCGACCCTGCGCGAAGCTTCCGACGCACTCGGCGAGGACGTCGGCCGCCTGATCAAGGAAGGCCCGAAGGAGTCGCTGGCACTCACCACCAACACGCAGCCCGTGATGCTGGTCGCGGGCGTCGCGGCCTTCCGAGTCTGGAAGGCCGAGGGCGGCGCCGACCCGGCGGTGATGGCGGGCCACTCGCTGGGCGAGTACTCCGCGCTGGTGTGCGCCGGGGCGCTGGCGCTGGCCGATGCCGCGCCGCTTGTGCGCTTCCGCGCCCGCGCCATGCAGGAAGCCGTGCCCGTGGGGACCGGCGCGATGGCCGCCATCCTCGGCCTCGATCCGCAGAAGGTGATCGAGGGCTGCGCCGAGGCGCAGCGCCAGTCCTCGGGCGAAGTGGTCGAGGCCGTGAACTTCAACGACCCCGCTCAGACCGTCATCGCCGGCAGCAAGGCCGGCGTCGACAAGGCCTGCGAGCTGCTGAAGGCCATGGGCGCGAAGCGCGCGTTGCCACTGCCCGTGTCCGCCCCGTTCCATTCCAGCCTGATGAAGCCCGCCGCCGAAAAGCTGAAGGTGAAGCTGGCCGAGACGACATTCGCGTCCCCGCGCATCCCGGTGGTGAACAACATCGAGGTGAAGGCGGAATCCGATCCCGACCGCATCCGCGCCGCCCTGTACGAGCAGGCCTTCGGCCCGGTGCGCTGGGTCGAGTGCGTGCAGGCGATCAAGTCGCGCGGCGTCACGACGATCGTCGAGTGCGGCCCCGGCAAGGTGCTGGCCGGCATGGCCAAGCGCATCGACGCCGAACTCACCGGCATGGCGATGTTCGACCCGGCGACGCTCGCCGAGGCGAAAGGGGCGCTCGCATGAACACCAAATTCGAAGGGCAGGTGGCCCTGGTCACCGGCGCCTCGCGCGGCATCGGCGCGGCGATCGCGCACGAACTCGCCCAACGCGGCATGAAGGTCATCGGCACGGCGACCTCCGCCGACGGCGCGGCCAGGGTCACGCAGGCGCTCGCCGCCTTCGCGGGCAGCAAGGGCGCGGTCCTTGACGTGAACGATGCCCAGGCCGCCGAAGCCCTGGTCGACTCCGTCGTCAAGGAGCACGGGGCCCTGCAGGTCCTGGTGAACAACGCCGGCATCACGCGCGACATGCTCGCCATGCGCCTGAAGGACGAGGACTGGGACGCGGTGCTGGACACCAACCTCAAGGCTGTCTTCCGGATGAGCCGCGCCGTGATGCGCACGATGATGAAGCAGCGCTATGGCCGCATCGTGAACATCACGTCGGTCGTCGGCGCATCCGGCAACCCCGGGCAGGCCAATTACGCCGCCGCCAAGGCAGGCGTTGCCGGCATGACCCGCGCGCTGGCCCGGGAGCTGGGAAGCCGCGGCATCACGGTCAATTGCATCGCCCCCGGCTTCATCGAGACGGACATGACGTCCGCCCTGCCGGAAGAGCAGCAGAAGGCATTGCTGGGCCAGATCCCGCTGGGCCACCTGGGCAAGCCCGCCGACATTGCCCAGGCCGTTGCCTTTGTGGCTTCGCCCCAGGCGGGCTACATCACCGGCCAGGAAATCCACGTCAACGGCGGCATGTTCATGGCCTGAGCGGCCGGGTGGCCGGCCTACGGGGCCGGCCACCCGCCAAAAGCTAGAATTGCCGATTCATTCACAACCCGCCAGAGGGAACCCAATGAGCGATATCGAAGCACGTGTCAAGAAAATCATCGCCGAGCAGCTCGGCGTGGAGGAGTCCCAGGTCACCAACGAAAAGTCCTTCGTGGCCGACCTCGGCGCCGACTCCCTCGACACCGTGGAACTCGTGATGGCGCTCGAGGACGAGTTCGGCATCGAGATCCCGGACGAGGACGCCGAGAAGATCACGACGGTGCAGAACGCCATCGATTACGCCAACGCCCACCAGAAGGCCTGATCCCGCTCATGGTTCGCCGCCGCGTCGTCGTCACGGGACTGGGCTGCGTGAGCCCGGTGGGCAACACCGTCGCCGAGAGCTGGTCCAACCTGCTCGCCGGCAAGCCGGGCATCGACTTCATCACGCAGTTCGACGCGGCCAACTTCGCCTGCAAGTTCGCCGGCGAGGTCAAGGGCTTCAACGTCGCCGACTACATTCCCGAGAAGGAAGCGCGCCACATGGACCGCTTCATCCACCTCGGGCTGGCGGCCTCGTTCCAGGCCGTGGCCGACAGCGGCCTGCCGACGGGCGACGCGCTCAAGCCCGAGCTGGCGGAGCGCATCGGCTGCAACGTGGGCGCGGGCATCGGCGGCCTGCCGATGATCGAAGAGACCCACGCCGAACTCGTGAACCGCGGCCCGCGCCGCATCTCCCCCTTCTTCGTGCCCGCCTCGATCATCAACATGATCTCGGGGCACGTGTCGATCAAGTACGGCTTCAAGGGCCCGAACCTGTCCGTGGTCACGGCCTGCACGACCGGCCTGCACGCGATCGGGCTGGGCGCGCGCCTCATCGAATGCGGCGACGCCGACGTGATGGTGGCGGGCGGCGCCGAATCGACCGTCTCGCCTTTGGGCATCGGCGGCTTCGCCGCGGCGCGCGCGCTCTCGACGCGCAATGACGACCCCAAGACGGCCTCCCGCCCCTGGGACAAGGACCGCGACGGCTTCGTGCTGGGCGAAGGCGGCGGCGTGATGGTGCTCGAGGAGCTCGAGCACGCCAAGGCCCGCGGCGCGAAGATCTACGCGGAGCTCGTCGGCTTCGGCATGAGCGGCGATGCGTACCACATGACCGCCCCCGACGTCGACGGCCCGCGCCGCTCGATGGTCAACGCCATGCGCAACGCCGGTGTCAACCCGGACCAGGTCCACTACCTCAACGCGCATGGCACCTCCACGCCGCTGGGCGACATCAACGAGACCAACGCCATCAAGGCGGCCTTCGGCGCCGACGCGGCGAAGAAGCTCGTGGTGAATTCCACGAAGTCCATGACGGGCCACCTGCTGGGCGGCGCGGGCGGCATCGAGTCGGTGTTCACGGTGCTCGCCGTCCACCACCAGAAGAGCCCGCCCACCATCAACATCTTCAACCAGGACCCGGAGTGCGACCTGGACTACTGCGCCAACACCGCGCGGGACGTGAAGATCGACTACGCGCTCAAGAACAACTTCGGCTTCGGCGGCACCAACGGCACGCTGGTGTTCAAGCGCTTCCAGTAAGCCTTCGATTCGATGCACGGCGCCCCATCGGTGAGCCATCCGGTGGGGCGTTCGCGTTTTGCGGCCATGGCCTGCGCATGCGCCTGGCTGCTGGCCGCCGCTGGCGTGGCGCTGTGGTCGGCGCAGGTGCAGGCGTCGCCCGCACGGCTCGCCGGCGCCGGCTGCGTGCTCGCCGCCGCGGGGCTGGTCGCCTGGCGCTCCTGGCAGCGCTCGCCGCAGGGCACGCTGGCGTGGAACGGCGAGGGCTGGAGTTGGGCGGCTTCGCCCCAAGCTGAAGGGGGCATGCCCGAACCCGTCCTCGATCTCCAGCAAGTCCTGCTGCTGCGCTGGCGCCCGGAGTCGGGGCCGGTGCGCTGGCTGTGGGCCGAGAGGCGCGCGCAGCCCGCGACCTGGGACGACCTGCGCCGTGCCGTATATTCGCGCGTTCCCCCATGACGAGAACGCCTCCCGCAGCGACGCCCGCGCCCGCGCCGACCGACCTGATGCTGGTGCAGCGCACGGTGGCAGGCGACCAGCGCGCCTTCGAGCTGCTGGTGATCAAGTACCAGCGCCGCATCGAGCGCCTGATCGGCCGCATGGTGCGCGACCAGGACCTGGTCCAGGACATCGCCCAGGAAACCTTCATCCGTGCCTACCGGGCCCTGGCCCAGTTCCGCGGCGATGCCCAGTTCTACACGTGGCTGTACCGGATCGCCGTCAACACGGCCAAGAAGGCCCTGGTGGACCTCAAGCGGGACCCCACCGTCTCCGAATCGGCCCTGAGGGGCGGGGGCGACGACGACGATGAAACTTCCGGCGTGGAGAACGAACTAACCAGCGCGGAGACACCCGAAACGGTGCTCGCCGCCAAGGAAATCGCCGCCACGGTCAACTCGGCCATGGAGGCGCTGCCCGAGGAACTGCGGCAGGCGGTCACCCTGCGCGAGATCGAGGGCCTGAGCTACGAAGAGATCGCGGAAGTGATGAATTGCCCGATCGGCACGGTGCGCTCGCGGATTTTCCGGGCGCGCGAGGCGATCTCGGCCAAGGTCAAGCCCCTGCTGGAGAACCAGTCGGGCAAACGCTGGTAGTCAGAACAAGGCGGAAGCACGGAGTTGGCGGATATGGAGAACATGGACAAGCGCGAGATGGTGTCGGCACTGGCCGATGGGCAACTGGCCGGCGAGGCGTTCGCCCGCGGGGTCGAGATCGCGAGCACGGACGAGGCCGCGCGCGAGGCATGGCATGCGTACCACCTGATCGGGGACGTGCTGCGCTCCAGCGACCTGGCGCACTGCGCGCCATCGGACGGCTTCCTGGCCCGCCTGCAGGAGCGCCTGCGCGAGGAACCTGCCGCCGCCTTCCAGGCGGCTGCGCTGGTTGCCGCGGCGCCGCGCGCTACGGAGGCCGCGAACGACGGCAGTTTCCGCTGGAAGGTCGTGGCGGGCGCCGCGTCGTTCGCCGCCGTTTCGGCGATTGCCTGGACGCTCATCGGCACGGCGCCGGGCCGGCAGGAGGGCGCGCAGCTGGCCGCGTCGCGCGCGGCGGGCGGCACGGTGCTCACCAGCTCCGAACGCGGCGTGATGATCCGCGACCCGCGCCTGGACGAGTTCATGGCGGCCCACCGCCAGCTCGGCGGTGCGACCCTCGTGGCGCCCGCGGGCTACCTGCGCAACGCCACCTTCGACACGCCCGCGCGCTGACCCGCCGTCCATGCCGACGACGCTTCCCACCAAACGCAGCTTCGCACGCGGCCTCGTCGCCGTCGGGCTCGGTTTCGGTTTCGGCTTCGTGAATGCGCAGCCCGCGCCCCCGGCGTCGGCGCAGCTGAAGGACCGCACGGTGAGCGAATGGCTGGTGCGCATGCACGAGGCCTCGAAGATCCGCAGCTACGTCGGCACCTTCGTCGTGTCCTCGATCGGCGGCGGCATGTCCAGCGCGCGCATCTGGCACGCCTACGAAGGCGAGGTGCAGGTCGAGCGCGTGGAAG